>CAMWTI010000041.1 GCA_947177135.1 uncultured Porphyromonadaceae bacterium | reverse complement strand
ATTCAATATCCTCAAGATTTGGTGCCTATATCATCCATTCGCTGAATAGTTACAGGATTTGGCGGATTCGTAAAAAAACTGTAATTTTGCGGCACAAGCAACAGAAGCGGCAGTAGCTCAGTTGGCAGAGCATTGGCTTCCCAAGCCAAGGGTCGCGGGTTCGAACCCCGTTTGCCGCTCTAAGACCCCGGTACTTTGACCACACGATACAGATGTACGAGCGGGTCGCGATGACGCAAACGTATCTGCCGGAACTTCGGATAAAGATATGTAGCTTTGCGGTTTATCGGCAACGGCACGCCATACTCCTCGTCAAAATCCCCGAAAATCGCCGGCGCAATGCCCAGTTCAAGCAACTCCTCCAGTGGAATCAGCGAGTGCTTATGCCAGTCGAGCCGCCTGGCGCGCGACACCCCGGCCTGGCGGATGTATTCGAGCTGAATGGTCCTGGAGGTGATGACACTGTCGCGATTGAGCTTCTCGCAGTTGATGACACCATACTCCGCCAACCGGTCTATCAGCTGCCTGACACCCTCTACCGAAAGGCCGGCCTCTCCGGCAAGCACTGCCTCGTCAAGCCGCGACCAGTCACGCCAGTAACCCTTAGGCGAGTCGAAAACACTGCAAAAAAGTCTGATCACTGCGAGCACGCCCTGTGCCCCGAACTCAGCCTGGATAGCCTTGACCCAGCGCTGCTCAAAGAATTTACCATCTACTTTCATGATGCCACAAAGATAAAGCCGCGCGCCAACCTCCGAAGGTAGATTCTCAGCATGGTGAAAAATCAAAAATTCAACACGTCCACAAATGGATCCGGACACTCAACTTATTGGAAAACCTCGGCTTTAAACCGAGGTTTTCCAATAATCCCAACCAATAGCCTATCAATCAGCTATCAGTGGAGGTAGACTTTCTGGCCGTTGATGATATAGAGGCCATGAGTGGGGCTGGTCACACGGCGCCCCTGCAGGTCATAGGCCACGGTGGCAGCCGGTCTATCCAGACTCCCGACTTCGACAATGGAACTCTGGTCGCCGCCGAAGTTGCTTTGACCCGGTTTCTGATAGACACGGACATAGTCGAACTCGGTGGTGTAGACCGTGCCGACAGCCGGGTTGGCAGCGAAGCCGCCGTTGCCGACACTCTGGTTCAGAATGATGAAGAATGGCTTATCGAAAGGCCATGATGGCCGGTTGGTGTTTCTGTCGATGAGCTTGCTGTTGCCCTTGTCGATAAAGTGGGCGCTCTTGCCGTCGACAAACCATTCCAGCGAGGTCGGGGTCCACTCGAGAGCGAAAGTATGTGGCACGGAATAGTCGATGGGCTGCGGATTGCCCCAGCCGCCGTAACCGTTGTAGTTGCTCCACACACCGTGGGCGGTGTGGTGTGACGTGGCGGGATTCTTGGCTGCTTCCCATATGTCGATCTCGCCGCATTCGGGCCAGTCGGGATCAGTGAAGTCATGGGGCATCATCCAGAATGCGGGGAATGTGCCGAGTTGCCAGTTGCACATGATGCGGGCCTCGACATAGCCGTAAGTGAAATAGAAATGATCTTCGCTCCACACGGCGCCGGTGGTCCATGTGCCGTTCTGCTCCTTGGCGGTGAGGACGAGGCGGCCTCCCTGCACGTTGCGCAGAGAGTTGTCCTCTATGATATACTTGGCCCATGCCGCGCCAGGATTCACCCACGGGGTCTGCCAGTGGTTCTCCATGTCGGCGGGAGTGCCGTCAGGTTCGTTGAACTCTACGTTCCACACGAGTTTGTAGCCGTCCTTCTCGCGTGGATCGACATAGTCGCCACCGGCATATTCTGCGGTGAGGCTGACTTCGGCGCCGAGCATACACGACGCGTCAATGGTGCCGCTGTTGCGGAAGAGATCGCCGTCGATCACAGCATCGAATGTCTGGGTGTTGCCCCACTTGCTTTCGCGCGACGGGAAACCATAGGTCACGGTGACTGACTCGAGGTGCTGGCCCGCAGGGGGAACGGCAGTGAAAAGCAGGGCGCGCGCCGCGGGCCTGACGCCGGCGAGGTCAGCGCCTTCCACATCGACAAGTGTGCCTCCTGTGTAACCGAGATCAACGGTGAAATCGGAGTTCATGACCATGAGTGGAGCATCGATGATGGCGCCGTTGTTGTAGACGATGCTGTTGCCCTTGGCGGTGGCGCCGGCGGGATCGTCGCTGCCGAGGTCGACTTTGAAGCGTGCACGATAAACTCCCGGCTCCAGATCGGCGGGAATGGTGAATGCGGGGGGATTGACCTGAATGCCCTGCGACTTGGCCACCAGCTCGGTGACGGGATCGAACTGGCCGTCGTCGTCAAGATCTATGTAGACATAGCCGTTCATGGCGCCGGAAGTGTGGCCGAAGGTGGCGGTGACCGACTCGCCCTGCTTCACCACAAATGGAGCTTCATTCATCAGCGAATGATAGAGCAGACGGTCAAGGCCCTGGCTCACGCTGCGGCTCTGACGGCCGCGGGAAGTGGTGAGACCCACCGACTCGGTGGCGCGGTTATATCTGGCCGAACTGAGTATGGTACCCTCAGGATAATTCACTCCGTATGGGCCGGTCGGGATTACCGGATCAGGCTCCACGTTGGCCGACTGGTCGGCGGTGAGGCCGTTCCATTCAAGCGCTTCTATCTGCTCGTCGGTAAGGGCCGTGTCATAGAAACGGACAGACTTGACGGTGCCGGTCATATAGTTCAGTGTGCCGGAGTTCACTGACTTAGGGCACACAACGCCGCCGATTGTCAGCGCATCGGGAGCCTCGTCGATGTTGCCATAGCCAATCACGCCGTATTCGCCGAGCTTGTTAAGATCATAGGTGGCGATGCGGGTGCCGTCGACAAAAGCCCACATACCCACAGCGGGGTCAGACACGAAGACCACCTTGTGGGAGCCGGTGCCGCCGCCGGTCATGGTGTACCAGTTGTCGTCGCCGTTCCGCCACACGCCGCGAAAAGCGGGGCCGCCCGGGCGCACCGCATAGCAGAAGTAATTGGGAGAGCTGACATTGCTGGAGCCGACAAGCACCTGAAAGTCTTTGCCGTTCGCCTCCATGATGTATTCCACCGCAGTAGTTGTGGCCTTGGCGGCGAATATCCTGGCGGCCTCATCGGGAAAGTCGAGATCGGCGCGATAGGCGGCCACACCGTCAAACGTTCGGTCAGTCACCGTGAGCACCGGTGCAGGAATCTTAACGTCTTCGATGGCGCTCTTGTCGGGGGCCGAGGTCTGGGTCAGCACGAACTGACAGCCATCATCGGTGGTATTGGTGCCGCCGCCCCAGTTATAGACCAGGAAACCGAGAGCTGCCCGGGTCTGGTTGAACTGGCTGGAACCGTTGACAATGATGTAGTGGCCGCTGGCGGCGCTCGACTTAAACGACCAACCTTTGGCCGGCTTGGCGGAACTCACCTGCAACTGCGTGTCGTTAGCGGCCGAAGGGTCGACATAGTTGTCGGAGATACCGTTGCGGATGTCAAACGACCCGTCGCCACGATCGATGAGATACCATTTGCCCCGCTCGGTCACATTGCTGTTGCCGACAAGACCTCCGCCTTTTTCGGTGGCATACTTGCTGTCACGATTACTTTTGATTGTGAAGTAGACGGGCTGTTGCTCAGTCCATCCGACGGGAGTATCGGCAAATAGCGCTCCCGAAGCTGTCAGCACGACCGACAGCAATGCTACCAGAGATTTGTGCATGGTGTGTGATTTGAGGTTAAAAAGAATAAAAAGTTAACTGAAACACGCAATTAGCGTTATTAAGCCGCAAATATACTAAATTTCTCTAAAATAAATATAACTTTTGCAAAATAATTAAGACCGTCATGACGATGACAATATACACAGAGAGGCCGCGCTCACACGCGGCCTCTCTGTGTATATATTGAACTATGGAAGATCAGCGCAGAATAGTCTTGTGTCCGTCGACAATATAGATTCCGGCAGTGGGATTGGCCACCGGACGGCCCATCAGGTCGAAGCATCCGGTCGTAGGCGACTGATTCACATCGTCGGCAGCGGCAACTGATTCAATCGATACTTTATCGCTGTCGATTCCGTCGAACACGAAAACCGACGAACGTGGCATATTCACGGTGATGACGGCATCAATGTCAACAGGCTCGCCGACGGTCAGACCCGGAAGTTCATCCTGCTTCTCGAACGAAGGCGAGAGAATGACCGAGCCGGTGAAATAGTCAGGAATATCAAGCGCCTCACGCAGGGTGAAAGTGAAAGTGCTGGCCGAGGCCGAGGGATTGCGCAGTGCCAGAGTGGACTTGTCGCCATTCCACGAAGCCCAGCCATAGACGTTGGCGCGAGAACCGTCCCACGGATTTCCGCCGACCCAGTGTGCGTCGGGAAGCACATCGGCATTCCTTTCCTGCCATTTGATGCACTCGGCGATATCGCCCCAGAGAGCGCCGCCGTTGATGCCGTTGAGGGCTGCATAATCGCAATACAGTTCAACCATGCCTGAACCGCAGGCGAAAGCGCACCGCAATTCGCGCACGATTCCGTCATAGCCCATGTCAGTGGCGACGGCGCCCTTGCGGGTCAGAATCACGCCGTGGGTCATCAGAGTGTTGATCGGACACAGCGGTGAGTTCTGCACGAAATTCTGATATACCAGACGATCGCGATAAGTGATCCAGCGCTCACGGTCGGAGCCTTGGTTGCCGATTGTGCCATAATCGGCCTCCTGACGCCACACGGCGTCGGTGAAACGGAACCAGAACGGCGAGGCCCATGTGCCGACCGTGGTGTTCAGGAATATGTCGGATTTGATTTTGCGCACCTGCTGTTCGAGGTCAATGATGCCTTCGGCGTTTTCCTCGCCAACAGTGCCGGCATCCGGGCCGACCGAACTGAACTGAGCGCTGATACCGTCAAATTTGAAGAATCGGAAGTCATAGTCGTTGACCAGATTGGAGCAAGCGTCGAGAAACACTTTGTAATATGCCGGATTGCTGAGCTGCATGCCGCCCTTGTCGTTCCAATACTGACGGCGATAGTTGCCGCTGGCGCCATACCCGCCAACCGGGCCGAGCCAGCCGCCGATACCGGTGTTCATGGCGGTAGCCGCCTCGTCCGGTTCCTTGAATCCGTTGGGGAAGTTGCAGTTAAAGGTCCATGTACCGTATTCGTCCCATCCGTCATCCCACACAAAAGCCGCGATATTCGCGCCGTGAGCATCATAAAGATTCTTGCGCCACTGGCCCACCACGTCGACACACTGTTCGACGGTCATGTTGCCTGTGTAGGTCGGAGGAGCGGCATTGTTGCGGTCGATGTTGAGTTCATACCATGAATTGTAGAGAGGAAACGCACGCCAGGGCACAGCGCGTTCGCGTTCGCTGTAAGCAAGCACCGAACGACGGGCCTGTCCGGGAGCTATGATGCCGGCCACAGCGCTGATTGTCCATGTCTTTCCGGCAGCCAGCGTCGTGTTGCGGCTCCATCGGCCTTCGATAGGAGTTGAGCCTTCAACCGGCACGTAAACCACATAATGCGTGGCCAGCGAAAGGTTGATATTGCCCGATGACACATTTTCTTCCGTCTTGTTCTCGCAGAAATAGCGCACAGTCATCTCGCCGGCATAGGGCACCTGGAAAGAGTACACGTTGTTCTCCTTGAGATTGCCGGAGAAGCCCTTGTGATAGTCACTGGTCACCACGTTGCCCTCGTCGTCTATCAGGTCCATACCGACAATACTGAGTCCGCAATTGCCTGACGAATACACGAATTCAGCCGATAATCTGCCTGTCTCGGCAAAATTGATTCGACGGCCGATGTACTTCACATCGTCAACACCATAACCCAGTTCGCCGATTCGGGAAGGAAATTCCGCCTGGCTCACCTGTCGCCACATGGAGGGATTCCAGTTGTCGGTGATAGCCGATCCGTCGGCCATCGCAGTCCCGTCGGCAACCACCTTCCGCGGAGCGCTGACCGGAGCGTCGCCATAGACGATCTCAGGCACTGTGACCTTCTTGTCAAAACTGATTGCACCGGAACTGGTGATTGTCTCGGTCCTGGTCTCCATGAAATAGCGCAACTCATAAGCGCCGGATTCAGGAATGTCGAGAGTATACACATTGTCGGCCTTCGCCCCGCCGGTATAGCCGAAGTGATAATCGGAAGCCACGACCTCCTTGCTGTAGATATCGACCACGTCGACACCAACAATGTTCAGGCGGTGCGTTCCCGACCGATATTCAAAAGTGACTTTATTGGCACCGGCCTCACGAAACACCAGATAGCCCTTGGTGCCGACAATGTCAGAGCTTTCGAAGCCAAGCGCCTTGACCCCTGCAGGAGTAGCGTCGCCCGGAGTCCAGGAGAAAGACTCGGGAGTCCACGAATCATAGGTGAAAGATGCGGCCTGCGCACTGCCGGAAGCAGTGTTGATGCCCATTGGCGATTCCACGCCGGCAAAAAGATTGTCGCTGGCAAGAATGGCGCCGCGGGTATTGCCCACAACCACCGGCGCGCTCACCCCGTTACCGGTGGCGACTTCATAGATCATGGGGGTGACAGCCTGCATCGCCACGTCAGACTTGGCAGTCAGCTCCATTTCTGTGCGCAGATAGTGCGAACCGTCACGCAACACGGCCCGCCAGGTGATGTCGAGATCGGCCACCGTAAAGTCGGCCACCAGCGCCCAGCCGTCAAAGCGTTCGGAACCGCGGGCCGCCTCGGAATCTCCCTTGCAGCGCAGCGCCCTGGCAGACGACATCTCCATCTCAGACGCATAGACCGTGACACCATTGGCAAACGTGACGCTGAACAGCTCTGAACCGGCTGTGAGATTCATGGCATCGCAACCGCCGAACACAAGCGAACCGCCTTTGGGGACAAACGATGCAGTAAACAGATCATTGCCCAGTTCAAATCCGCCGTCGGAGACCATAGTCAAGGCAGCCGGCCCCGGTTGTTCAGGCTGCGGAAAAATCACTGACTGAGCAGCAGTATTGCCACACACACCGGCCATGAGCGCCAACGCGAGCGCCATGTTCCGTGATGCGGCCGAATCAAATTTATACATAAATCAAACTGATAAGTTAGTAATTGGCTTCAAAGTTACGCAATTTTTAGCACAACACAATCTTTTTTGCCAAAATTTCACACACGATGCCAGCAATGGCAATGCACCGCCGCCAAAACTCTCCATTTTTGCCACGTCACGAAAAATAAGTATCTTTGCGCCGTGTTTTCCAATTATATTATATTTCGTTTCAAGGTAATCCAAGTAAAGAGATGAAACTTTCAGGAGCTATTTCGTTCCGGCCGAAATTATGGTCAACGTTCGGCCAGTATTCACTGAGCAGATTCAAAGACGACCTGGTGGCAGGTATTGTGGTGGGCATAGTGGCCCTGCCGCTCGCCATCGCATTCGCCATCGCATCAGGCGTCAGTCCGACCATAGGTCTCGTAACCGCCATCATCGGTGGCTTCATAGTGTCGGCTTTCGGAGGAAACTCGGTGCAGATCGGAGGTCCCACAGGAGCATTCATCGTCATCGTCTATGGAATCATCGGGCAGTTCGGACTCGAAGGCCTTGCAGTAGCCACTCTGATGGCCGGGCTGATTCTGATCCTGATGGGGCTGTTTCATTTAGGCACTGTCATAAAGTTCATACCCTACCCGATCGTCGTGGGCTTCACGGCCGGCATCGCGCTGACCATTTTTTCAACCCAGATGAACGACTTTTTCGGACTGGGGCTTAAAGATCTGCCCGGCGAATTTATCCCGAAATGGGGCGTATATTTCCGTAATTTCGACAAAATCGACTGGGTCACCCTGGCCGTGGGACTTGTTTCCCTGCTCATCATCATTCTGGCTCCGAAAGTGTCTAAAAAACTGCCGGGCGCCCTGCTGGCAATCCTGATCGTCACACCGGTGGTCTACTTCTGCGGCATTCCCGTCGAAACCATCGGCGCACGCTTCGGCTCACTGCCTACCGACATTCCGGTTCCCCATGGATTCACCCTCGACATGGCCACTATCAACATGCTGCTGCCGTCGGCATTCACAATCGCAATTCTCGGCGCTATCGAATCGCTTCTCTCGGCCACCGTGGCCGATGGCGTGACAGGCTCGCGCACCGACTCCAACACAGAACTGATCGGCCAGGGACTGGCCAACGTGGTGGTGCCGCTGTTCGGAGGCATTCCTGTCACCGGCGCCATCGCACGCACCATGACCAACATCACCAACGGCGGACGCACTCCGGTGGCCGGCATCATACACGCCCTCGTCCTACTGGCCATATTCCTGCTGCTGATGCCGCTGATCAACCTGGTCCCCATGGCATGCCTTGCCGCAGTTCTGATCGTGGTCAGTTACAACATGAGCGGATGGCGCACCGTGCGCGGAATCTTCAAGAATCCGAAGAGCGACGTCTCGGTGCTCATTGTCACCTTCCTGCTGACAGTGATCTTTGACCTCACCATCGCCATTGAGATCGGACTTCTGCTCGCCATCGTGCTCTTCCTGCGCCGTGTGATGGAGAACACCGAAATCAAAGTCTACTCCAACCAGCTCGACACCGCCGAGGGCACCGACCTGTCAACCCACGAGATGCTCGACGTGGCCCAGGGAGTCGAAGTCTATGAAATCGACGGTCCGTTCTTCTTCGGTGTAGCCACCAAATTCGACGAACTGATGCGCAACTCTATGGCACAAAAACCTCGCGTCCGCATAATACGCATGCGCAAAGTTCCGTTTATTGATTCAACCGGGCTCCACAATCTGGAAATCCTGGTGCGATCATCGCAGGCCGATGGCATACACGTAGTCCTCTCTGGCGTGCGCCCCGAAGTGCGCTCCGCGCTCCATAATTCAGCCATTGACTCGCTTGTCGGCGCCGACCACATCTGCTCGCATATCACCCAGGCCGTGGAAATGGCAAACAGCATAGCTTCAAAAAAATGACATCAAGACGTCTCTCCTCCCTGCTGCTGATAATAGTCTCCGCATTGAGCGCCGCCGCCCAGATCAACATCGAGCGGGCGCTCAACGTGGGACGAAACGCGCTTTTCTTCGATGACTATGTGCTTGCCATACAGTATTTCAACCAGGTAATAGAGCTGAAACCGCGGATGGCAGAGCCTTATCTGCTGAGGGCCATCGCAAAATATAATCTTGATGACTTCAACGGCGCAGAAGCCGACGCCAGCGCGGCGCTGAACCGCAACCCGTTCTTGCCTGACGCATGGGAAGTCAGGGCCGTGGCCCGGCAGAATCTCGGCAAAACCGAGGAAGCGATCGGCGACTATCGCGGAGCACTGCGTCAGCTCCCGCTCAACATCCATCTGCTGTTCAACATGGCCATCGCGCAAAACGAAGCCGGACTGTATGCCGACGCCGACTCGACATTCGCGGTCCTGCTGAAGGAATATCCGCGATTCGACAACGGTTTTGTCGGACGCGCGCAGCTCAATCTGGAGCGCGGCGACACGGCGGCGGCGACAGCCGACCTGACCCGGGCGCTTGAAATCAACCCGTCGTCGGGCCAGGCCCATGTGCTGCGGTCGATGATCAGCTACAACTCCGGTGACTGGCAGGCCGCGCTGGCCGACATTGAAGAGGCGATACGCCTGCAACCGTCGCACACGGCATTGCGGATCAACCGCGCGGTCCTGCGATATAATCTCGACGATCTGAACGGCGCGCTGGCCGACTTCAATTATGTGATCGATGCCGACCCGCTCAATTCTGTAGCGCTCTACAACAGGGCGCTGCTCCGCGCGGAGTTGAATGACAACGACCGGGCGGTGGCAGACCTGAACCGCGTGATCAGCATGAACCCCAACGATTTGCGCGCACGCTACAACCGCGCGGCCATCCTGGCCGAAAAACACGATATCGAAGGCGCACTCTCCGACATAAACGCCGTGATCGAAGCCTATCCGATGATGGAGAGTGCCTATGGACTGAGAAGCCACATCTACACTCTGGCCGGCGACGATCGCAAGGCGCGCGCCGATGCCAGCCGCTCGATGCAGCTGGCCCAAAGACCTGTCAGCAGCGACAACAAACACCACGACAACACGCAGCGACAGGCAACTGAAAGCGACACCGCCGGCAACGACGACAACACTTCGGCCCGCTTCGACACACTGCTCACCATTAACACCGACTCCGAGACAGGACCTCAGCAGAAGTTCAACAACGGATCTATCCGCGGACGCATACAGGACCGCGACGTGAAAGTTGAAATACAGCCCATATACACATTATCTTATTATGTGGCCGGAACAGCCAACGACAATGGCATGCTCGACAGCGATATATATGTGCGCGAAGTGGCTGACATAAACGACTCCAGGTCGCTCCACTTCGTGATACACGTGACAAACTCACTGCCGTCGTTCACCCGCAGCGAAGATATTGACCGCCATTTCGAATCTATCCGCAATTACGGGTCGGCAATCGCAGCAGGAAGCCCGCGGGCCATCGACTACTTCGGACGCGCCATGGACCATATGACCGTACACAACTATGACGCCGCCATAGCCGATCTTGACAAAGCGTTAGAACTCACTCCTGACTTCGCCTCGGCATGGTTCCTGCGCTCTGTGGCACGATACAGAATAATTGAAGCTAGGCGAGGCGAAGTGACCGACATCACGTCCGACAACACAGAGCAACAGATCGCCGCACGCAACCGGCTGGCCATCGATCAGATACTAACCGATCTTGATCAGGCGATACAGATCTCGCCACGCATGGCGCCGGCATGGTTCAACCGCGGGACAATACTGCTGATGATGAAGGACTATGACGGAGCGATCGACGCGTTCACCCGGGCCATAGAAATAGAGCCTGACATGGCTGCCGCCTGGTTCAACCGCGGATATGCGCACTATAGCCTTGGCAACCGCGACGCCGCCACGGCCGATATCTCGCGCGCCGGACAGCTCGGCATCCTGTCGGGCTACAATCTGCTCAAACGCATGGCCCGCTGACCACCCGACAAAATCCGACATCAGAAAATCAGATGGCGCACTCGCGCCGGATTCCGTCCGGCAGGGGAGAGTGCGCCATTAATAACTCCATGTCCATTATCGAAGAGATTATCTTTCTCGGAGTCTGTGCGTGTGTATCCTTTTCTTAGATAGAATTTACCATGGAGAAATCACAAGCAGTGATTTTTTTAACGACACAAAATTAGCCCTTTTAGACATACACCTATTGGCGATACATAAAAATCGAACTGACAATTCGTAAAAATCGCACATGTTGCAATTTTTCAAAGACTGATAATTCGTAAACCGCATCTAACAATCAGCGAGATGCGTGAACTCGCGCACGATTCATTAGCACATGCCGGAGTTTTTTCGTAACTTTGCATCCGGTTTCCAATCACTTATATACAAGTATATGATTTCAATCAACAACTTAGGACAACAATTCGGTAAACGGGTGCTCTTTCAGGACGTGAACATGAAATTCACCCCAGGCAACTGCTATGGCATAATCGGAGCCAACGGCGCCGGAAAATCGACTTTCATGAGGATTCTGAGCGGCGAGCTTTCACCAACACACGGAAACGTGACACAAGGCCCGGGCGAAAGAATGAGTGTGCTCGAACAGGATCACTTCAAATTCGACGAATGTACGGTTCTGGAAACAGTGCTTCGCGGACATACCGTATTGTGGGAAATCATGCAGGAAAAAGACGCCCTCTATGCAAAACCCGACTTCAGCGATGCTGACGGCATACGCGCCTCGGAACTTGAAGAGAAGTTCGCCGAATTGGAAGGATGGAATGCGGAAAGTGATGCCGCCTCACTTCTGTCAGGACTCGGAATCAAGGAAGACAAACACAATATGCTCATGAAAGACATGAGCGGTAATGAAAAGGTGCGCGTGCTGCTGGCAAAAGCGCTGTTCGGAAATCCCGACAACCTTTTGCTTGACGAGCCGACCAACGACCTTGACCTTGAAACTGTGGCATGGCTGGAAGAGTATCTGTCGAAATTCGAGAACACTGTGCTTGTGGTGAGCCACGACCGCCACTTCCTCGACTCGGTCTGCACCCATACTCTTGACATTGACTATAACAAAATGCAGCTGTTTGCCGGAAACTATTCATTGTGGTATCAGTCTTCGCAGCTGGCTCTGCGCCAGCAGCAGCAGCAGAACAAAAAAGCAGAGGAAAAGCGTAAGGAGCTGCTGGAATTTATTCAGCGTTTCTCGGCCAACGTGGCTAAGTCAAAACAGACGACTTCACGCAAAAAAATGCTCGAAAAGCTCAACGTCGAGGAAATCCAGCCTTCAAGCCGACGCTATCCCGGCATAATCTTCACCCCTAACCGCGAACCGGGCAACAAGATTCTCGAAGTAAAGGGACTGAGCGCTTCGATTGAAGGCGACGTGCTCTTCTCCGACGTCAATTTCCAGATTGAGAAAGGCGATAAAGTGGCGTTCCTGTCACACGATCCGCGAGCCATGACCGCATTGTTCGAGATCATCACCGGCCACCGTAAGGCCGACTCCGGCACCTATGAATGGGGACAGACCATCACGACCGCATATCTGCCGCTCGACAACTCCGAATTCTTCAACACAGACCTGAATCTGGTCGACTGGCTCTGTCAGTTCAGCAACGATTCAAGCGAGATATACCTCAAAGGATTCCTCGGAAAAATGCTGTTCAGCGGCGAAGAGGTGCTCAAAAAGGCGTCGGTGCTCTCCGGCGGCGAAAAAATGCGCTGCATGATCGCAAGGATGATGCTGCGTGACGCCAACACAATGGTTCTTGACTCGCCAACCAACCACCTCGACCTCGAATCCATCCAGGCTTTCAACAACACGCTGCAAGGTTTCAAAGGCAACATTCTGATGAGCAGTCATGACCATGAATTCATCCAGACTGTGTGCAACCGCATCATCGAACTGACGCCAAACGGCATAATCGACAAGATGATGGATTATGATGACTATATCTCCGACGAACGCGTGCTCGCAGCCCGCGAACGACTCTATGCTCAGGCTTGAACAACTGGCCGGAGAATTCGGTGAAGTGATCGCGACCGAACCGATCACCGGATCCGGATCAAACCGGCGATATTTCCGGTTCAGATTTGCCGACGGATCCACTATGATCGGATGTCTGGGCACGAACGTCGCTGAAAATCAGGCCTTCATCAGCCTGGCCCGCTACTTCCGCGAACGGTTGTTGCCCGTGCCGGAGATAATCGCTGTCAGCGACGATTCGATGGCATATCTCCAGCAAGACCTCGGATCGACCTCGCTGCTTGACTGCATTTCCGACGAAGAGATGGTTGCCCAGACCATGGAAATGCTGCCGAAATTTCAGCTGAACGGAGCCATAGGGCTGGATTTCAGCCAATGTTATCCGGTGAGTGAACTTGACCGGAGGTCGGTGATGTGGGACCTCAATTACTTCAAATACTGCTTTCTGAAGCCGATGGGCGTGGAAATCGACGAACCACGCCTTGAAGACGAGTTTGAACTGCTGGCCGAACGCATTGTCAGCGCGCGACCGCTCGGATTCATGGTCCGCGATTTTCAGAGCCGCAATGTGATGGTCCACGACGGCCAACCATGGCTGATAGATTTCCAGGGAGGCAGGCGCGGACCGGTCCACTACGACGTGGCGTCATTCCTCTGGCAGTCACGTGCAGGATTCTCCGACGAAACACGCCGGCAGATGATCGACCGGTATATCGACACGGCCGGAGTCAGCCGGGAGTCTTTTCTCGCTCAGCTGCCCGACTTTGTCGCGTTCAGGATGATGCAGGTGCTCGGAGCATACGGATTCCGCGGCCTGTATGAGCGCAAGCCGGCTTTCATGACGCAGATTCCCGCGTCACTCCACTCTCTCAGAATGTCGCTAAACCCTAATTCGTTCCCATATCTGAGCAAGTTGACGGAAGATCTGGCTTTCAGCATCGACCAACGCAATCAGAACGAAGACGGAGCGCTGACGGTCGAAGTGATGAGCTTCAGCTACAAAAAAGGAATGCCGGCCGACTCGACCGACAACGGAGGCGGATTCACATTTGACTGCCGGGCCATTCATAACCCAGGACGCTATGAGCGTTACCGCGCTCTGACCGGACGGGATCCTGAAGTGATCGAATTTCTTGAAAACGACGGTGAGATAACTCAATTTCTCGAACATTGCTACTCTCTGGTCGACGCTTCGGTGGAGCGGTATCTCGAACGCGGATTCACCCATCTGCAAGTGGCATTCGGATGCACAGGCGGACGTCATCGGTCGCTCTACAGCGCCGACCACATGGCGGAACATCTGCGCCAAAGATTTGCCGGACAAAACCTGCGTGTGACTCTCCATCACCGCGAACAGCCTCAGCTTGAACAATAATGAAAGCCATGATATTTGCGGCCGGACTCGGCACAAGGCTCTATCCGCTGACGGCCGACCGACCGAAGGCTCTTGTGGAGGTGGCCGGAGTGCCGATGCTGAAACGGGTGATCGACAACGTGAAAGCAGCCGGAGCCACCACCGTAGTGGTCAACGTCAGCCATTTCGCGCAGAAAATCGTTGACTATCTCGCCGACAACGACAGTTTCGGCATGGAGATCATTGTCAGCGACGAGCGCGACATGCTGCTCGAAACCGGCGGCGGACTGCTGAAAGCCCGCAGAATACTTGACGGAGACGAGCCGATCCTGCTGCATAATGCCGACATCTGCTCCGACGCCGACCTAAGCCGCCTCAAGCTTGACGGAGCGCAGGCCACTCTGCTTGTGGCCGACCGCGATTCGTCACGCCGGCTGCTGTTTGACCGCGCTGAAAACCGTCTGTGCGGATGGCTCAACACCTCCACCGGCGAGACCAGACCGGAGGGCACGGTCTATGATCCGGACGCACACCGGTCGCTGGCTTTTCAGGGCATACACCTGTTTCACCCGTCACTGTTTGACGAACTGGCCGCCTATGCGGCCAAACTGCAATCGCCCGCCTTTTCAATCACCCCGTTCTATCTGCATTGCGCGTCGCGAAAACTCCGCATAACAGGATGCGAAATTACCGGAGGCTACCGATGGTTCGATATCGGCCGCCCCGCGTCTCTCGCCGCTGCCGAAGCGGCTATGTATTGATTTATATTTTTTACCTACATTTTAATTATGAGCGTCCACACTCTCAAAGACTGGGTCATTGCCACCCGACCATGGTCATTTCCGGCATCCACAATGCCGGTGGCCGTGACAATGGCATACTGTTACTATCGTTCGTCGGCCGGAATGGCCGGACCGATCTCATCCGACCAATGGATATATTCCGCCTTGGCGCTGCTGTCAATGATTCTGTTTCAGGCCGCCGGCAACACATGGAGCGACCTGCATGACTTCAGACACGGAGTCGACACTGCCGCCGACAGTTTCTCTGTCAAGATCCTGACGTCAGGACAATTCTCACAACGTGAAATCTTCACGTTGTCCATCGTTCTGTTCGGCCTGGCTTCCTCGCTTGGAGTGATCCTGGCTTTCAGCTGCGGCATAGAGATCCTGCTGCTCGGCCTGGCGGGAGTGGCGCTCGCTGTCCTGTATCCTTTTTTGAAATATAACGCATTCGGCGATGCTGACATATTCATGACTTATGCCCTGATCCCGACAGCCGGAGTGTCATACCTGATGACCGGCAGCTACATTCCCGAAGCAACAGTACTGTCCATTCCGGTAGGCCTGATAACGGTGGCTATCCTTCACGCCAACAACACCCGCGATGTGCAGACCGACCGACAGGCGGGCATCAAAACTCTGGCCATGATCATCGGCAACCGTGCCTCGCGTGTTCTCTATGTGGCCGAACTGGTAGTTCCGTTTGTTATTATCGGCGTCCTGATCGCGACCGGAATGCTTCCTGTCGCGGCCTGCGCGGCCTGCGCGGTGGCCATGCTGCCTGCCGTGCGCAACATCCGCATGATTGCCCGAGCCACACCCGGAAACCACATGCAGATATGCGATCTTGACAAGCACACCGCTCAACTACAACTGATTTTCAGCATGTCGCTCTGCCTGGCATTGTCGGTCTGCGCGGCATTTATATCGTTCATGGCATGAAACGTGTATTGACAGCCATACTCACAGCCTTGATACTGTGGACCGTGATGTTTTCACCATTAACGGCGCCACATCTGAGTCTGTGGCCCGTAATGACCGCATCGGCAGTGATTCTCACCTGCATGGCCACCTTCTGGGGCAAATGGTACCGCGGCGTCAGGTTCCGAATATCCGATATCGCGCTCGGCATCGGAAGCGCATGCCTGCTGTGGGGTATATTCTGGACAGGCGACAAACTGTCGCAGCTGATGTTTTCATTCGCCCGCCCGGAGGTGAACCATATTTATGACTTCAAGGGAGACATACAGCCATGGCTGCTGTCGGCTCTGCTGCTGTTAATCATCGGGCCGGCCGAAGAAATTTTCTGGCGCGGATACATCCAGCGCAAATTTTCTAAAAAATGGGGTGCCGGCATCGGGTTTGTCGCTGCCACGGCAGTATATTCTCTGGTGCACATCGGATCATGCAACTTCATGCTGGTGATGGCGGCCATGGTGGCCGGAGGTTTCTGGGGACTGGCCTACAGATTCCGTCCTGACCGTCTCGGCGCGCTCATTGTCTCGCATGCCGTATGGGACGCGGCCGTTTTCGTTTGGTTCCCGATATAAAAGGGCTCTTCTTAGGTAACTATTCAGCGTTCGAGCCATGCATTTTTGCCATCTTCAAGTTTTATCGGACAGCAATAATTTGAAATATGAATTTCGACAAATGCATAAAAATCAAGCATAAAAATCAGCAGGAATATTTGTAGGATTCAGGATTTATCGTTAATTTTGCGCCATAATGGGGAGTAGCCCTTTGTGGCGCAACTCATTTCATACAGTTTTAATTACTTCATTTTTAGCTATGAAGCATCTACATCTCAACAACAGCAAGTTCAGCGGTGCTGCCCCTCCCGGCGGCGCGGAGATGAGGTGCGCATAGTTTTCCACCAACATTTTTCAACCGCAGAAATGCCCTGATAGCCCTTGGTGCGTCTTGACGTATCCATATTGCGGCAATCGGAGCAGGGAGTACATTGACATGTTGGCACGGCTCCGGAGGTAGGCCTCCGGCTGAGACTAAAAAATGAAGTATTAACCCGGAGGGCTCCAAGAGTCCTCCCTCTAAAACTGTATGAATATGAAAAGAAAATCACCCATATCCGTAGATGTAATCCAATTCTACACCTACAACTGCGATGAAACTGATGATTTGGTTTTCATCGAACAATTTCCCTACGATGATCGTCATGATTTCCTTGTGGATAAAAACTTTGCCGGTATTGCCGTCAGGGTTGAAGTTTGGAATAACCGTTTCGACAAGGGTGCTCGCAGAAACATTTCGCTGACGCTCGTAGACATGACTGTGCGATGCGAGGTGGCCACTCAAACAGTAAGGATAAATCTTGCTGCCGATGGATTTAAGGATAGTTATATCCACTTCCCGGCTGAAACGTCGGGCATCGTCGGTGACCACACTTACAAACTTGTGGTACGCGATGAAACCGCAGGACTGCCCCTTACTGAAAGTATAATCCATCTACTTGACAAATCAACGATGGGCGACCCAACTAAGTGGTATCAGATTTGCGACGGAGGGATTCGCCCTTCATGGTGCGACGATGTGTTCAAGTCACTTAACACCGTTGACGCACACGAGTACCTTGTTCGGTTTACCGTTGCCCCCGAAATCTGTTGCCAACTTTCGGCAGTGATGCCCGAACTTGAGGTTAGGCTTTTCTATCCGGACGGAAAAAATGTAAAGGCCTTCTTCAAGGAGCCATTCTGTCGCAATCTGGAAAGCTATAAAGATAATCGCTGGACCATAGAATGTCCATTCGAGACAGCCAATGAAATCAACGGTGTGTTTTATGCCGAACTCCTCTGTATGGAGTATCCTATTGCCGGCTTCGTCTTTGACACTTTGAGCGACGAGGATATACGCGGCGCTTGGTTTGGAAGTTACATCGAGCCGATGGACGAGTATTCCCCACAGCAGGCAAAAGCTCTGATAGACAAACGCCTTAACCGAAATAGCGAGTCGGACTCCACACTCGAAGTTGATCCTCTTGACGATGTCATTGACAAATTTCTCGCTTTAGAACTCGAAGAATTATACGACGAAGATGCGCCGCGTACTGATGAATGCGAGGTCGTTGAAGACTCATCGGAAGAAGCACCCGAAGTGAAATGCGAACCTACCCTGTCGCTTGATCATCTCACGGGACTTCGTGCTGTAAAAGAAAAACTGGCCGTATATGAGCGTGTGGTGCGATTCAACAAGATGCGGTCTGATAAAGGAATGCCTGTAGCCGCCTCACCGTTACATTCGATGTTTCTCGGCTCACCCGGCACAGGCAAAACAACGGTTGCGAAGCTGATAGGAAAAATGCTGCGTCAGGCAGGTATACTCTCTGAAGGCCACGTAGTGGTACGTGAACGAGCTTCGCTCCTTGGGCAAAACTACAACTCAGAGTCAGAGAAAACTTTGGAAGCCATAGAGAAAGCGCAAGGCGGTATATTGTTTATTGACGAAGCTTATCAGCTCTATCAGCCCAATGACCCACGTGATCCGGGCAAATTTGTCATTGAGACTTTGCTGACGGCACTCTCTGATGACACCAACCGAGACTGGATGCTCATTCTTGCCGGGTATCCCGACGAGATGAAACGGATGTTCGATATGAACCCCGGATTCAAGTCGCGTATTCCGGACGCTAACATCTATACTTTTGATGATTTCACAGAAGCCG
>CAMWTI010000040.1 GCA_947177135.1 uncultured Porphyromonadaceae bacterium | reverse complement strand
ATATATATAGGAGGCGGCACCCCATCGGTCTTGCCCCCGGAATTGTTGCGCCCCTACATCGCATATGCAGATAATAACGCCGAAATCACTGTCGAGGCAAACCCCGAGGACGTCACTCCCGAATGGGCTGTAGCGTTGCTGCGCGCAGGAGTCAACCGCGTGAGCCTTGGCGTTCAGTCGCTGATTGACACCGAATTGTCGGCTGTTGGACGCCGTCACACGGCCCGCAGAGCAGTTGACGCAGTGAAGACTTTACGCCAGACCGGCTTCACCAACATAAGCCTTGACTTGATCTATGGACTGCCGGAACAGACGTTTGATAGTTGGTGTCGCTCGCTCGACGGAGTATTGGCGCTAAATCCGGAGCATCTCTCGGCCTATCTTCTGAGCATCGAGCCAGGCACAAGGCTTCATGCCAGACTGTCGGCCGGAAAGTTTAAAGAGAGTCCTGATGAACTGATTGAGCGGATGTATGACCGGCTTTGTGATGCGGCCTCAGGCGCCGGCTTCGAGCACTATGAAATTTCCAATTTCGCACAACCGGGAAAACGCTCGCGCCATAATTCTGCATATTGGGATTTTACCCCATATCTCGGACTTGGACCAGGCGCACACAGTTTTGACGGGAAAACACGCCGCTTCAATCCGAGTGATTTCAAAAAATATATGCAGGACCCGGCCAAAGCTTTCGAAATCGAAGCTGCCGAAAAACATTCTCTGCATAACGACAAAGTGTTTACCGCACTACGCACAGCCGAAGGTCTTGACCCCGCAATACTTACCCGATCAGAACTGGAGCAGGCCCGCCGCCAGCTCACTCTCACTTCAGCAGGCCGCTACCGCATCATTGAATCGCAATGGCTGATGTCGAATTCTATCATATCTTCATTCATGCGCGTCTGAATTTTTATTATTCAGCATTTTTACGTAATTTTGCAGTTGGAAAACAAAATTTCCTCAAGAAATCATGAAGTCAAAAGACGAACTTATCGATGATCTGCTCACGTTGGCGTTTGCTGAAGATGTCGGCGATGGAGACCATACCACATTAAGCACCATCCCCGCAGAAGAGCGTGGAAAGCAAAGACTTATAGTCAAAGAAGAGGGCATTCTGGCTGGCGTGGAAGTGGCTCGCAGAGTATTTGCCAAATTCGATCCCGATCTAAAAATGGAAGTCTTCATCAATGATGGCACGCACGTCAGACCCGGCGACATCGCTTTCACCGTGGAAGGCCGAGTGCAGTCTCTGCTTCAGACAGAGCGCATCATGCTCAACATAATGCAACGCATGAGCGGCATAGCCACTGTCACAAACCGCTATCAGCAAGAACTCGAAGGACTTAAAGCTAAAGTAATAGACACTCGCAAAACCATGCCGGGAATGCGCATCCTCGACAAGGAAGCAGTGGCCATCGGCGGAGGCGGCAACCATCGTATCGGTCTTTTCGACATGATACTAATAAAAGACAACCATGTGGACTTTGCTGGCGGCATTCCGCAGGCTGTGGCTGCCGCCAAGGAATATTGCAGCCGCACCTGCCGCGATCTGAAAATAGAAGTCGAAGTACGCAACACCGACGAAATCTCGCAGGCATTGGCTGCGGGAGTGGACCGCATCATGCTTGACAACTTCACTCCTGAACGCACTGTCGACGCTGTACGCCAGATCAACGGCGCCACAGAAATCGAATCAAGCGGAGGTATCACCCTCTCCACAATCCGCAAATATGGCGAATGCGGAGTGGATTATATTTCGGTCGGAGCGCTGACACATTCCGTTAAAGGACTGGACATGAGCTTTAAAGCCTGCTGACCTATAATGGCGGAAACTTCCACTATTACACAACAACAACCCACACCGACAAAGCCTGGTGTGGCCATCAGCAAAGAGCAACTGTCGCAATTGCCCCCCGAACAGTTCGGAGGGCGGATAATCCTCATACAAGACACTCTCAATGCCCGCAAAGCCATGGATTATCTCAACGACTGCTCTATTGTGGGGTTCGACACTGAAACACGGCCGAGCTTCCGCAAAGGTCAGAATCATCAGGTAGCACTGATGCAAATCTCTACTACCGACTGTTGCTTTCTGATCAGGTTGAACAGACTCGGTTTTTTCTCTGAGCTTAGGGAATTCATTGAGAACCCGTCCATCACAAAAATAGGACTGTCGCTTAAAGATGATTTTCATTGCATCAATCGTATCAGCCATATCGAGCCAAAGGGTTTTATTGAACTTCAGCAACTCGTGCGTGATTACATGATCACCGACAGCAGTCTGGCCAAGATTTATGCCATACTCTTCGGAACGCGCATTTCCAAAACCCAGCGTCTTTCAAACTGGGAAGCGACAGAACTCACTGTTCCTCAACAACAATATGCAGCGCTCGACGCTTTTGCTTGCCTACGCATATACCACTATTTGAAATCAGGAGCGTTCAACCCAACGGTTTCGCCATATTTTCACTACCAATAAGCATTTATTAATCAGGATTATAACACATCCAAATCGATAAACTACAATGGACAACAAAATGATAACCCGTGCCGCCGACAATATCCGCGTTCTCATCGCGGCAATGGTCGAAAAAGCGCAATCCGGCCATCCCGGTGGCGCTATGGGAGGTGCGGATTTTGTCAGCGCACTTTATGGCAATAGCCTGATTTATGATCCGGAAAATCCTAATTGGATCGCCAGAGACAGATTTTTCATGGATCCGGGCCATATGTCACCCATGTTATACGGAGTGTTGGCTCTTTGCGGACGTTACACCATGGAAGAGATCAAACAGTTCCGTCAATGGGGCAGCGTCACTCCGGGCCATCCGGAACTCGACGTGACACGCGGTGTTGAAAACAGTTCAGGACCTCTCGGCCAAGGCCATGTCATGGCCGTCGGCTGCGCCATTGCCGAACGCGTGCTCGTAGCGCAATTCGGTGAAATTGTTGCCCACAAGACATATGCCTATATTTCAGATGGCGGCATACAGGAAGAAATTTCGCAAGGCGCCGGTCGCATCGCCGGCCATCTCGGCCTACACAATCTTATCATGTTCTATGACGCAAACGACGTTCAGCTATCGACCAGGGTTGATGAAGTTACCGGCGAGGATACTGCGGCAAAATACCTGGCATGGAATTGGAATGTGCTTGAAATCAACGGAAATGATCCGGCAGAGATAATGGCGGCCCTCACCCTGGCCCGCAATGAGACCAAACGCCCCACCCTAATCATCGGCCACACCGTCATGGCCAAGGGTGTGGTCAAGGCCGACGGATCGTCGCTTGAGGGAGCAGTCAGCACCCATGGTCAGCCGCTCAGCAAAGCAGGCGCCGACGTCGCCGCGACAATCGGTCGCCTCGGCGGCACTCCCGACGATCCGTTTGTGATCTGGAAAGACGTGGAAGAAGCATTCGCCTCACGCCGTCAGGAACTGACAGACATTGTGGCCGGACGCCATGAAGCCGAAGCACGCTGGGCCGCGGAGAATCCCGATCTCGCAGCCCGACTGGAATCATATATCAACGGCACAATGCCTGCAATTGACTGGTCTGCGGTCGAAATCAAAACCAATCTGGCCAGCCGCAATGCTTCGGCCACCGTGCTCGGTGTCCTAGCCGAAAAGTGCACAAACATGATTGTCAGCTCAGCCGACCTTGCTAACTCCGACAAGACAGACGGATTCCTGAAAAAAACCCGCTGCATCACCGCCAACGACTTTGGCGGACGCTTCCTGCAGAGCGGTGTAGCCGAACTCACCATGGCTTCAATCATGAACGGCATAGCGCTCCACGGCGGAATGATCGCAGCATGCGGCACCTTCTTCGTATTCTCCGATTACATAAAGCCGGCCCTGCGCATGAGTGCACTGATGGGACTGCCTGTGAAGTACGTGTTCAGCCATGATGCATTCCGCGTGGGAGAAGACGGACCCACTCATGAGCCGGTAGAGCATGAAGCAGCCATGCGCCTGCTCGAACAGATGGACAATCTGCAAGGCAAGATGTCAACTCTGGTAGTGCGCCCTGCCGATGGACCTGAAACAGTGGCCTGCTGGAAAATGGCGATGGAAAACACCGACTCCCCCACAGTGCTCATACTGTCTCGCCAGGATCTCACCGACATCCCCGCCGCAGGCGAAAGCCGCATGCAAGAATGTATGCAGGCAGAACGCGGAGGATACCTTGTGGTCAAACCTGAGTCGACCCCCGACGTAACCCTCGTCGCCAACGGATCAGAAGTGTCGCTGCTGGTAAGCGTGGCAGCCGAGCTTGAAACCCGCGGCATAAAGGCTTCAGTGGCCTCAGTCCCTTCAATCGGATTGTTCCTGAATCAGAGCGACAGCTACCGCCACAGCGTCATGAGCGACAACGTGCCACGCTTCGGTTTGACAGCCGGCCTGCCCATATGCCTCTATCCTCTGATGGCCGGGGCCACTAAATGGAAAGTCTATGGGCTTGAACGCTTCGGCGCCTCCGCCCCATTCAAAGTACTTGACCAGAAATTCGGCTACACGGTCGAAAACATCACCGAACAAGTCATGTCATTCCTTGAAAAATAATTAGTTGACTAACAAACGCTCTTAAATATCCTCTTATCAGTTGCCCCCGCAGAAATAGACATTCAGCGGGGGCAACAGGTTTATAAACATATTTTTAAGTATTTCCAGTTCGATATTAAAGGATTTTTTGTAATTTTGTAGCTTAAAATTCATGCTTAAATGAAACCAAAATATATTTTCGTCACGGGAGGAGTTGTATCCTCCCTCGGAAAAGGCATTATTTCATCATCGCTTGCTTGCTTGCTGAAAGCGCGCGGCTATCGCGTCACCATCCAAAAATTCGATCCATACATAAATATAGACCCCGGCACGCTCAATCCATATGAGCATGGCGAATGCTATGTCACTGTCGACGGACATGAAGCGGATCTGGACTTAGGCCATTATGAACGGTTCACCAATGTCCACACCACCAAAGCCAACAATGTGACCACAGGGCGCATCTATCAGAATGTGATCAACAAGGAGCGGCGCGGTGACTATCTCGGCAAAACTGTCCAGATCATCCCACACGTCACAGACGAGATCAAGCGCAACGTGATGTTGCTTGGGAAGACAGGAGACTTTGACTTCATAATCACGGAAATCGGCGGAGTTGTCGGCGACATAGAATCTCTGCCGTTCCTTGAAGCAGTACGTCAAATCAGATGGGAGATGTCTGAAGATTCATGCTGCGTCCATTTGACATATGTACCGTATCTTCATGCGGCGAAAGAACTTAAGACCAAGCCGACGCAGCATTCGGTAAAACAGCTTCAGGAAGTAGGCATACAGCCTGACGTTCTTGTGCTCCGCACTGAAAAAGATATTCCATCAGATATGTGCGCGAAAATCGCCAGGTTCTGCAATGTGGCGCCCGACGCTGTCGTGCAATCGGCTGATGCTCCGACAATCTATCAGGTGCCGATGAATATGCACGCACAGCATCTGGACGAAATCGTGTTACGTGCACTCGGTGTGGAATCCGTCAGAGAACCCGACATGGCTCCATGGAAAAAATTCCTGCGCCACATCGCCGATGCCAACGAGACTGTAAAGATTGGACTTGTAGGAAAATACGTAGAGCTGCAAGACGCGTACAAGTCAATCAACGAAGCGCTGTTTCAGGCAGCGACCTACAATGACCGCAAACTCGATCTGGTCTATATCCACTCCGAGCGTCTGACCGAAAACAACGTTCAGGAAAAACTGTCTGAAATGGACGGCGTCATCATTGCGCCGGGCTTCGGCCAACGTGGCATAGAAGGAAAATTTGTGGCTCTGAAATGGTGTCGTGAACACGACATTCCGACATTTGGAATCTGTCTCGGCATGCAATGCATGGTCATAGAGTTCGCACGCAACGTCCTTGGACTTGCCGACGCCAATTCGACTGAAATGGATCCGTCGACACCCCACAATGTGATCGACCTGATGGAAGACCAGAAGCTCATCACATCAATGGGCGGCACAATGCGTCTCGGGGCATATGACTGCGTTCTTCGCAAAGGCTCGAGAGCAGCTGAAGCATATGGCGCTGAAAAGGTGAGCGAACGCCACCGACATCGTTTTGAATTCAACCACAACTATCGCGACATATATGAGCAGGCCGGCATGAAATGTGTTGGCGAAAATCCTGAAACCAAACTTGTGGAAGTGGTTGAAATTCCTGAAAAACGTTGGTACATCGGCACTCAGTATCATCCCGAATATTCCAGCACTGTGCTCAGCCCCAACCCTATTTTTCTCGACTTCATCAAAGCCGCAGTCAGATATCATAACGAAAAATCAGAAAACTCAGATAAGTAAATAAGCAAATGGACAAGAACACCCTTGTGGGCATTCTCCTGATGGGAGCCGTGATTTTCGGCTTCATGTATCTAAACACTCCATCGCAGGAGCAACTCGAAGCCCAGCGACAGGAGCAACTGAAGCAAGAGGCCGACGAACAGGCAAGACGAGACGCTGAAGCTGCTGAAGCCCTGCGTATCCAACCGGTGACCGAAGCCGATCTGACCACTCTGCGGTCGGCTTTGCGCCTGTATGGAACTCACACTACCGAAGGCGTCAGATCATTTTCGTCAAAAGCAGTCGACCTCAAACTGATTAATGACTCGACAATTGCCGGTACCGTAACAACTCCATCCGGCACAATCGATGTCAATAACGTGATCACCGGCAACTACCAGGACTCCGAACTACGTCATGCGCCGGCAGCCTCGCGCGCGCTCCACAATGCCATTACCAATCTGACACGATACAAGAATTTTGCCACACACCTTAACGGCGAAGAGCAAATTGTGCAACTGCAGAACGACGTGCTGTCACTGAATCTTTCGACCAAAGGCGGCCAGATCTCTGACGTCCGACTGACGGATTACTTCTGCTATCTCGGCGGAGACACAACTCAAGTCTGCCTCTGGAACCAGAATACCAACAACTATTCATTCACCCTGCGCTCCGACAGCCAAAAATTCGAGACAAGCGACTTTTTCTTCACTCCGGTGGTTGAAAGCGATTCATCCGTCCTGATGCGTCTGGATCTTGGGGCCGGCTCCTGGTGGGGAATACGTTACACTATGCCCGAAGCCGGAGGCTATGTGGTTCGCATGGACGTTGTGCAACACGGAATGGCGGCAGCCGACATCATCCCGATGCAGGTCAGCACCATGGAATTCAACTGGCACCAGATCATGATGCGCAACGAAGAAGGCCGAATGTTTGAAGAACGCAATTCCGCTATATATTATAAGGAGTCTGGCAACGACGTCGAAGAACTCAACGCCATGAGCGATGCCAAGAAGACCGTATCCGAACCCATCAAATGGATCGCTTTCAAAAACCAGTTCTTTTCATCGGTTCTGATTGCAGACAATTACTTCAACGCAGGCTCTAAACTCACACAGACAGATCTGAAAGACCACAATCCCTCCATGCTGAAAGACATGACAGCGATCGCCCAGGTCAACTATTCCACGACCCGCGATTCTGTCGCCTCGTTCAACTTCTATCTCGGGCCCAACCTCTATCCGGTGCTCAGCGACATGGACCGCATATCCCCTGACGAGGAGCTGGACCTTACACGCCTGATTCCGCTCGGATGGTCATTGTTCCGATGGATCAACACCCTGATCGTGATCCCCGTGTTCACCTTTCTCGGCAAATACATCACCAGCTACGGCTTAATCATTCTGCTTCTCACCATCTTCATCAAATGCCTGCTCTTCCCGTTTACCTACAAAAGCTTCAAGTCACAGGCCAAGATGAGAGTCCTCTCTCCGGAGATCAAAGAGATCAACGAAAAATATCCGGGAAAAGACAATGCCATGATACGCCAGCAAAAAACGATGGAGCTTTACAGCCGTGCCGGCGCAAATCCGATGTCGGGCTGCCTGCCTCTGCTGCTTCAGATGCCCATACTCATCGCCATGTTCTCATTCTTCCCGTCATGTATCGAACTGCGCGGCCAGTCTTTCCTCTGGGCACATGATCTCTCCGCACCTGACGCCATTCTGTCATGGGACGCCAACATACCCATTATTTCCTGGGCTTTCGGCAACCACATCAGCTTGTTCTGCCTGCTGATGACCGCCACCAATATTGTCTATTCCCATATCAACATGCAGAACCAGCCCGGAGGCAACTCCATGCCCGGCATGAAGTTCATGACTTATGCCATGCCGCTGATCTTCCTGTTCTGGTTCAACAACTATGCATCAGGACTCAGCTACTACTACTTCCTGTCACTTCTCATCACCATTATCCAGACATGGGTGATCCGCAAATGGGTGGTCGATGATACAAAAGTGCGCGCCGAAATGCTTGCAAACGCCAAGAAGCCGCGCAAAAAATCCGGTTTCATGGCCCGTCTTGAAGAAGACCAGCGCCAGCAGCAGGCAATGATTCGTCAACAACTACAGCAAAAAGGCAAAAATAAATAAAATACATCTATGGATCAGAGATATAACCTCAGAGGAGTCAGCGCGTCCAAAGAAGACGTCCACTCGGCCATCAAAAACATAGACAAAGGTATCTTCCCTAAAGCATTCTGCAAGATCATTCCCGACATTCTCGGCGGAGATCCCGAATATTGCAACATCATGCATGCCGATGGCGCAGGAACCAAGTCTTCACTTGCCTATGTCTACTGGCGCGAAACAGGTGACCTGAGCGTATGGAAAGGAATTGCCCAGGATGCCCTGATCATGAACATTGACGACCTGCTGTGCGTCGGAGCCACATCAGGCATTCTTGTCAGCTCGACCATAGGCCGCAACAAGCATCTGATTCCCGGAGAAGTTATCGCAGCCATCATCAATGGAACGGAAGAACTGCTGGCCGAACTCCGCTCACAGGGGGTGGACATATACAGCACAGGCGGCGAAACCGCCGACGTCGGCGATCTGGTGCGCACCATTATTGTCGACTCGACTGTGACCTGCCGGATGCGTCGAGACCAGGTGATCAACAACGCCAACATACAGAGCGGCGACGTGATCGTCGGACTTGCGTCATACGGCAAAGCCGACTATGAGACCGCCTACAACGGCGGCATGGGTTCCAACGGCCTGACTTCGGCCCGCCATGATGTATTCGCGAAATATCTTGCTGAAAAATATCCTGAAAGTTATGACCATGCCACACCGGACGAACTTGTGTATTCCGGATCCGTGAGCCTCACCGATTCCACTTCAGTGGAAGGAGTGAACGCCGGTCAGATGGTTCTCTCGCCCACCCGCACCTATGCGCCGGTGATCAAACGGATTCTTGACGCAATGCGTCCGCGCGTACACGGAATGATCCACTGCTCAGGGGGGGCGCAGACCAAAGTTCTGCATTTCGTTGACAATCTCCATGTGATAAAAGACAATCTCTTCCCGGTGCCACCGCTGTTCGAGATGATACAACGCGAAAGCAATACTGACTGGGCAGAAATGTATAAAGTGTTCAACATGGGTTCGCGCATGGAACTGTATGTATCCAAAACCGATGCACAGACTGTCATTGACATTGCTCGCGAATATGGCATCGACGCTCAGATCATCGGACGGGTGGAACCGTCGGACACACGCCGTCTGACCATCACATCACCTTACGGAACATTTGAATACTGAGGCCTGCTGTTTTTGACTGAAAACTTTGCAAGGTCGGATTTATTTGCTAAATTTGCGGCGGTTTTCCAATTGGGAAACCGCCGTTTCAGCTCTTATTTATAACCTTAACTAAATATCAAAGTGACTGATAACACCAGTGTGAAAACACTCGACAAAGTGGTTGTCCGCTTTTCGGGCGATTCCGGCGACGGCATGCAGCTCGCCGGCAACATTTTCACCAACGTCTCAGCTGGCGTTGGCAACCAGGTTTCCACATTCCCGGATTATCCCGCAGAAATACGCGCCCCGCAGGGTTCACTCAGCGGCGTGAGCGGCTTTCAGGTCAGTGTTGGCCGTGAGGTCTACACTCCGGGAGACCAATGCGACGTGCTCGTTGCGATGAACGCAGCCGCGCTCAAACAGAACCATCGTTTTCTGCGCCATGGCGGCGTCATCATCCTCGACATCGATTCATGCAAGGAAAGCGATATGAAAAAAGCGCTCTTCAAAACAGACAATCCGGTCGAAGAGCTGAACATCCGCCACGCGCAGTTATTGGAAGTGCCAGTCACCACCATGACCAAGGCAGCCCTTGCCGAAAGCGGACTTGATCTGAAATCAATGATGAAGTGCCGCAACATATTCGCTCTCGGCCTTGTGTGCTGGCTATTTGACCGTCCGCTCGAAAGCGCCCTGCGTATGCTGCGCAACAAATTCGGACGAAAGCCGGCGATATATGACGCCAACGCAAAAGTGCTCCGCGCCGGCTATGACTACGGACACAACATTCACGCCGGAGTATCGACATGCCGTATCGAAAACGACAAGATCACACCCGGAGTATACACCGATATCAACGGCAACACCGCCACTGCATGGGGTCTGATCATGGCTTCTGAAAAATCTGGACGTCCGCTCTTCCTCGGATCCTATCCCATCACGCCTGCAACCGATATTCTTCACGAACTGGCCAAGCGCCGCGATCTCGGCGTGAAAGCGGTGCAGATGGAAGACGAGATCGCCGGCGTCTGCTCGGCCATCGGCGCATCGTTTGCCGGAAATCTGGCCGTGACGTCGACATCAGGTCCCGGTCTTGCCCTGAAGAGCGAGGGAATCGGCCTGGCCGTAATCGCCGAACTGCCACTTGTGGTCATTGACGTGATGCGCGGAGGCCCGTCGACCGGACTTCCGACCAAAACCGAACAGACAGACCTGATGCAGGCCCTCTATGGCCGCAATGGCGAAAGCCCGGTGGCCGTAGTGGCTCCGGTTTCACCGACAGACTGTTTCGACATGGCATTCGAGGCCAGCCGCATCGCACTCGAGCACATGACTCCGGTCATTCTGCTGAGCGATGCATTTATCGGCAACGGATCAAGCGCCTGGCGAATTCCAGAAGCAAACGAATATCCCGAAATACATCCTCCTTTGCTTCCGGCCGAACGTGCTGACAGCAACTGGCACCCGTATGAGCGCAATGCCGACACTCTGGTCCGTTACTGGGCCATCCCAGGAACCGAAGGCGCGGCTCACCGTCTCGGCGGCCTTGAAAAAGACTCCAAGACAGGAGCAATTTCGACCGATCCGGTCAATCACGAGAACATGGTTCGCATACGCCGCGAAAAAATCGCGCACATAGCTAACGATCTTCCAGCCCAGGAGGTCCACTATGACACTACTGAAGCTGACACCCTGCTGCTCGGCTGGGGCGGAACATACGGACATCTGCGCACCGCTGCCGCAGAACTTAACGCCGAAGGCACTCCGATAGCGTTCACTCAGATACGCTACATCAACCCGATGCCTGCCAATATGGGCGAGATTCTGAAACGTTACAAACGAGTAATCGTGGCTGAACTCAACACAGGTATGTTTGCCGACTATCTGCAGATGCAATTCCCCGACGTTCATATCGAACGTATCAACAAGATCCAGGGACAGCCATTCCTTGTGAGCGAAGTAAAGAACAGCATCAAAGAAATAATGAAGTAACCAACAGCCATGGAAAATAAAGATATCCGTTCAAAATACTCTCCTGCTGACTATAAAAGCGATCAAAGCGTGCGCTGGTGTCCGGGATGCGGCGATCATGCCGTGCTCAATTGCCTACACAAGGCTATGGCCACACTTGGCGTGCCTCCGCACCGCACCGCGGTGATCTCCGGTATAGGATGCTCGTCACGACTGCCATATTACTGCAACACATATGGTTTCCACACCATTCACGGCCGCGCTGCCGCAATCGCCACAGGTTTCAAGGTGGCTAATCCGGAGATAACAGTGTGGCAGATCAGCGGCGATGGCGACGGACTCGCCATCGGCGGCAACCACTTCATTCACTGCCTGCGTCGAAATGTCGACATCAACATACTGCTGCTCAACAATAAGATCTATGGCCTGACCAAGGGACAATATTCCCCGACATCGCCACGTGGATTTGTCAGCAAATCCTCTCCCTATGGCACCACTGAGGATCCGTTTGTGCCTGCCGAACTCGCCTTTGGCGCACGCGCAACTTTCTTTGCCCGTAGCCTCGATGTGGAACTGCAGGTCAGCCAAGAGTGCATGGCCGCGGCCGCGCGCCACAAGGGTGCATCGGTGGTGGAAGTGCTCCAGAACTGCGTGATCTTCAACAACGGCACCCACAACTGGATCTCAGACAAAGAAAATCGTCCTGACCGAACTATCCATCTGGTTAATGGACAAAAAATGCTGTTCGGTAAGAATCTTGAAAAAGGACTTGTGCAAGACGGATTCCAACTTAAGGCAGTGACAGTCGGAGAAGACGGCTACACTCTTGACGACGTGCTCACCCACGACGCACACAGCGAGTCGGATATGCTTCACCGCCAGCTCGCCCTGATGGATGGACACGATCTGCCGGTGGCCATCGGTGTGATCCGCGACGTTGACGCACCTGTCTACAACGAAGAGGTCGAAGCCCAGATCTCCGATGTCAGCGCCAACAAAGGCTATGACTCGCTCCGCGCCATGATTCTGGCCGGAGAAACCTGGACCGTGGAATAAGCCCAACCGACTACATACAACACTTCTGTTATATAAACAACGTAGCCGGCATCATCTTTCGAGATGATGCCGGCTGTCCGTTTAGATTGATCGGCCTGAGGTTATTCGGCCGTGAGAGAAAGAGCCACAGACGCATATGGCCGGCCGAGCGATGACGCAACGTTGAGACCGACATATTTGAGAATGCGACCGCTCACAAGCTTGTTGCCATCAAGATTACTCGGGCGCGACGGATCGGCAGGAGTAAGATCCTTGATGCGATAGTTTTTGTTCACATCGACTCCGTCAAGACGCAATTTCGGAACGGCCTGATCACATAAGTAATCCATCCGATATGCAAACACGGCAGCCCTATCCTTGGACTCGTCGGCATACATCAACGCAGCCACAGGTCCGTCATATGGCGACAGCAGGCGGTACTGGTCGCCAAATTGCACCACGGGCCTGATTTCTTTATAGGTAGCCACGGCGCGCCCGGCAAATTCGAACTCACGCTCCGTCATGTTTTGGGGCTGTATCTCCATGCCAAGACGTCCGGTCATGGCCACGTCAAATCTGAATTTTTTTAAGCTACTTATCAAGGCTCTAAACAAAAAAGTAACACGCTTAAATCGTTATTATTTAAGCGTGTTACTTAGCGGAGTGAGGGGGATTCGAACCCCCGATACGCTTTTGGCGTATACACGCTTTCCAGGCGTGCCTCTTCAACCACTCGAGCACCACTCCTTTCGGTTGACGGGTGCAAAGGTAGGCATTTATTTTGATGCGCACAAGTTTTTATCGTTTTTTTTAATCCTCGTTTTTTCGCTATGGTTCAAAAACAGTCAGGAGGCAGACTCGATTGTCGAGGTCTGCCTCCTGAAGTGATATGAGTGATGTCTATTTTTATTTCAGACCGCGATTGCGCAGCAGTGCGTCGGGTGTGGGCGTATGGCCACGGAAGCGTTCAAACAGAACCATCGGGTCTTCGCTGCCACCGGCTTCAAGCACGTTTTTGCGGAATGAGTCAGCTGTGGCAGGGTCAAAGATGCCGCGCTCTTTGAAGAGTTCGAAACCATCCGTGTCAAGCACTTCTGCCCACAGGTAAGTATAGTAGCCTGATGCATAGCCATCGCTGCCGAATACATGTTTGAAATATGGCGAACGATAGCGGAATTGCACTTCTGAGGGCATGCCGAGATTCTTTGCTACAGAGCGTTCAAATGCCATGACGTCGATCGGTCCGTCATAGTTCTCAATCTTACCCCAGGCGAGGTCGAGAAGGGCGGCACCAGCAAGCTCTGTCGTGGTAAAGCCCTGATTATGGGTTGAAGCGGCTTGCAGTTTGGCTATGAGTTCGTCAGGAATCACTTCTCCGGTTTTCCAATGGCGGGCATATTGCTTGAGCAATTCTGGTTCAACGGCCCAATGTTCGTTGATCTGGCTGGGCAGTTCAACAAAATCACGGTCTACGTTTGTGCCAGCCTGACCTTTGTAGTCAGCACGAGTGAGCATGCCGTGGAGTCCGTGGCCGAATTCATGGAACAGAGTCTCGACTTCGTCAAGAGTGAGCAAGGCCGGAACATCGCCTGACGGACGCGAGAAGTTGCCCACATTATATACTATCGGACGTACAGAATTTCCTTCAGCATCTGTGTAGCTGCCTTTCAACTCGCTCATCCATGCTCCCTGACGTTTTGACGGGCGCGGGAAATAGTCGGTCATGAACACTGACACATGTTCGCCGGTGGCGCCATCGGTCATATCATACACATTTACTTCAGGATGATATTTCGGGGCGTCGGGCAGCGGTGTGAAATCGACATTATAGAGAATCTTGGCAAGAGTGAATGCACCCTTGACAACAGAGTCAACAGCAAAATACTGGCGAAGTTCATCTTCATCGAGGTCATATTTCTGACGGCGCACTTTTTCAGCATAATAGGCATAGTCCCACGGCGCTATAGTGATTCCTGCGCCTTCGCTGTCGGCAAGCGCCTGCATTTCGGCCACTTCCTGACGCACTTTTGCCACTGCCGGAGTCCAGATCTGGAGCAGAAGATTTTCAGCGTTGTCAACCGTTTTGGCCATCACATTGTCAGTGGCATATGCAGCATAGTTCTTAAAGCCGAGCAGTCTGGCCTTGGCGGTGCGATTCTTGATAATTTCGTTAATCACCGGCGAGTTATCAAATTCACCTGTGGATGCAAGGGTTGTATAGCCTTCGTAGATCTGGCGGCGCAGATCACGGTCGGAGGCATACTGCAGAAGCGGCAAGCGGCTCGGAGCATGGAGTGTGAACACCCATTTGCCTTCGCCAAGACCGCGGGCTTGGGCTTCATCGGCGGCCGCTGCGATATTGGCTTCGGGCAGACCGGCAAGACGAGCCTGATCGTCAACAACAACAGAAAATGCATTTGTGGCATTAAGCAGGTTCTTGTTAAATTTAAGGTAGAGATCGGTCAGATTGGCATTGATCTGCTTTAGGCTGTCCTGACCAGCAGCAGAAAGTAGTGCGCCATTACGGGTGAAGTTTTTATAATTGCTCTCAACAAGACGGCGTTGCGCTATGGTCAGGTCAAGCGAGTCACGGCGGTCATAGATATACTTGATGCGCTCAAACAGGGCGGGATTCATCGACATTTCGTCAGACCACTGCTGATGCATGGAGTAAACATCGGCGGCCACCTTTTCCAGTTCGGGCGTCGACATTGCTTCGTCGAGCGCACTGAACAGCATAATTGTCTTTTCGACCAACGCCCCGCTGCGGTCAAGCGGCAAAATAGTGTTGTCAAATGTTGGAGTGGCCTGATTCGATGTAATAGCCTCGATCTCGGCCCGTTGCGCCTTTATTCCCTCGGAGAGGGCGGGCAGATAATGATCAACGCCGACTTGGTCGAACGGCGGGATTTCATACTGTGTCGCATATGGCTGCAACAGCGGGTTTTCTGCATTGTCCTTCATCGTTTTCTGGCATGCGCCGAACAGCATCATCGACGCCACGGCCCCGGAGGCCAATAGTGTTACTGGTTTGATCATAACTTGTTGTGACTGGTATACGTTCAGTCTGACTAACGTATCGCTACGGTCATTTATTGCCTGATTGCCCATTTTTGTTATTTTAAGAAATTCCAGGTGGCTTTTTCTCAAAATATTTTATTTATGGACATCAAAAAGCAACTCTCTTTCAGATTTTTTTCGTAACTTTGCGAGCAAAATTCAAACCACAATTCATTGCAACAAAATATGAAAAAGAGTGCCCTGCAGCAAGCGCGCGCAACTTATCAGCCGAAACTTCCATACGCCCTGACCGGCGCTGTAAAAATGGTAGAAGGCAAACCAACCCAGTCTGTAGCTAATCAGGAAGAGATCAAAGCATTGTTTCCGTGCACCTACGGTCTGCCCGAAATTACATTTGAAAAAACCAACCCGACAGTAGGCAAAGCCATCAATGTCGGTGTGATCCTGTCTGGCGGCCAGGCCCCCGGCGGCCACAACGTCATCTGCGGTCTGTTTGACGGCATCAAAAAGATCAACAAAGACAGCCGGCTTTATGGATTCCTTATGGGTCCCGGCGGTTTCGTTGACCACCAGTATGTGGAACTGACTTCCGAGATCATCGACGAATACCGCAACACCGGCGGTTTTGACATCATTGGTTCCGGACGTACAAAACTCGAGACCAAAGAACAGTTCGACAAGGGTCTGGAGATTCTGAAGCAGCTCGAGATCAGCGCCCTCGTCATCATCGGCGGCGATGACTCCAACACCAATGCCGCCATTCTGGCTGAATACTATAAGGCCAACAATGCCGGAGTGCAGGTAATCGGTTGCCCGAAAACCATTGACGGCGATCTGAAAAACAGCCTTATCGAGACTTCGTTCGGTTTCGACACTGCCACTAAAGTATATTCCGAAGTGATCGGCAACATCCAGCGTGACTGCAATTCGGCTAAAAAATACTGGCATTTCATCAAATTGATGGGACGCTCGGCCAGCCACATAGCACTGGAATGCGCCCTTCAGGTACAGCCCAATGTCTGCATCATCTCAGAAGAGGTTGAAGCCAAGGACATGACCCTTCAGGATATCGTAAACAACATAGCCGACATCGTTGCCGCCCGTGCAGCCAAGGGCCACAACTTCGGCACTGTGCTGATCCCCGAAGGCCTTATCGAGTTCATCCCGGCCATGAAGCGGCTCATCGCTGAGCTAAACGACCTGCTCGCCCACAACTCCGCTGAATTCTCGGCTATCGCCGACGCCGACGCACAGCGTCAGTATGTGATTGACCACCTCAGCAAAGAAAACGCCGACATTTATGCTGCGCTTCCAAAAGGCGTGGCTCGTCAACTCTCGCTCGACCGCGACCCTCACGGCAACGTGCAGGTATCGCTCATCGAGACAGAGAAACTGCTCGGTGAGATGGTCGGCAAACGTCTTGCCGAAATGAAATCTGAAGGCAAATATACCGGAAAATTCGGCACCCAATACCACTTCTTTGGCTATGAAGGTCGCTGTGCCGATCCGTCAAACTTCGACGCCGACTACTGCTATGCTCTCGGCTACAATGCTGCCATGCTCATCAACTCCGGCGTAACCGGCTACATGAGTTCCGTGCGCAACCTCGTCGCTCCGTCCGTTCAATGGCTCGCCGGCGGCATACCCATCACCATGATGATGAACATGGAACGTCGTCATGGCGAAATGAAGCCAGTGATCCAGAAGGCGCTTGTCGACCTCAACGGCACACCGTTCCAGCGGTTTGCAGCCAAGCGTGCACAGTGGGCACAGGAAACCTGCTATATGTATCCCGGTCCCATTCAGTATTTCGGCCCCGCCGAAGTCTGCGACCAGTGCACCGCCACACTGCGCTACGAACAGCTCGACAAATAACGCAAGAACACGTTTCAATTCCAATATCAGCTTGCAGAATCCCGGACAGAGGCAATGTCGCCTCATCCGGGATTCCTTTTTTCGGGTACACATTCACGGAAAAATGGTATTGACAGATTCCAGAATTAAGTGTTACTTTGCAGCGACATAAACATTCAAACCGCATCTATGAAAAAAATTCTGATTATCTCAACAAGTCTGCTTAGACACAGCAACTCTCACGCCCTGGCCGAACAATTTGCCCGGGGCGCAATGGAATCCGGCAATCAAGTGGAACTGATCACCCTCCATGACTGCGAAATCAGATTCTGCCTCGGTTGCCTGAGTTGCACAAAGACCGGAAAATGCGTCATCGGAGACGACGCGCACGAAATCACGTCGAAGATGCACGACGCCGACGCAATTGTGTTTGCCACGCCTATATATTATTATGAAATGAGCGGGCAGATGAAAACTGTGCTCGATCGGGCAAACCCGCTTTTTGGCAGCGACTACAGATTTCGGGACATATATCTGCTTACAAGCGCGGCGGAAGACGATCCTGAAGTACCGGCCAGAGCCATCTCCGGACTTGAAGGCTGGATCGAATGCTTCGATCGTGCGCGCCTTGCCGGATCGATTTTTGCCGGAGGAGTAACCGCGCCTGACGATATAAAAGGCCATCCGGCACTTGATATGGCATATAAGGAAGGTAGATCGGTCTAAAAAACAGGAGATACACGATACAACTTAACGCAAAGACACGATTTTTCATTAAAAAGTCGTACCTTTGTGTCAATGAAGGCAGAAGAAATACTGACACACGGTGGCATAAAACCAACCGCCAACCGCATTCTTGTGGTAAGGGCGCTGCAACAGAGCGGCTCCCCGATGAGCATGACCGATCTGGAATCTGAGCTTGACCCGATGGAAAAGTCAAGCATATTCCGTGTGCTTACACTTCTTCTGAAACACTCTATGGTCCACGCCATCGAAGATGGACGCGGAATAGCCAAGTATGAATTGTGTCAGGGCGGACACAACGGTGACGAGCACGACATGCATGCCCACTTCTACTGCGAACATTGCCATCGGGTCACATGCTTTGAAAGCATTCAGGCACCTATGCCGGATCTGCCCAAAGGATTCGAGATAAAGTCGGTCAACTATATGCTCAAAGGCATCTGTGACCGATGCGCCGGCTCTCAATCAAAATAACGCGCCACAAGCCTGGCATAGGCAGGTGTGTCACGAATTGAGTCAAGGCGTGCATTCACTATGTCCAGCAATTTTCCGTCAGAAGCTCTTACCACCCACGGCTTAAACTGCGAGAATGAAATCTGCAACGAATAATCAAGCCGCGGATAATCCGCAGCAAGCGCCTGCGCCACACGCTCATTG
>CAMWTI010000039.1 GCA_947177135.1 uncultured Porphyromonadaceae bacterium | reverse complement strand
CGGCTGGCTTCTCGACGGGCTTCTCCACCTCAGGCTTCTCGACGGGATTCTCCCCCACAGGCTTCTCAACCGGCTTGTCAGCAACAGCAGGGCTATCAGCAACGGGCTTCTCCACTGGTTTTTCGGCCGGTTTCTCGGCCGGCTTGTCAGCAGGCTTCTCAACCACCGGTTTCTCGACGGGTTTCTCGACGGGCTTCTGACGCACCGGCTGACCATTGCGGTCAAGCTCGATTTTGCCGATCACCTTCGGCACCACGCGCTCGGCCGGATTGTGAAGCTCTGGCTTCTTAGGTCCGCCCTGCGGCTTGAGCACTTTCACCGGAGCGTCCTTGGCCACGGTGACATTGGCCGACGGCGCGTCAAACGAGATGTTCTTGCCGCCGCCAAATTCTTTTACCAGAAGATCACGGACTGTCTCCTCAACACGAAAGTTGGGATTGTTTTCTTCTACTTCTATGTTTTTTTTGCGCAGAAAATCGGTCACCGTGTTGAGCCCCACGTTGAGTTTTCTTGCAATTAAGATAAGTTTTGTCTTGGACATATATTGTGTTGAGGATTAGTCGTCGTTTTTCTGTTGTTGTTGATTCTTTATTCTTCGGTGACGGGGTTCTCTTCTTCGGATTCAGCCGGTTCTTCCTCAAATTCCGATTTGAGAATCTCAATTACGTGATCGACGGTCTCGGCCTCGAGATCGGCTTTCTCGATAAGGATCTCAGGCTGCATCTCAAGCACTGCTTTGGCAGTTGTCAGGCCAATGCTCTTGAGCGATTCAATGATCCATTCGTCGATTTCGTCCTTAAATTCGTCAAGATAGATGTCGTCATTGTCGGCTTCTCCGGTTTCACGATACACGTCTATCTCGTAACCGGTCAGCATTGACGCGAGCTTGATGTTGGCGCCGCCCTTGCCGATCGCGAGCGAAACCTCTTCGGGGCGCAGGAACACTTCGGCCTTGTGTGATTCTTCGTCAACATTGACTGTCGACACTTTGGCGGGAGACAGAGCGCGCTGGATCAGCAGCGACGAATTCGAAGTCCACGGAATCACGTCGATGTTCTCATTGCGCAGTTCGCGGACAATGCCGTGAATGCGGCTGCCCTTCACGCCGACACACGCTCCGACCGGGTCAATGCGATCGTCATAACTCTCCACCGCAATTTTGGCGCGTTCGCCAGGGATGCGGGCCACAGCCCTTATGTTTATGAGGCCATCGTGAATCTCGGGCACCTCAAGTTCAAACAAAGCGCGAAGGAACTTCTCTGACGTGCGGCTCACCGTGATTTTCGGATTGTTGTTCTTGTTGTCGACACTGGCAATGACGGCACGCACCATCTCACCCTTACGGAAGAAGTCGCCGGGAATAGACTCGCTCTTAGGCAGTATCAACTCATTTTTATCTTCGTCAAGCAGCAAAATCTCCTTGCTCCAGGTCTGATATACCTCCGCGGTTATAAGTTCACCTTCTATCTCCTTGAATTTTGTGTAGACAGCCTCTTTCTGCAGATCAAGAATCTTGCTCTGCAGAGTCTGGCGCAAGTTCAGGATGGCACGGCGGCCAAAATCCGCGAAGATAATCTCCTTGGTGTGTTCCTCGCCGATCTCCGCTTCAGGATCATTGTCGGCACGGGCATCCGAGAGCGAAATCTGCAGATTGGGATTGGTGACCTCGCCGTCGGGCACGACTTCCAGATTCTGAAATATCTGCACGTCACCTTTGTCTGGGTTCATGATAACGTCGAGATTCTCATCTGTGCCGAACATCTTGGCGAGCACGTTCCGGAAACTGTCTTCCAGAACGCTTACCATCGTGGTTTTGTCGATGTGTTTGTATTCCTTGAACTCATCGAAACGCTCAACCATGTTGGGTGTTTCCGCTTTTTTTGCCATGTGGGGATAGATTTTCTTTATTTGAAGTTTATTACATATTTGACTTGTTTGACGTCGGCAAACGCCATGGTTTCCGGCTCGCTCACAATCACCGGACGCTTCGCGCCCTCGGGCCTGACCTTGCGCGAAACCTCCACGGTGAAGCCCTCGTCGGTCACTCCGGACAACACTCCGGTGAACTTGCGGCCAGAGCATGTCAGCACTTCGACTTCATTGCCGATATTCTTCAGATACTGACCCTTGACCTTGAACGGCGACGTCAGGCCGGCTGATCCGACCTCAAGCTCATAATCCTCGACATCGCGATCGAGTTTGCTTTCAATAGCCCGGGCTATCTCGCCGCAGGTGTCGACGTCCATATATCCTGGCGAGTCGAGCTCCACCACAATCTCGTTGGCGGCACTAACCGTCACGTCAACTATGAAAAGGTCGGTCGAGGATATGGCTTCTTCGGCCAGCTGCCTCACAATTGTTTTGTCTATCATCGTGTTGATCTGTTGCGATACCTAAAAAAGCCGGAGAGGACTTGCGCCCCCTCCGTTGCTGATGTTACCGCAAAGTTAGCAATTATTATTGATATGATGCGCACAAGGCCGCCACAAGCGACGAAACAATAACATCTTTTAACCTTTATCTTATTTATTTCACGAATATTAACCCACGTCAGCCATCTTGCCAATCAAACGAAAACAAAACAGAATGTCAATGAAGAATATCGATTTTTTTAGCTAAATTTGCAGCTCAAAACAGAAAAACCGGATGAAAAAAACAATCATAAAAGCTGCCTTGACCATGGCTATGCCACTCAGCGCGGCCTGGCCAGCCCAGGCTGCTGAAAAGACGGTAGGCATTATCGGCGGCATAACCACAGGCCCCACCGCCCCGGTGGCAGGAGTATTCTTCGGACTGGAGCCGGTCGGACACATCCGTATTGTCCCGTCCTTTTCCTACCAGTTCAAACAGAACCGCACAGACGCATTCCGCTTCAGCATCGACGTGCAGTCGCCCTGGGCTATAACCGGCACCAGGTTCCGCATATATCCGCTGGCAGGAGTGAGCGTGTCGCGTTTCAACACCGTTAAAAGCGACAACAGCCAACAACGCATCGACAGACTCGGCTTCAACGTGGGCGGCGGACTGGAATGGAAACCTGCGGCAATGCTCGGGCTGAAACTTTTCGCCGAAGGCAAATATGCCTATGCAAAAAAATTTGACTCTGCCCTGGTTTCACTGGGCATAGGATACGCATTCTGACAACACATTGAGAGTTCTCCCACACATGGAAAAACCGATAGTAATCCTTGCAATCGAATCAAGCTGCGACGACACATCGGCGGCGGTTACAGTCGACGGAGTGCTCCGCAGCAATGTCATAGCGTCGCAAAGCGTACACGAAGAATATGGGGGGGTGGTGCCCGAGCTGGCATCGCGCGCTCACCAGCAGAACATCGTTCCGGTAGTCGACACAGCACTGCGCCGTGCCGGAGTCGATAAATCTGAAATTTCAGCGATCGCATTCACCAGAGGCCCGGGACTGCTCGGATCTCTGCTTGTGGGCACATCGTTCGCCAAAGGCCTGGCTTCAGGCCTCGGTGTGCCGCTGATCGACGTCAACCACCTGCACGGCCATGTGCTCTGCCACTTTGTGCGCGAAAGCGCCGACGAACGTGTGCCGGAATTCCCGTTTCTCTCGCTGCTCATTTCTGGCGGAAATTCACAATTGATATGGGTGAGATCGGCATCCGACATGGAAATCCTCGGACGCACCATCGATGACGCCGCCGGCGAAGCATTCGACAAATGCGCCAAAGTAATGGGACTGCCATATCCGGGAGGGCCGCATATAGACCGGCTCGCCGCTCAGGGCGACCCGCTTAGATTCCAATTTTCCAGGCCACGCATACCCGGACTCGATTACAGCTTCAGCGGACTGAAGACAAGCTTCCTCTACACCGTGCGCGACGGTCTGAAATCCGACCCGGAATTCATTGCGGCAAACATGCCCGATCTGGCGGCGTCGCTGCAACACACAATCATCGGAATACTGCTCGACAAACTCGAACTGGCTGTGCGGCATACCGGCGCCCGCCGCGTGACCATCGGCGGCGGAGTGAGTGCCAACAGCGGCGTGCGCGCTGCCGTGGAACGATTCTGTGCCGACCGCGGAATCGAAGCATTCATTCCACAGCGCAAATTCACCACCGACAATGCCGCGATGATCGCCACGGCAGCATTGTTCAAATACCGGCAGGGCGAATTCTGCCCGATCGACGCCGTGCCGTTCGCACGAGTCTCCGTATAAAACAACCCACAGATAACAATCTAATTTCCAAATATCCATGACAAAACATCTTGTCCCGACGATTTTTGCCGCAATGGCCTGTTCAATCAGCGCCACGGCCATAACCGCCGACAATGCAATCTGGTTTGACACCCCGATTTCATCGACAACAGAACCCGCCTGGCGGGCCTCCGACGGAGGCGCAGCCGCAACCAACGAATGGGAACGCCTGTCGCTCCCCATCGGCAACGGCGCATTCGGAGCGTCTGTGCTTGGCTCTGTGGAGCGCGACAGACTCATACTCAACGAAAAAACACTGTGGCATGGCGGTCCAGGCACCGGAGCCGAAGCCTACTGGGCCATGAACAACCAGGTGCCGGACTCAGTCACAGGCTGCATCAACGCCCTGCTGACCCAAGGCCGCAACAACGAAGCATACTCACTGCTGGCCAAGCACTTCGCAGGCAACATCGGATATGAAGACGGCAGCACGTTCGGCACATTCACGGTGCTCGGCGAAGCTTCCGTGACAACCGGAACCAACGAATCAGACGTCAGCGGATACAGGCGCTCTCTCGATATAGACAACGCCATTGCCACCGTCAGCTTCCGATCCGGACAGACAGACTATATACGCACCTATATGGCTTCGGCCCCCGACTCCGTGATGATGTGGCGCTATCAGACCGTCGACGGAAAAACGCCACAGACACTGACATTCGGCTTCGAGTCGCCGCAGCCGATCGACAAAGTGACACGCGTCGGCGACTGCGGCCTGCTATATGAAGGACATCTTGCCGACAACGGCATGCGATGGGCCTTGTGCGTCATCCCCAGAATCAACGGCAAAGGATCGGCAAAGGCCGACCCCGTCTCGCGCACCATCACCGTGACCGGCGCCCCTGACGCAATGTTCATGGCAAGCGCAGCAACGGACTACCGTCTCAACCTCCGGCCCGACCCGAAAGACCCGAAAGCCTATGTCGGAGCCGACCCCGCCCCGAAGGTCAAGGCCCGCGCCGTCAATGCCTCGCAGAAAAGCGCCGAAGACCTGCTGAGCGCCCACAAAGCCGACTACAAAGCTCTTTACGACCGCGTCAGCCTCTCCATCGGCCAATCGCCCGCCGCAACCATGCAGAAACCGACCCCGGTCCGTCTGGCCGCCTATCGCGCCGGCGCTTCCGACCCCGCACTGGAAGAGCTATACTTCAACTTCGGGCGCTATCTGCTGATCGCATCGTCAAGACCCGGCACCATGCCGGCAAACCTGCAAGGGCTCTGGCACAACAACGTCGACGGCCCATGGCATGTCGATTATCACAACAACATCAACGTCCAGATGAACTACTGGCCGGCCACGTCGACCAACCTGCTCGAATGTTTCGAACCATACGTGGACTATGTGCGCTCGCTCGTGGTCCCCGGCACTGTCACCGCCCGCGAATTCTTCGGCGCCCGCGGATGGACCGCTTCCATCTCGGCCAACATCTTCGGCTTCTCGGCTCCGCTCAACTCCTCCGACATGACCTGGAACTACAACCCGACTGCCGGACCGTGGCTCGCCACTCAGATGTGGGACTATTTCCTTTTCTCGCGCGACAAAGAGTGGCTCCGCGACGTCGGATACGACATGATCAGCCAAAGCGCCGACTTCTGCTCCGACCTGCTCTATGAGCTGCCGGACGGAACCCTGACATCTGCACCGTCATATTCACCGGAACACGGCCCGATCGACATCGGCGCCACATATGCCAACGCAGTGACGCGTGAAATCCTGCAAAACGCTATCGACGCCGCAAAAACCCTTGCCACCGACGCACAAAAATGTGAACAATGGGCCGAAAAGCTCGCCCGCATCACGCCATACCGCGTCGGACAATACGGACAACTCCAGGAGTGGTATAACGACATTGATGAATATGGCGACCAGCACCGCCACACCAACCATCTGTTCGGTCTGCATCCTGGCGCATCGATAACCCCCACCCGAAACCCTGAACTGATGGATGCATGCCGCGAGACCCTGCGCCAGCGGGGCGATGAGGCCACAGGGTGGTCAATGGGCTGGAAACTTAACCACTGGGCCAGACTCCATGACGGCGACCATGCCTACACTCTGTTCCGCAACCTGCTCAGCCAGGGCACGGCCGAAAACCTCTGGGACCTCCACCCGCCGTTCCAGATCGACGGCAACTTCGGCGGCACAGCCGGCGTGGCCGAGCTGCTGCTGCAGAGCCACGACGGCAACATGATCGAACTGCTCCCAGCCCTACCCTCGGCATGGCCGGACGGACACGTGACCGGCCTGCTCGCCCGCGGCGGATATGAAGTCGACATCCACTGGAGCGACGGCAAACTCGTCAAAGCCACATTCCGTCCACGCAAGGAGGCCATTCCGGCCACCTTGCTCTATCGCGGACAAACCGAGCCGCTCTCGCCCGAAGCCACCGTAACCTTCATTCCCTGATCACCGCGAGTCCCTAACTGAAGTTTGGTAAATCGGCCGGAATACCGTAACTTTGTGCATATGCAACCATTCGTCCACCTTCACGTCCATACGCAGTATTCGGTTCTTGACGGACAGGCTTCCGTTTCGGCTCTTGTCGACAAGGCAATCGCCGACGGCATGCCTGGACTGGCACTGACCGACCACGGCAACATGTTCGGCATAAAGGAGTTCTTCAACTATGTCAACAAGGTCAACTCAAAGCGCAAGGACAAAGGCGAGCCTCCGTTCAAACCGATTTTCGGCTGCGAGATGTATGTGGCAAACGACCGCCTGCAGACCCACACCGACAAAAAAGACACCGGACGCCATCTGGTGGTGCTGGCCAAAAACGAAACCGGCTACCACAACCTGATCAGGCTCGTCAGCCAGGCATGGACCGACGGATTTTACTCACATCCGCGAACCGACAAGCACGAACTTGCCGCCCACAGCGAGGGACTGATCGTCTGCTCGGCCTGCCTGGGCGGCGAAATCCCGCGACTGATCACCGCCGGACAAAACGACGAAGCCGAAAAAGCGATTCTCTGGTACAAAGAGGTGTTCGGCGACGATTACTATCTTGAGCTGCAGCGCCACAAGGCCACTGTGCCGCACGCCAACCACGAAGCCTATCCGATGCAGCAGAAAGTCAACGCAGTGCTCATCGAGATGGCCCGCAAACACGGAATCGGACTGGTGGCCACAAACGACGTGCACTTTGTCAACGAAGAAGACGCCGAAGCACATGACCGCCTGATCTGCGTGGCCACAGGCAAAGATCTCAACGATCCCGGAAGAATGCTCTATTCCAAACAGGAATGGATGAAGACGACGGCCGAGATGAACGAACTGTTTGCCGACGTGCCCGAGGCGCTGGCGTCAACAGCCGAGATTCTCGACAAAGTAGAGACATATTCGATCGACCACAAGCCGATTCTGCCAGACTTCCCGCTGCCAGATGGATTCACCGACAACGACGACTACCTCCGTCACCTAACATACGAAGGAGCTTATCGCCGATGGGGAAAGAATCTGACCGACGAACAACGCGAACGCATCGACTTCGAGCTTGAAACGATCAAGAACATGGGCTTTCCCGGATACTTCCTGATCGTGCAGGACTTCATCGCCGCCGGACGCAAACGCGGCGTGAGCATCGGCCCGGGGCGTGGTTCTGCCGCAGGCTCGGCGGTGGCCTACTGTCTTGACATCACCCAGATAGACCCGATCAAATATGACCTGCTGTTCGAACGCTTTCTGAACCCTGACCGAATCTCGCTGCCTGATATCGACATTGATTTCGACGACGACGGACGCTCTGACGTGCTGGCCTACGTCACTGAAAAATATGGAGCCGAAAAGGTGGCGCGCATCATCACATATGGCACCATGGCGGCAAAAAGCGCCATCAAAGACGTGGCACGCGTTGAAAAACTCCCGCTCAGCGACAGCAACCGCCTGGCTAACCTCGTGCCCAAGCGCATGCCGGAAGTCAACGGAAAGGAGCTGAAACCCACGTTGAAAAACTGCTATGACCACGTTCCGGAATTCCTGCCCGAACTTAACAGTCCCAACCCGCTCATACGCTCCACTCTGAAATATGCCCTGCAACTCGAAGGCAATGTGCGCTCAACCGGAGTCCATGCCTGCGGAGTCATAATCTGCCGCGACGCAGTCAGTGACTGGGTGCCGCTCAGCGTGGCATACGACAAGGACACCCAGGCAAAAATGCTGGTCACGCAGTATGAAGGATCAGTGATCGAAGACACCGGACTGATCAAGATGGACTTTCTGGGACTCAAAACGCTGTCGATCATCAAGGAAGCGCTGTCAAACATCAAGCTCACACGCAACATCGACATCGACATCGACCACATCCCGATCGACGACCCGGCCACATACAAGCTATACAGCGAAGGCCGCACCACCGGCACCTTCCAGTTCGAATCGGCCGGCATGCAAAAGTATCTTCGCGAACTCCAGCCATCGACATTCGAAGACCTCATCGCCATGAACGCCTTGTATCGCCCGGGGCCGATGGACTATATTCCTGACTTCATCAACCGCAAACACGGACGCAGCCCCATTGTCTATGATATTCCCATAATGGAGCAATATCTCAAAGACACTTACGGCGTAACCGTCTATCAGGAGCAGGTCATGCTCCTGAGCCGACTGCTGGCAAACTTCACCCGAGGCGAGAGCGACACCCTCCGAAAAGCGATGGGCAAAAAGCTGATCGACAAGATGAACCATCTTAAAGGCAAGTTCATGGAGGGCGGACAGGCCAACGGACACAATCCCGAAGTGCTTGACAAAATATGGAAAGACTGGGAGAAGTTCGCATCATATGCATTCAACAAGAGTCATGCCACATGCTATTCATGGGTGGCTTTCCAGACCGCATACCTGAAAGCCAACTTCCCCGCAGAATACATGGCGGCGACGCTATCGCGCAACCTCAGCGACATAACCAAACTCACCGGATTCATGGACGAATGCAAAGCCATGAAAATCGCAGTGAAAGGGCCCGACGTCAACGAATCTATCGGTCGATTCGGCGTCGACTCCAAGGGCAACATCCGCTTCGGCCTGGCGGCGATCAAGGGCATCGGAGTCACCGTCGTCGACGGAATCATCAGCGAACGGCAGGAAAACGGACCGTTCAAGTCGATCTATGACTTCGTGGAGAGGGTTGACACAGCGTGCGGCATCAACCGGCGCGTAATCGAATCCCTGGCCAAGGCCGGCGCATTCGACTGTTTCAGCGACCAGATCAAACGCGAGGACTTTTTTGAATGCAACAACCGCGACGAAACGTTTACCGAACAACTCGTCAGATATGCACAGTTGTTCCAGCGAGACAAAGCCCAGCAGGCCGCATCGCTGTTCGACGACCTTTTCTCAGCCGACAGCAGCGACGCCGACGATATGGCCACCGCCGGACGCCCTCCCGTAAAACCCGCCGTGGCGTGGTCTGACGCCGAACGTCTTTCGCTTGAACGCGAACTTGTCGGCATGTATCTCTCAGCCCACCCGCTCGACCCATACTATATGGATCTGACATACGGAGCCACCCCGATCAAAGACTTCCAGCCCGAAAATGCCGAAGGCGTGGAAGAAGGCGCTGAAGTGCGCATCGGCGGCATGGTCACCGATTTCCAGACACGGCAAGGCCGCAAAGGACTGTTCGGAATCATGAAACTCGAAGACATATCCGGATCAACCGAATTGCGACTGTTCGGCGAACAGTTCTCACGCTACAACGGATATGGCGTCACAGGAACACAGATAATGGTCACCGGACGATACCAGCGCCGTTTCCGGGAAGAGAACCTGCGCTTCAACATCACCGACATCTCGCTGCTTTCCAGCCATAAAGGTAAATTCATCAAAGGAATAATAATAAACCTGCCGGCCGAACGGATCGGCGACACCATATGCGCCCTACTGAGAGAACACACCGTCAGCTCGCGCGAAGACCTCGGCGAACTCCGCCTGCGCGTTTCTGACCAGAAACTCGGGCGCGCCGTCACCCTCAACGCCGGAGTCCGCATACCGATCAACAAAAAACTTGTCGATATGCTCGACGACCTTGGCTTAGAATTTCAAATCATCAAGCACTCAAACGTTTAACCATAAACCAACTCTTTTACAGCCATGACATTTACAGACGAAAACGTACATGACATCATCGCCTCCGGCAAACCCGTAATGATTGACTTCTGGGCAACCTGGTGCGGTCCCTGTGTCGGAATGGGACCTGCAGTCGACACCGTAGCAGCTGAATACGACGGACGTGTCGTTGTCGGCAAATACAACATCGACGAACAGAACGACCTGGCGATGAAATACCGCATCATGTCCATCCCCACCATCCTCTTCTTCAAAGACGGCAAAAAAACCGACCTCCGCCTCGTCGGCGCACAATCCGTCGAAAATCTCCGCGCAAAACTCGACGAGCTTCTCGCCCTCTAACCCGACAACCAAGCACTCCGCTGCACCAAGTTAACATTTCTGGGCAGCTAAATAAATCGGGGTTGATTCTTGCTAATTATGCGATTAAACGCGATCGCCATATGCAAGGATCAACCCTGATAAAACATAAGCTTTGCTATGATTCACACATAAGCTGACGAATAATATTTTCAGACTCTTTTATATCCTCAGTTTGTGCGTTGGAATTTGCATATTCTGATTTCAGGGCCATCTTCGCAAAATAAATGGTATCCTTGTCTTCATGGAAATAGATCCTTATATCCACAGGATTTACAATACGCAGTTCCGAAACATGCTCTGATACATGGCTTATCATCGTTCCATTACATTGGAGAGGCTGCAACATATTATTGGCAAGGACCTCGTCCAACCGATCAAAGATACTTTGGATGTGTTCTGAAGGCGCCGTTTTAAAACGCTTACGAAAAGACTCACACATAACCACTCGAGGTGCAAGATAGGATAGTTTGTCAATCCCTGCAGGTTCCTCGCGATAATTTTTTCTGAGCAATCTTTTTTCGGTTATATCCACATTCGACTGTGTTCCCCCATGAAAGTTCGGAACGTTTATATCTTCAAAACCAGAATCTGCACTTTTAATTGTCAAATCATCTTTTTTTACAGCGTCCGAGACTGGAAGCGTAAGTAATGTGCCTCCATTTATGCCAACAATAGCCATATTGGTCGCATCATCGTGACCAAAAGTATAGCCGGCTTTAAGCAGAGTGTCATCATCATGTATTCTGAAGATGTCTCCTATAGGATAATTAAGCGTATAACTGAAAAATATTCTTTTTGTTTCTCGATCTGGAATACTCTTAATGATACTTTCTAAGCTAACTCCTCCTAAAACGATTCTACCAGCCTCTTTTTCAAGCACCCATCCTTTTTGAATGTTTAGGTAATCTTTTTTTGTCAAAGACACAAAAGCCGCCACCAGCTGAATAAAGGCTTTTGACAACTCCTGACACGAAAAAGTACCGTCTAAGCACTCATTAAGATAGAATCTGTTCATAATCAAAAGAGTAATGCTTCTGCGTCTGTTTCGAACTGATCAAAGAAACCGCGCGGCACCTCGTTTGAGTATTTACCGTCTTTTTCTAATGTAATGCTATATATTTGGGTGCTTTTCCTCTTATCCAATTCAAACCAATAACTGATAAATTTTTCTGCAAATGCCGGATGCTGTTTAGTATAGATTCGAATACCGTCAAACAGATGATCACTATGAGTTTCCACAACGACATTCACTCCATTGTCAGCACACAATGCAATGAACTTTCCCATTTCTGTTTGTCCTTTAGGGTGCAGATGAGCCTCCGGATTTTCCAGCAACACCAGCGAATCCTTAATCAGGGATGCACGCAAAAGAAGGGCTATGATGGGCAATGTATAACTTAACCCAAAGCCGACGTTAGTAGCGCGGTGATCATCAAAATATGGAAAAGACTGATCGCTTAGCCTTTGAAGTTCATATGTAAAGTTAACTCCAGGAGAAATGATGTCTAACCAGGCCTTCAGATTGAACATCAACGTTTCGCCCTGTGCGTCAGGATGTCTTAGATTCTCGTTGATTTGTTCGTCCGCATACGTGTCAATACATTTTAGCAAATTCCCTCCTTTTGAATCCATTTCGGCAGTACTATTAAAAACTTTGATGGAGCTTTGGCTTCCATATCTCCCTGCTTCAGAATAGAAAACATGAGGCAAACTTATTCCGTCGTTCATTATTCCAGGGTGATCATTTTCGTAACGCAAATGTATTCGTTTGCTCGCTTGATCGGACGCTATGATATTGAACTCCGAGCTATATATGTTTGTCAGTTCTTTGCCTGTGCCATGCTCGTCAAGCAAGAAATCTTTTCCTTTCGCTGCTCGCTCAACCATCAGCAAAGCCTGTATGGCAGAGCTTTTTCCACTGCTATTCAAGCCGGTAAGCAGCGTAAAAGGAGCTAACTGCAAGTCTCCGTTCTCAAAAGATTTAAATCCGTTCAGTTGTATATTGGTTATCATCTTGCTTATACTTATCTATTAATTGGTGAATTTTTTCAAATCGTTTCTGCACGGAAGTGAATTTCCAACTGTCACGAGATATCAGATTCTGAAATTCTATATCACCAAGAAGTTGATAATAATCTTGTTTTAACTCATTTTCATGACGTCGGACAGATAGAAACTCATCCTCTGTCAACAACGAAAGAGTAGAGCCCCACATTTCAAACAATGCTTTGTTGATGGGCGAACGTCTGCTATCACCATAGCTTCTTCTAAAACAATGCTGGCCAAACAATTGATATGACCGTTCCATTCCACTCACAAACAAACGTTCCAATTCTTTAAGAATGTTGCTCCTGATGCTTTCAATGGTGACACGTCCTCGTTGTACGAGTTTCTTGATCTCGTTATTGTCAAAGATGGGATATGCGTTTATAATTTGCATGGTGTCACACAGAAAAGCATCCATATTGCTGTTTTTGGGATAGGCGTCCTCATTTCTTATCATGAAAGCCAGACATCGCAAAATCAGCTCCAGGTCTTCCATCCGTTTTGAACTAACGGCGTTTGCTGTGGCATTAAGAAACTCTGGCGCTTTCGACAGCCTGTTTAGTAATTCTGTAGATTTTCCAGTATACAATGCATTCCTGATCTCTTGCGGCGTTAAAAACAATCCACCTGTATTGATACGCTTGAATATGTTTCTCTTCACCTCATCCGGTGTACCTGGATTTATGATAGTGAATGTCAGTTCTGTTTCAGTTATCCGATTTTGCAGATATGTAGGTAGCTCATTGAACGTATAGCCATTATATTGAGTCCAAAATTCTAAACCAGAAAGTCGCATTCCGTTTCCTTGGGATGCATTATCGTTGCTTTCATAAAAATCTTTTCCGATAATGAAATCGCGGAATGCCGAAAGTCGTTGCAAGCCATCCACAACCGTAAAAACGCTTTTCTCGTCGGCAGATACATAGAACATTGGAATCGGAATTTTAAGCATCAGAGATTCAATTAGCCGCGACTTCCTTTCTTCATTCCAAACCTCATACCGCTGGAAATCAGGGCTAAGAACAATAGTTTTCTGTACGAGACGTTTGATACACGTTTCGACTAATATTGTCTTCTTATCAATAGATATGTCGTTAGGATTAAACGGATCCGACAAAGTTTCTTCACTCTCAATTTCTTCGTCGAATATGGGGTTTATGATTTCTTCGTCCATAGATTACTCAAAATTCTCGTTTCTGCAAAGGTAACATATTTGTTTCAGTAGACCAAATTATCGCATTTATATTGCGACCTTATTGCTACTTGATTATAGCATTTTGATGTTGATGCAACTTTTGCAAATATAACGAAGTGCTTGTGCATATATAAGAGCCGATACCCCGCCGGCATGATGTCGGCGGGGTATCGGTTTATATTATGATCACGGAATCGGCAGGTCAGTCGGCCATGTGGAAGGTTAGGGTTCCGCCGGCGGCCAGTTCGTCATGGGTGATGTAGTGGCGGTCAAGACGCTGTCCGTTGAGTTCGGCATAGTCTATGTGGTTACCCTGGCCGGTGCGGGTGATAGTGAAGTCACCGCCAGCAGTGCGGACAGTGGCGCGGTTCCATTTCGGATACCCGAACCAATAGCGACCCGACGCCGGCTCGGCTTCATATAGACCGAGCGACGACAACACATACCATGCCGACATCTGGCCGGCGTCCTCATTTCCCGAGAGGCCGGCCGGCCGGTCGCTGTAAAGTTCGCCGAGAGTCTGGCGCACACGGTCGGCCGCACGGTCAGGCTCTCCGAGCATGGAGTAAAGATAGATCACGTGATGCACCGGCTCGTTACCATGGGCATATTGGCCGATAAGGCCCGATATGTCAGGCGAAGCGTCGGTGCCGGTCATCACCATCGGAGCGGTGAACAGCGAATCGAGAGCGGCGACAGTGGCTTCGCGCGAGCCGAAGCCCTCGATCAGTCCTTCGAGATCCTGGGGGACAAGCCAGGTGTATTGCCAGGCGTTGCCTTCACAATAGTCGTTGGCACGGTGCTGAGCGAAATTCGGGTCAAACGGCGTGCGCCAGGAACCGTCGGCCATCTTGCCGCGCACGAATCCTGTCGAAGGGTCGAAATAGTTGCGCCATGAACGGGAACGGGCGGTGAATGCGTCGGCCACACTGTCGGCGCCAATGGCGCGGGCAGCGTTGGCTATGGCACCGTCGGCTATGGCATATTCCATGTCGAAGGAAATGGCCTCGTTGAAGAGATCGCAGGGAATATAACCGTATTGCTGACGCAGAGCGCCGCCGCGTGCGGTGTCGGCCGCGGTCTCGGTCATTGCGCGGAGTGCACGCTGGGGATCAACGCCGGGAGTGCCCTTGACCACAGCATCGGCCACAGGGATTATGCCCGGATTGCCGACCATGCAGTCGGTCTCGTTTCCCCAGAGATGCCACACGGGGAGGCGTCCCTGGGCATCGTATATGTCGAGCATGGAGTTGATCATCTCGGAGTAGCGCTCGGGCTGCACGATGCTGAGCAGCGGCATTTCGGCACGATACGTATCCCAAAGCGAATAAATGGTATAAGCCGGCTTTTCGGCATCAACGTCGCTGAACGTGGCGGGAAAGAAATGAGTGTGATAGAGAGCTGTATAGAACGTGCGCAGATCTTCGGGCGAATCGCTCTCGATGCGGATCTTGCCGAGTTCCGTCTCCCATGCCCGGGTGGCCTGCGAGCGCACGGCGTCGAAATCCCAGCCTGGATTCTCTTCCAGATTGGCAACGGCGCCCTGCACAGAGACAGGCGAGATGCCCACCTTGACCATCAGAGGCTCGGCATTGTCCGGGAAGTTGACCAGATACTGGTGGTCGGAAAGCATTTCCGTATCATAGCCGCCGCGCGAGAAGCGAATGGCGAAATAGACCTTCTGGTCCTTTGCCCAGCCGGTGGAGCGGCGCCAGCCTCCGAGCGTGCCGTCGCCGTCGGCATCCAACAACAATTCGGTCACTTTGTCCCAGCATCCGCCGTTCTGCAAGTCGATCACCAGGTGTTGCGACAAGGCGCTGTCGGGGAAAACGTAGCGGCTCAGTCCGGTGCGGGTAGTGGCGGTCATCTCGGCATTGATACCCGATGCCAGAGGCACGGAGTAGTATCCCGGACGGGCAGTCTGGCGGCTGCGCAGAGCGGTGTCGGCCAGTCCGGCGCGGCTCAGGTCTGCGGGCTTGGCGAGCACAGGGAGAATGGTGACGTCGAAGAGGTCGCCGATGCCTGTGCCGCTTAGATGGGTGTGGCTGAAGCCGATGCAGGTGCTGTCGGTTTCATGATATCCCGAGCACCAGTCCCACGATTCGGGAACGGAGGTGGGGCCGAGCTGCACCATGCCGAAAGGCACATTGGCACCGACAAACACGTGGCCGTGGTCGCCGGTTCCGATCAGCGGGTCAACATAGTCGAGCACCGACATTGTCTCGGTGGCCTTGTTGCTGTCACACGACGGGAGGGCCACAGCGGCCACCCCAAGTGAAATCAGTGTGAAAAGTGAAGTCTTCATTATATTTTAGGTAAGATTATTTCTTGCTGACGGATGGTTTCTTGTCAAGCACAAAATGCAGTTTATGATCCCCATGGGTGATTGCTTCGTGGGGGATGCGGAACGTGTCAAGGCGCTTGCCGTCGAGAGTCACCTCCTTGACGTAGACCGCATCCGGCGATCTGCGCCGTGCCGTGATGGTGAGAGTGCCGTCAGGCAGCTTAATTTCGGCGCGGTCAAACGTGGGCGACGTCAGAGTGTATGCCGGGTCGGCAGGGCAGTCAGGATAGAACCCAAGCATCGAGAAAACGGCCCAGGCCGACATGGTGCCGCAGTCGTCATTGCCTGGAATACCGTCAGGCGCGGTGGTGTAGTGCCGGGCCAGCAGGCGGCTCACTTCGCGCTGAGTGCGCCACTCCTCGCCAGGTATGCGCGAAAACAGATAGGCATAGGCGATGTCGGGTTCGTTGGCCGGATCATAGAGGCCGGCGTCAAACACGTGTTGCAGCTTTTCAGTAAACTTGACCGGACCGCCGTTAAGCTCTATCAGGCCATCCACGTCGTGAGGCACGGCAAACGTGTAGTTCCACGCAGAACCTTCGTGAAATCCGGTGGCATTTGTAAAGTTGGCTCCATCGTCGGGGTTGAACGGCGCAAAAAACGTGCCGTCGGGATTGATCGGGCGCAAGACGCCGGACTCAGGGCAATAGTAATGGCGATAGCCTCTGGAACGACGGTCGAGCGAATCGGCCAGCTGCAGGTGTCCGCGCTCGCGGGCCATATGAGCCAAAGCGGCGTCAGCCACATAATATTCCAGAGCGTGGCTCACGGAGTTGTCGCCGGAATTGTCACCGGCATAAAAACCCACAGGGATATAACCAAGTTTCGCATATGGATCAATGTCAGGGCGCATGGCGTTACGCTCGCCCGGAGTAGTGGCCGATTTGACCATGGCGTCATAGGCTGCGTCGACATCAAAGTCAGTCAGACCTTTGCGCCATGAGTCGACGATCACACACGTGGCCGGATCGCCCTCCATTGTGAAAGTCTCTCGGCCGAACAGCTCCCACTTCGGCAGCCATCCCCATTCCTTATACATGTCAACCATCGTGCGGAGCATCGCCGTCTGACGGTCGGGCCAAAGCAGCGTGAGCAACTGATGGAGGTTGCGGTATGTGTCCCACAATGAGAAAACGGTGTAGCGCGGCGAGGCGGAATTGCCGGTGCCGATGGTCTCCATGAGCGGATAGTCGCCGCTGACGTCGGAAAGCACGCTGGGGTGTATCAGCGAATGATACAGAGCTGTGTAGAACACCCGCCGCTGCTCTTCCGTGCCGCCGGTCACGGCAATTTTGCCGAGATCGGCGTTCCAGCGGTCGGTCGCGGCGGCGGCAAGAGCGTCGAAGGTCTCGCCTTCAGCCTGCTCCGCATCAAGGTTGCGGCGGGCGTTCTCGACCGACGTGAAGCTCACGCCCACGCTCAGCTCCACAGATTCGCCTGGAGCGAGTGAATCATATGTGAACCAATAGCCTATATCGTCGCCGCTGAGTTCGCGGCCATAGTTGCGATAGATCTTATATTTGCCGTTGTCGGGAGTCCATTCGGCCTCCACTCCGGTCATTTCCGGCTGCATTTTCCAGTAACCCGACTCCGATGGGATGCGGTTGACACGCGCCACAAAATAAATAGGGAAGACGGCGCCGGGATTGTAGCAGAAGGTGCCGAGCAGTTTCGAGCCTTCGATTTCGGTGGGACTGACCCGACGCACTGTGGCGCCCGATTCGTTGCTGAGTTGCTGGCCAAGATTGACCAGAATGTTACCCTTGCCTCCGGCGGCGAAAGTGAACCGCTCGCGCGAAGTGCGTTCGGTGGCTGTTACCTCGGCCGTAATGTCATACTTCGACAAGCGCAGCGCATAATAGCCCGGACGGGCCGTTTCATCAGCATATTCCGACCCATATAGCTTATAATCAGGCTCAAGTGGTCCGACAGTGGCCATAGTCAGTATGGATCCGACCTCTGGGCACCCCACCCCGCTCAGGTTCACGTGGCTGAAACCGGTGAAAAAACTGTTGTAAAATTCATAGGGGGTTGACCACCAGCGGGCGTCCTTGTCGAACTTGTTAATATCGGAGCCTGTCACGTTAAACGGGCTCACCGACATCAGACCGTTGGGCACCACGGCGCCGGGATTTGTGGCTCCGAAGTTAGTTGTGCCGACAAACGGATTGACAAGCTCGGCCGGAGTGGCGGCAGACGCAAAAGCGGATGACAGCAGCAACGCGGCCGTCAACGAAAAAGACTTAAGGCGCATATATCTTGTGTGAGATTGGTTTTACTGCCCCAAAGTTACACAAAATTCCCTTACCCCCCAAATCCACCAGACAGAAGAATTTACGGAAGATCAGTTAAAAGCAAAAAAAATTCCATAACTTTGTAGTATAGTTCACAACGCACTCTCAATCGCCATCATATGTATTTTTGTAAAGCGCTGTTCAAGTTGACATTCGCGACACTGTTGCTTTTTCCGCTCTCGGCCTCTGCTTTCATCGGTGGAGAGAATTGGGACCATGAGGCCGCGAAAGCCGGCGTGGAGCCGTCATATACGCTGCCAATACTATCTATTTTTACGGAAAACGGCAAGATGATCGACCAGAAAGAAACATACATCAATGGCGAATTACAACTGAAGACCAAGCACTTACACTATAGTCAATGGGGGGGGGGAGAGTAAAACAGACGGAATTTCAATGGCGCTCGGCATCAAAGGCCGTGGCAAC
>CAMWTI010000038.1 GCA_947177135.1 uncultured Porphyromonadaceae bacterium | reverse complement strand
TACATACTTGTTGTAATCGGTCAGAAACGCCTTCGTCCGACTGTGGCAGGAATGTATAATTACATCCAACCACTGGTGGCTTGTATAGTTGCTATATTATGGGGTATGGATACATTTGGCATAACAAAAGCTTTTGCAATACTATTGATATTTGCCGGAGTATTCCTTGTAACCATGAGCAAAAGCCGGAAAGACATGGAGTCGGATGGAAATACAAGCAGCCGGGATGGGCTTCAAAGTCGCTTACCGCTGCATCGGCCATGGCATCGGCGATGCGATAAGGGTCGACTTGATAGATTGTAAAAGAGACGAGGTTGTCGGACTCTGAGTTGGCTGAGGCTATGTCAGCAAAAGAATCGAGTAAATAATATTGGGCATAGATTATAAATTTTTGGGGGATTTTGAGAAATTGTGTAACTTTGGGCGCAATTCACAAACAAACCAATCATGATCAAACAAACAATCTATTCAGCCATTCTGGCCCTTGCAGCCGCTTCTCCGGCATTTGCCGCCGAACCCGCACAGTCTCACTATGTGCCGACAGCCGAGAATCTCGCCGCCCGCGAACAGTTTGCCGACCACGGTTTCGGCGTATTTATCCACTGGGGACTTTATTCGATGTTCGCCCAAGGTGAATGGTATCTTAACAAAGGTATATCGGCCGATGAATATGCCAAATCGGCCGCAGCGTTCTATCCTGCCAATTTTGACGCCCGAGCTTGGGCCAAGGCCATAAAGGAGGCCGGCGCAAATTATGTCTGCTTCACGACCCGACATCACGACGGATTCTCGATGTTCGGCACCAAGCAGTCTCCCTACAATATCGTGGACGCGACTCCTTTCGGCCGCGATGTGCTTAAGGAACTGGCCGATGCTTGCGCCGCCGAGGGCCTGAAGCTGCATCTTTATTACAGCCATATTGACTGGACACGTCCGGATTATCCGTCGGGACGCACCGGGCTGAGTACCGGTCGTGACCCTAAGTTGCGCGACTGGCCTTCGTATTATAAGTTCATGAACGCGCAGTTGACGGAACTGCTTACTAACTATGGCCCGATCGGCGCCATCTGGTTCGACGGTCTGTGGGATCACGATGAAGACAAGACTCCATTTGACTGGCAACTCGGCCCGCAGTATGAAATGATCCATCGGCTACAGCCTCAGTGCCTGGTGGCCAACAATCACCATCAGGTGCCGTTTGAGGGCGAGGACATACAGATTTTTGAGCGCGATCTGCCAGGCCAGAACGAACATGGTCTGAGCGGACAGGACATCAGTCAGCTGCATCTGGAGACGTGTCAGACAATGAACGGCATGTGGGGCTACAAGATCGCCGACCAAGAATATAAGGACGCGAAAACGCTGATCCACTATCTGGTAGGCGCAGCCGGACGCGGGGCGAACCTGTTGCTCAATGTCGGACCGCAGCCCGACGGATCAATTCCGGCCACAGCACTGGAGCGCTTCAAGGAAATGGGTCAGTGGCTCAAGGAAAACGGACGCACAATTTATGCCACACGCGCAGGCGATGTGGCTCCGCAAGCATGGGGTGCCACAACCCGCAGCGGCGACAAGCTTTATGTGCATGTACTGGACAACGAGCCAGCAGAGATTTATCTGCCCTTGACGGCCAAAATCAAGAAGGCAACCGCATTTGCTGACGGATCAAAGATCAAGACAACGAAGACCCCCGACGGATGGGTGTTGACTCTGCCTGCCCGCAACACTGACACGATTGATTACATCGTGGAGTGTCAGCTCTGATCGGACAGCAGCAGTCTCACAGAATACAGGCGACAGAAGATATGTGTCACAAAGCCCGCAGGCGACACATATTTTCTGTCGTTTTTATGACCTGTTCAACACGAAAGCAGGTCGCGAAAAATGTCGAGAGCGGCTGTTATATCCGATAGCGTGGCCGTGCAGTCAATTCGCGGATCGGCTGGTGCCGCCAACAGCGTGAAGTTTATGGCATCAGGTGACGCGTTTTTTTTGTCATGGGCCATAAGACCGAGAAGCTGCGGATAGTCGTCGCAGGTGAACCGCACCGGGGCATAGTTGGCCTGTAGCCATGCTGCATAGCGATACAATTCATCAGATGGAAAGCCAAGGCAAAGATTGGCAATCACCATTTCGGCCAACAGGCCGTGGGCGACAGCGGCGCCATGTGGCAGGGGGCAGCTTTTCAGCAGAGCGAATTCCTCGAATGCGTGGCCTACTGTGTGGCCGAGGTTTAGCGCCTTGCGTATGCCCCGCTCAGACGGATCGGCAGAGACGATGCGGCGCTTTATCTCCACGCTGTCACGCAGCAGTTCAAGCATGGCTGACGGCGGGATCGCAGCCGGGTCGACAGCAATCAGCCTGCCATAGCCTGCGGCATCAGCAATCAGCGAGTGCTTGACCATCTCGGCATATCCCGACATCAGTTCAGCGCGCGGCAAGGTGGAAAAGTATGTGGCTGAAATGACAACGGCGTCAGCTTCCCGAAAGACTCCGATCTCGTTTTTCAGACCAGCGAAGTTTATGCCCGTCTTGCCGCCGACTGCAGCATCGACTGCCGCGAGAAGCGTTGTCGGCACATTGATGAAACTGATTCCGCGCTTAAATGTGGCGGCGGCAAATCCGCCAAGGTCAGAGATCATGCCTCCGCCGAAGTTCACAACGGTCGAGAGACGTGTGGCGCCTCCGTCGACCATCGCCTGCCATATGATCCGGGCGGATTTCAGAGTCTTGTTGTCGTCACCTGCCGGAACCACCACCGGTGTGCAGCCGGCGATTGACGGTGCGAAGGCGGCGGTGTTTTCATCGGCCAACATGAAAACCCGTCCCGTCCGGGAGCGGAGCAATCGGCCGAGTGCTGCAGCAGGATCATCAGTAAATATCAGCTCCTGCATGGAAGTTGGATTTCATGAATTCAAGCATTTCCTGCACTCCGTTTTCAAACACGACGTCGGCTCCGGCTCCAGTAAGTTCCACAGCTGGAATCGGGCCGGTACGGACCGCTATGGTGTAACATCCTGCGCGGCTTGCCGACAGAACTCCGAGCGGGGCATTATCAACGGCCACGCAGGCAGAAGGCTGTGCCCCCGCAATTTCGGCTCCTCGCAGAAACGGCTCCGGAAACGGTTTGCCGCGGCTGACGTTAAGCGCGGTGACGCGCCGGTGTTCGGGAAAAGCACCAGGGAAATCACGATCGAGCCGGCCAAGCAGCGAACCTTGAGCCGAGCCGGTGACCAGCACTGTGGCCGGACGCCACGGCAATGCCCTGACAAAAGCTATCAACTCGCGCGCACCGGGCATTACCTCCGGCTCGGGCAAACTGCGGAAAATCTCGGCCTTGCGCTCATAGAGGCGCTGCACCTCTTCAGCAGCGGCATCCCGGCCATATGCTCGCTGATATAGCAGATTGACTGTATATGCACCGGTGGCGCCTTCATAGAGAAAGAACTCTTCAGGGCTGGCGTCGATGCCCTGCTCGCGGATCATCTCATACCAGGCTCGGGCATGATTCGGCATGGAATCATAAAGCGTTCCGTCCATGTCAAACAAAAAGGCGGCCGGGCGTTGTGGAAATTGCAGATTATTCATAAAATATGTGTGCAAAGTTACGCGTTTATTTGTACCTTTGCAAAGAAATTTAACCAGAACAAAAAGACATATGATCAAACGACTGATTCTGTGCGGGCTGCTTCCGGCAGCAGGAGCTGCTGCGTCATTGGCCTGTACAAGCCTGATAGCTACCAAGGGAGCCACTGCCGACGGCTCTGTGATGATTACCTATGCAGCCGATTCACATACGCTCTACGGCGATATGCCTTCAACTCCGGCAGCTGACCACAAACCAGGCGCAATGCGTCGCATAACCGATTGGGATTCGGGACGCTATCTGGGTGAAATTCCTCAGCCAGCCCACACTTATGCCACCATCGGCCACATAAACTCCGAGGGCGTGGCCATGGCCGAAAGCACCTGGGGCGGACGTCCGGAACTGTGGGACGGCCCAGGCGTGATCGACTACGGATCGCTGATATACATCACTCTCGAACGCGCTGCAACAGCCCGCGAGGCAGTGAAGATCATGACAGACCTTGTGGAAGAATACGGCTATGTAAGCGAAGGTGAGTCGTTCTCAGTGGCCGACCAGAACGAGGCTTGGATTGTGGAGATGATCGGCAAGGGCAAGGAGCGCAAAGGCGCGGTGTGGGTGGCACGACGCATTCCAGACGGCCACATCAGCGGTCATGCCAACAACCCACGCATTCACCGCTTTCCGCTCAACGAGCCGGAAACGACCATCTATTCTCCTGACGTGATTGACTTTGCCCGCGAAATGGGATATTATGAAGGTCCGGACTCGTTGTTCAGTTTCTCAAAGGCATATCAGGTCTATGACCACGGCGCCCTGCGCGGATGCGACGCCCGTGTGTGGAGCTATTTCAACCGGTTCGCCACTGATGCCGCAGCCCCCTATCTGCCATGGGCCATGGAGGGCGCAGGCGAAGCCATGCCGCTGTGGGTCAAAGCCGAAACTCCGGTCGACTTGAGGTCGATGCAATGGATGATGCGCGATCATTATGAAGGGACTCCAATGGACATGACCACCGACATCGGCGCTGGCGCCTATAACGTCCCCTATCGCTGGCGTCCGATGAACTGGACCGTTGACTCGACGGAGTATTTCCATGAGCGCGCGATAGCAACCCAGCAGACAGGATTCTCGTTTGTGGCACAGATGAGCGACAAGGTGCCCGCCGGCATGAAGGCCACTCTATGGTTCGGTTGTGACGATGCCAACACCTGCATCTACACGCCTGTGTATGCCTGGCAGACTTCTGTGCCCCACTGCTATGAGCGCGGTAACGGAAACCTTTATGAAATCAGCCGCACAGCAGCATTCTGGGCCTGCAATATGGTAGCCAATCAGGCCTATAACCGCTATTCGCAGATGATTCCCGACATACGCGCCGTGCAGAATCGGCTCGAAGACCAAATTGCCGCCGACCATGAAGCGCTGAAAACCAGGCTGGCAAAAGCCGGAGCCAAGGAGCAGGCCAGAGTTCTGACCGCAGAGAGCCACCGCATGGGTAATGACGCCACAGCCGAAATGTTTGCGCTGAACGATTTCCTAACCGTGAAATTCCTTGACGGCAACATCAAGAAGCAGAATCCCGACGGATCGTTCAAACTGACGGAGCACGGAGTGCCCGCATCGCCTGAGTTCGGCGGATACGACGAACGCTATTTCCGCAGCATCGTCAACGAGACCGCCGACAAGTTCAAAGTAAAAAAAATATCTGACAAAAAATGAGAAACGATGAAGAACTGGCAGGCGTGACACTGCTCGGCGCCGGATCGACACAATATCCCACAGACTATTCGGCCGAACTGCTCGAATGGTTTCCTAACAAACACCCCGAACAGGACTATGTGGTAACGCTCGACTGTCCGGAGTTCACATCGCTGTGTCCGAAAACCGGGCAACCGGACTTCGGGCATATCGTGATCAACTATATCCCCGACATACGCATGGTCGAGAGCAAGAGTCTGAAACTGTATCTGTTCAGCTTCCGCAATCACGGCGATTTCCACGAAGACTGCGTCAACATCATAATGAAGGATCTGATCAGACTCATGTCGCCGCGCTACATCGAAGTGGCAGGCCTGTTCACTCCGCGCGGCGGCATCTCTATCAGACCATTTGCCTGCTGGGCCGACGAGGATCACCAGGATCTGCTGCGCGCACGCATGACAGCCCGCATGGCGCAGGCCATCGACTCAAAATGACATTCATAATAATCCATCAGACACCCACATGGCGAAGAAAGACTCGCTTATAGTGCTCAGCGGAGGCATGGACTCCGTGACACTACTTTATGACAGGGAGCCGGAAATTGCCCTTGCCGTGAATTTCATCTATGGTTCCAACCACAATATGCGCGAACTGGAATGCGCGCGCTATCACTGCCGCAAACTCGGAGTGGAATTGCTGGAAATACATCTGGATTTTATGGGTGAATACTTCCATTCGTCACTGCTCGAAGGCGCAAACGCCATTCCCGAAGGTGGATATCAGGATGATAACATGCGCTCTACGGTAGTGCCGTTCCGCAACGGAATCATGCTCGCAACCGCCGCCGGACTGGCCGAGAGCCGCGGACTGAAATCGGTGATGCTGGCAAATCATGGTGGCGACCACGCCATCTATCCAGACTGCCGCCCAGAATTCGTCAAGGCAATGGGCGAAGCCATAGCTGCGGGTACATATGAACATCTGGAGCTGATCGCCCCCTACACCCATCTGACCAAAACCCAGATCGCCGAACGCGGAGCGCGACTCGGCGTGGACTACTCCCACACCTATTCATGCTACAAAGGCGGTGAACTTCACTGCGGCGTGTGCGGCACATGCCGCGAACGTCGCGAAGCTTTTGCCGGTGCCGGGATTGATGATCCTACTCTATACGAGGATGCAGACGCAGTGGAATGATCACGCCATAAAAAATGAAAGTGCACATCTTCACAGACATGCACCTCCCTCATAACCAAAATTCAAGTATAAATTCTTAAAGTAGATAAGCCGGCAGAAAAACACTTCTCTCGGAGAAGGAAAGAGTTCCTCTCGGACTTGCGCAAAGTTAGCGCCAATTTTAGCCTAAGTCCAAATTAAATTAGCTAAAAAGCGTTAATTCAGAATGTTAAAATTATATTTAAGTTAATTTTCATCAATTACACAACGCTTTTTAATGACGTATATCGAAGTCATCGTGCCGTTGCCTCTCCACGCCCTGTTCACCTATTCGGTGCCAGAGCCTCTGAAAGAGCGTATCGCAGTAGGGAGCAGGGTGATAGTTCCGTTCGGACTGCGCAAGCGATACACAGCTATTGTCGTGTCGCTCACAGCCGCACAGCCGGAGGGCTTCACGGCCAAACCGATCGAGGCGGTTCTCGACGACTCGCCAGTGTTGCTCCATCCTCAGCTAAAGTTCTGGCAATGGATGGCCGACTACTATATGTCGGCCATCGGCGACGTGATGCGCGCGGCATTGCCGGCCGGACTGAAGGTTGAGAGCGAGACGTTTCTGGAGACGGCACCAGAACTTGACTTAGATGAAACGCCGCTGTCGGCCGAAGAGGCGATGGTGGTGCAGGTGCTGACGCACAACGGCAGGCTGATGACGTCGGATCTCGGCAAAAAAGCAGGTCTGGGCAAAGACGCCGAAAAGACAGTTTCGCGCATGATAGAGCGCAATCTGCTAATTGTCAGCGAGAAGATCGTTGAGCGCTATCGCACTCTGAAGGAAACCATGGTTGCACTGCCGCCCGAGGCATCGTCGCCAGGATGGCGCGCTTCGGCCTTCGCGGCAGTGAAGGGCGCTCCCCGCCAGGAGAATCTTCTGCTGGCAGCCATGCAACTGCTGAACCGCGGCCAAGAGGTGAGCAAGGCCCGCCTGATGGACGCCTCGGGATGCTCAGCGGCCATCCTCAAAATCTTGGCCGACAAAGGGCTGCTGCACGTTTACAAAAAGGAGATCAACCGCTTCCATGCCGCACAGTCCGCGCCGACTGCTCCGCTCCCTACCCTGTCATCCACACAAGCGGCCGCACTTGACTCAATCGAAGAGCAATGGCATCGCCGGCAATTGCCGACCGTGTTGCTGCGCGGCGTCACCTCAAGCGGCAAGACCGAAGTCTACATAACCCTGATAGACCGGGCCATGAAGCGCGGCGAACAGGTGCTCTATCTGGTGCCCGAAATAGCGCTGACCACCCAGCTGACCGAGCGCCTCCAGCGAGTGTTCGGATCAAAAGTGGTGGTGTATCACTCCAAATTCACCGATAACGAGCGTGTGGACATATGGCGACGCATGCTCACGGACCAGAATCCCTATGTGGTCATCGGCGCCCGCTCTTCGGTGTTCCTACCATTCCACCGCCTTGGCCTGGCCATTATTGACGAGGAACACGAACAAAGCTACAAACAATTTGATCCGGCTCCGCGTTACAACGCACGCGACTCTGCCATCATGCTTGCGTCGCTCCACGGCGCGAAAGTACTACTCGGAAGCGCCACTCCGTCAGTCGAGACATTCAGCAAGGCTCTTGACAAAAAATACGGACTGGCTGAACTGACCGAACGTTATGGAGGAGTGTCTCTGCCACGGATCGAAGTGGTCGACATGACGCGTGAATTCAAGCGCCAGGGGGGAGTGCACCAACTGATAGCCGACGATACGCAAGATGCCATCAGCTCCGCCCTCGCCGCAGGCAATCAGGCCATCGTCTTCCATAACCGCCGCGGCTTCGCGCCCATGGCCCGCTGCAAACAGTGCGCCCATGTGGTAAAATGTGCGGACTGCGACGTATCACTCACCTATCACCGCGAAGAAAACCGGCTTGTGTGTCATTACTGCGGTGCGTCATATCCGCTGCCGACAACATGTCCGGTATGCCACGAACCGGCAATCGAGATCGTGGGTTATGGTACCGAACGTGTGGAAGAACGCGTGCAACAAACTTTTCCAACTGCCAGAATACTGCGCATGGACCTCGACTCGACACGCAACAAAGACGGTTACCAAGAGATCATAAACAGTTTCTCAGCCCGGAAATCAGACATTCTCGTCGGCACGCAGATGGTGACCAAAGGGCTTGACTTCGATGCGGTCAGCGTAGTGGCCGTGCTATCGGCCGACATGTTGATACATTATCCCGACTTCAGATCATCGGAGCGGGCTTTCAACATGCTCATGCAAGTGGCCGGACGGGCCGGACGACGCAACACTGCCGGCAAAGTCATCGTACAGACCTCGGAGCCGAAACACCCGGTCATAACATTTCTGACCTCACACGACTACCGAGGCTTCTTTGAGCACGAACTCGCGGAACGCCGACATCACTTATATCCTCCATTCACCCGACTGATATACATCTATCTGAAGCATCAGAGCGAAGAGATCGTGGCCGTCGCTGCCGAAAAGTTCACCCACAAACTCATCGAATTGCTCGGAAACCGCGTGTTAGGACCCGAGAAGCCTGCAGTGGGACGCGTGCAGCAACTCCACATCCGCAAAATCATGCTCAAAATAGAAACCGGCGCCTCCATTCAAAAAGTCAAGAACCTGCTACGCACCCTTCAGGCCAACCTCCTTCCGTCGTTCAAAGGCGTCACCATTCATTACGACGTGGATCCTATGTAAAAAAACACAGCCAAAAGAATCCCCATATCCAAATAAAAAATGTTTACGTGTGGAACTTTCCACACGCAAACATTTTTTGTAAGAGCCAAACCATGGCGGCTTTATCGGCGGGGACGATCGCCTCGCTGTCCGCCTCGTCTTTCAGTGAAAGGCTTGGCATCTTCAGTAAGTTTGAGTTCTATGCCGTTGGAGAGTTCAATTTCATATCCACCACGTTTACGTGAGATTTCAACGATGCTCTGTTCGGCATAATTCGCAGCGACATATTTTGAGATGGCAGCAGGAACTATGGCAGCAGGGACCACCTGGCCTCTGGCCGCCTTTACATCTTTCCAGTCTCCATTGTCGCGGAAATCAACTTCAGCTCCGCTTACAAGGTCAACGTCGTATTCAACGCCTCGGAAATCTCTGTCCTTTTCGACTTTTCTTATATTGTCGCCGGGAAAGTATTTGCTGAGAAATGTCTGAGCGGCTTTGGGCAGTTCAGACTGATCGATGGGTGTTCCGGCAAATATGATTGTCGGAAACGATGCTGCGATAGCCACAAGCATCATGGTAATGATTCTTTTCATTTGTTGTTGTTGTTATTTTGTTTGAAAATATTGTAGAGATTATTAAATGCCTCTGTATATGTACGACCGACAGGAATATGCCTGTCATAATCCCTAAGAAAGATCTGTCGGTTGGAGAATTTCTCAATCGCATAGAGGGAGACTATAAAAGAGCGATGCACCCTGATAAAACGGTCGTCAGGCAACATGGCTTCCATCTCCTTCATTGTGATCTGAGATATCACTATTGGCAACCCATACCTGTAAACCTTGACATAATTGTCCATGGCCTCGACATAGGAAATATCATCCACATCAACAACGACAGTTTTATATTCCACTTTCAGTGTGATCGTATCACGTCGTTTTACCTGCCCTCCTTTGGCATTGGCCAACAGCAGAGCTTTTTGCATTGCGTGCTCAAACCGTGGATAGAATACCGGCTTATGGAGGAAGTCAACGGCATCGACATTGAAACCGTCAAGTGCGTACTGAGAATAAGCGGTCGTAAATATCGTACAGGATTCTTCCGGTATTCCTTTTGCAAGCTCTACTCCGTTATGGGAATTCATCTCAATATCAAGAAAAACGATGTCCGGACGTATGTTCTTGACACATTCCATCCCTTCAATCGGCGATGTAAAACATTGCAGATCAATATTACCGAACCGTTTGCAATACTCTTGAATTATGCTCAGAGCGATTGGTTCATCATCTATTGCGACACATTTAATCATGATTTAAGTCCTATTTGAAGCGATACATTGTAAATGTCGCTCTTGCTATTGATTGTCAATTCATATTTTCCTGGATAAAGTAAGTCAAGGCGTTTGCGACAGTTTTCGATGCCCATGTGTTCGCCAATCCTTTTTACTGGAAAGATTCTGTTGGAGGTGGCAAACAACAGATTACCGTTATCTTCCGACAAACTGATGAGTATGCAGCTCTTCTGTACCGGAGAGACACCGTGCTTAAAACAATTCTCGACAAAGGTCACAAGAAGCATCGGAGGAATCATTAGACTATCATTCCGAATATCTATGTTTAACGCCACTGTTGTCATTTCATTCAACCGAAGTGACTGCACATCAACGTATTCTTTGATATATTCCGTTTCTTCTGCCAGAGGGACAAGGTCTCGGTTGGATGATGTATGAATATATCTCATCATCGAAATAAATTTCTCAAGAGAAGGCAGTGCATTTTTATTTTCTGTCAGAAACAGTCCATAAAGAGAATTGAGAGTATTGAACATAAAATGAGGCTTTATCTGTGCCTTATACAGCTCAATCTCGGCTTTGTCACGTTCCGCCTCGGCCGCTCTCAAGCGAGCCTTCTGGATATTGGTCTGCACAAGAAGACCAACCGCAAAACTAAACGCTTCTACAATCATAAACAGCGTCCAGAGAGCCTGCTGATATTGAAGTATCTGGGGCAAGTACCTCACTATACCTTCATCGTGTATGTTTGGCTTGGGAATATATAGTTCTATGCCTGAAAGAATGGCTGTCACAATAATAGATAGCAGTATCAGAATTGTTCCGCCAATCTTTTTATGACGATTGCCAAACAAGAAAGGAATTGTGATAGTACGATTAATGAAATATACGAAATACAGCCACGCTCCGGAAAGTGCCATATAGGTCGTAAAGTTGTGTACCCACCTTTCGATGGGTGACAACGCTACCATTATCGGAAGTACGACAAGACAGAACGCAAGATCTATGTAGAGAGCGAGATTTTTCATTTTAAATTGCTCTGCAAAGTTAACTATTTTAGAATTAAGTAAGTAATCACAACGTCATCATTGACCACTACTATTGCGCAGTTGGTCATTTAGCATTTTGACTGATATATCAGGTCAGGGTTTAATGTCTTAAATTTGTCGTAAAATTAAAATATAATGACAGTAAAAACATTCATAGACCGGCCGATTCTGGCCGGTGTTATTTCCGTGTTGATTGTTGTTCTGGGCATACTCGGACTCGTTCAGTTGCCTATAGAGCAGTTTCCCAATATAGCGCCTCCCACAGTGCGTGTATCCGCCACCTACACAGGTGCAAACGCGGAAACCGTACAAAAAAGTGTCATTGTACCGCTTGAAGAATCGCTCAACGGTGTCGAGGATATGATGTATATGACATCTACCGCCACAAACACAGGCACAGCATCAATAACGATTTATTTCAGACAAGGCACCGACGCTGATATGGCAGTCGTGAATGTGCAAAATCGCGTGGCTTCCGCTCAGGGGCTGCTGCCGGCAGAAGTAACCAAAAGCGGAGTTACTGTAAGGAAACGTCAAAACAGTACTTTGAAATCGATAACCCTTTATAGCCCTGACGACTCATACGACTCAAATTTTCTCACCAACTATATGAAAATCAACATAGAGCCACAAATATCCAGAATTGCGGGAGTTGGTGAGGTCAACATATTCAGTGCCGAATATGCCATGCGAATATGGCTGGACCCGGCAAAGATGTCTCAATACAGTCTGATCCCGGCTGATATTGATAAGGTTCTTGCAGACCAGAATATAGAATCGCCGACCGGTACTCTCGGAGCGGAATCTCCCACTGCTTTTCAATATGTACTTAAATACAGAGGCAGATATGAGACTGTTGATGAATATGAAAACCTTGTTATCAAAGCGTTGCCTGACGGAAATGTGCTTCGTCTTAAAGACATTGCAAAGGTTGAACTCGGGGCGGTCAACTACGCGATGTTGAGCCAGACAAGCGGACATCCTGGAGCAAACGCGATGATTGCGCAGACAGCCGGATCTAATGCTAATGAAGTTATTGTAGAAATAGATAAAACCCTTGACGGAATTCGTTCCAGTCTTCCGGCCGGAATGGTTCTTGCCGACATTTCGAGTACAAAGGACTTCCTTGACGCATCCATCAACAAGGTTGTCGAGACTCTGATTATTGCTCTTATTCTTGTGGTATTGGTCGTATACTTGTTTCTTCATGATTTCATGGCCACTTTAATTCCGGTATTGTCCATCATAGTGTCTCTGACCGGAACCTTCGCATTTATTTACGCTGTCGGATTCACGCTGAATATGCTTACTCTCTTTGCGATAGTCCTTGTTATCGGTACGGTGGTTGATGATTCGGTGGTGGTTGTCGAGGCTGTACAGGCCAGATTTGACGAAGGAGAAAATGATGCTTATCGTGCGACAGTTTCGGCAATGGGCGGACTTTCCGCCGCGCTTATTACCACGACGGTGGTATTTATGGCGGTGTTCATACCAGTCTGCTTTATAGGCGGCACGTCCGGCACTTTTTATACGCAATTCGGGCTTACTATGGCAGTTGCCGTCGGTATTTCTCTTGTTAACGCCATGACCCTATGCCCTGCACTAAGTGCTTTAATAATGCGAAAAAAAACAATCAACGGCACAAAAGCGACCTTTATCGAGCGTTTTCATTATGCGTTTGACAAATCTCTTAACACCACTATCGGACAATATCGCACAGGGGTGATTTTCCTGTTTAGAAACAGATGGATAGTGCTTGTCCTTTTCTTGTTTGCAACGAGTGGCCTATGGTGGCTGATGTCAACAACCAAAACCGGCCTCGTTCCTCAGGAAGATATGGGAACAATAAGTCTGAATGTTCAGGTTGCCCCCGGTTCAAGCCTTGCAGAAACTGATGCGATAATGACTCAGATTGAAAATGCGATAAAAGATATTCCGGAAATCAACATCTACTCCAAAGTATCAGGAAAGAATGCCCGTCACGACCAGTCATCTTCGGCAGGTTCGTTTAATATTCGGCTAAAAGACTGGAGTTTAAGAAACGGAAGCGAGCACGATATAAATGCCGTGATCAAAGAAATTTACAAGCGAACATCGGTAATCGCATCAGCTCAGGTCAGGGCGTCTCAGGCGCCAATGATTTCCGGCTATGGCACCGGAAGCGGATTTGAGTTGTATGTGCAGGATCGAAAAGGTGTGACAACTCAGGAACTGCTTGAAGTCACACGCTCATTCATAGATTCACTAAATTCACGACCGGAAATATCACGTGCTTATACGACATTCGACACTAAATATCCGCAATTTATGGTGGAGGTTGATGCTGTGAAATGTCTGCAACACAATGTATCTCCTTCGGATGTGCTTTCAACACTATCAGGATATATAGGAGGCAGCTACTCTTCAAATCTCAATCGGTTTACCAAGCTGTATCGTGTTATGGTACAGGCATCGCCTGATGCGCGGCTGGATACCGAGGCCCTTAAAAGAATATTCGTAAGGACATCTACCGGAGACATGGCGCCAATTGACAACTTCATTACACTGACAAGGGTGTATGGTTCGGAGAGTCTGTCGCGCTTTAATCTTTTCCCGTCGATATCGGTTTATGGAGAACAAGGAGAAGGATATAGCTCAGGTGAAGCAATCGCAGCAATCAAAGAGATGGCAGACAAATTTCTGCCATCAGGTTTTGGATATGAATTTGGAGGAATGTCGCGTGAAGAATCTTCATCCGGTAATACCACTGTTTTGGTTTTCGGTATATGTCTTGCTTTTATCTACCTTATATTATGCGCACTATACGAAAGCCTCACTATTCCGTTGGCTGTCATAGCAGCCGTGCCGTTCGGTCTTGCAGGAAGTTTTCTGTTCGCCAGATGGTGGGGATTGGAAAATAACATTTATATGCAAATCGGACTGATTATGCTAATCGGTCTTTTGGCCAAAACAGCTATACTTCTCACCGAATATGCAACAGCTCGCCGTAAGGAGGGACTTGGCCTTATCGCTGCGGCTATATCGGCAGCAAAATCACGCTTCAGACCGATAATTATGACGTCTGCAACAATGGTATTCGGCATGATTCCTTTAATGTTTGCTTCGGGTGTTGGCTCCAATGGGAATATTTCCGTCGGGGTCGGCACTGTTGGCGGCCTCATCTTCGGGACTCTTGCTCTTCTGTTCGTTGTACCTGTACTTTTTGTCATATTCCAGTATCTGCATGAGAAAATAACTCCGAGACACAGAAAAAAGTATTGCGATAATCACTTTATGTAACCCTGTTCTGATTGTAGACCGATTATTTGTCCGTTTACCGTCACAAAGATGTATTTCGTCATTTTGCAAGAATAACCCATCTGTGCAAACATCTGCTAAACACACTCTTATGGCTGCCATACTTATATTTAGGTATTTCACGAATATGATAAAGTGCCGAACTTTGCACAAAGTTTCAGTAAAAAAATCTATTGAATATGGTATCGCCCTATAAATACATCTTTGCAATAATTGCGATATGTTTGTTATCATTAAATCTGTCTGCAAAAGACGTAACCGGCATAATTTCCGGTAAAGTGCTTTCATCTGACGGACAACCGATAGACTATGCTAATATCTATCTAAAAGGGACCACCTATTCCGGGACAACCAATGACAAAGGCATCTATCACATCAATGCACCTGCCGGAAACTATACAATAGTATTTTCATCAGTCGGCTTTGAAAAGCTGGAGCTAAAAACTGCGATAAGGGCCAATGACCGTACAAAACTCAATGTAAAATTAAAACCGGCCACTCAGTTGGCAGAGGTCATGATAGTCGGCAACACTTTGAGCAAGGTCAGGAATTCAGCGTTCAATGCAACGGCAGTAGATACACGAGAACTGGTAAATACAACCAAAACACTTAGTGAAGCACTTTCAAAAACACCTGGTATGAAAATCCGCGAGAGTGGAGGTGTCGGGTCTGACATGGCTGTTACAATGGACGGGTTCAGCGGAAAACATGTAAAGGTATTTATTGATGGTGTGCCACAGGAAGGCGTAGGCAGTTCTTTCAGCTTGAATAACATACCAGTCAACTTTGCCGAACGCATCGAAGTGTATCGCGGAGTTGTTCCGGTTGGCTTCGGTGCCGATGCTATCGGCGGTGTGATCAACATTGTAACCCCCCGTCGCCAGAGGAAATGGTTTCTTGACGCATCATACTCCTACGGCTCGTTCAACACACATAAGTCATACGTAAACTTCGGACAGACACTTGCCAACGGATTCAAATATGAGATAAATGCCTTCCAGAATTATTCAGACAACAACTATTGGATAGATTCTCCTGTAGAAGATTTTGAAACCGGTGCCATAAACAAGAAGAAGCTTGAACACGTGCGCCGTTTCAATGACACGTATCATAACGAGGCTGTCATCGGCAAGGTTGGTTTCGTGAACAAACCGTGGGCCGACCGCCTTCTGGTGGGTTTCAATTATTCCCATATGTACAAGGAGATCCAGAACGGTGTCCGCCAGGAGATTGTCTACGGACAAAAACACCGCCACGGTCATTCTCTGATCCCTTCGCTTGAATACAGCAAGCGGAATCTTCTGACAAAAGGGCTTGATGTGGCTCTCAATGCCAACTACAACCATAACAACACCACGAATGTCGATACCGCAAAAGTGAAATACAACTGGCGCGGCGAGACAACTCCGCTGAACTCTCCGGGCGAGCAGTCATACCAGTATTCCCGCTCGATCAACAACAACTGGTCCGCTACTTTCACTACAAACTACAGACTCAGGGAGAAGCACTTCTTCACGTTCAACGATGTGTTTAATTCCTTTAACCGCACAAATGAGGATCTGCTGACAATTCCTCCGTCTAAAGAAGAATTCTCCAAGGTCACAACCAAAAATATTGCAGGGCTTTCATACCGCTTCACACCTAACCGTCATTTCAACATGTCAGTGTTCGGCAAGCAATATCATCTGTCGGTTTCAGGGCCGATAGCCACTTCCTCGGCCCAGGATGTCTATCAGCTAACCTCGCGCACTGTCGATGATTTCGGCTATGGTGCGGCCGGAACCTGGTTCATGCCATTAGGATTCCAGCTTAAGGCTTCCTATGAAAAGGCATACCGCCTGCCGACCATTGAAGAGATGTTCGGCGATGAAGACCTCGAAGTCGGTGATCTCTCTCTCAAACCGGAAGCAAGCCATAATGTGAACCTCAATCTCAGCTACAACGCTGTGTTCGGCAGCAATGTGATATATGTGGAAGGCGGATTCATATACCGCGATACCAGAGACTACATCCAGCGCAACATCATGGCCTTGAGCGGAGGAAAGTCTGCCGCGACATATGTGAATTACGGCCGTGTTGACACCAAGGGACTGAGCTTCTCCGTCCGCTACAGTTTCTCTAAGTGGCTTAGTCTCGGTGGCAACTTTACCAAGATGAACGTGCGTGACAACATGCCTACCGCACAAGGCTCGACTATCGCCAATCTTGCATACCGTCAGCGCATCCCCAATCTCCCTTACATGTTCGCCGACTCAGATGTCAATTTCTACTGGCACGGACTCGGACGTAAAGGAAATGTGCTGACTGTAAGCTATGACAACCAGTACACACATAAATTCTGCTACTATCTGTCAAATATAGGCTTCAATACGGATGAATTTATGGTGCCGGATCAGTTTGCCAACAATCTGACACTCTCGTACTCGATAGGCAACGGACGCTACAATTTTTCGTTCGAATGCCGGAATTTCACCAATGCGGCGCTCTATGATAACTTCAGCCTACAGAAAGCCGGCCGCGCGTTCTATGGGAAGGTCCGTGTCTATTTCGGAAACTAAAACATAATCAAATAAATATAACAACATAATTAATCAGATAAAAAATGATTTCAAAAAAATCCATGTGGCGTGTCATGGCGACAGCCCTCATTCCGGCGGTCGCTCTTACCGCCTGCTCTGAAGACAATGAACCTATAAGTGGTGCCGACACAGGCGACGGCAGCGGTAAATTCGTACTTGCCACTACCGTTTCAGGATCTGCCGGATCGCAGAGTGTGCTTGTTACCGGCCCATCGCTTGACGAAGGATCTCTTGATGTCTCTGCCGGTCTGGTAAATGACGGGGCCACCCAGTGGGTCTTCTATAAAAATTTCCTCTATGCGCTGACATACAATCAGGGCAATGCCGGCACCACCCGCAGCTATATTCTCGGCACTGACGGCCGCATGCAGGCCCGTGACCAGACATTCACAATGAAAAACCGTTTCTCGTCCTACGGAACATATGACAATGACATCATTGCCATGTCTACCGGAGCCGGTCCTGTAAAAGGAGAAAACGGCTATGCACCCATGACCCTTCTGGTGACATACCTTGATGTGTACAATGAATCAATGAGAAACAATGATCCCTCTGACGGCAGATACAGCATGGAAAACTTCCTTGGCAACGGTGAGTACGTTACTCTCGCAGGTGCCGAGCAGAGCGGTTCCAAGCTCTATTGCGGCGCTGTTCCCATGGGCCTCAGCCAGTATGGCGTCGCTGACGGAGACGGACAATGGATACGCAATGATGACGAGGTAGGAGACCTTTCCAGACTTGTCCACGATACAGCAGGCGGCTCAGGTGGCGGATCATATAGTGCCGGTGAGCTTGTAGGCACACAATATCCCAATGAATGCTGGGTGGCCATCTATGACAATGACGACTTCCTCAATCCAAAACTTGCCAAGACAACTAAGATCAGTACTCCCTGCGGCCGTTACCGCTCACAATACTATCAGACTGTCTGGGCTGCTGACAACGGAGATATCTATGTGTTCTCTGCAAGCTACTCCATAACTATGACCGATGACAGTCAGAAGACCCGTCTTCCGGCCGGTGTGTGCCGTATAAAAGCCGGAACCACTGAGTTTGATGACAGCTACTACTGCAACATCCAGGAGCAGACCCCCGGTAAAAACCGCTCGTTCATGCGCTGCTGGCCCGCAGGCGGCAACCGCTTCCTCATGGTCATGTATGACCGTGCTCTCACAGAGGCAAGCCCTGCAGCTACCGAATTGGCCATATTTGATGCAGACACCAAGAAGCTGACATATGTGACCGGTCTCCCTGAAAATGTATCGTCAATCGGCAAGACTGTTTATAATCAGAACGGATATGTCTACATTCCCGTCAATGTCGAGAATGAATATCCTGCGATCTATGCGATCCGCACTTCTGATGCCACTGCTACGAAGGGTGTGACAGTTGGAGCCAATGACATTACCGGTTTCGGTTATATGACCCCAGCTAAATAAGCGATGCCATGATTAAGTTTTTCCGTAAGATTCACCTGTGGCTTTCGGTGCCGTTCGGCATTTTCATAACTCTGGTGTGCTTTTCCGGTGCGATGCTTATCTTTGAGCCGGAAATAACAAGAGCTATCAAAAGCGACGTATATTATGTAGGAGAAGTAAAAGGCCAGCCGCTTCCCTTGGAAGAGCTGATGGAAACGGTCAAAGCTTCGTTGCCTGACAGTGTGTCCGTCAACGGTGTCACAATCTTTTCCGATGCATCGCGCACCTATCAGGTAAGCCTGTCTAAACCGCGTCGGGCATCACTGTTCATTGACCAGTACTCCGGCAAGATAACCGGACGTTATGAACGTCTTGGATTCTTCTCCGTGATGTTCAAGCTTCACCGCTGGCTTCTTGACAGCGCCAATCCTCACGGCGACGGAGTAAAAGTAGGAAAAGTGCTTGTCGGCATCTCGACTCTTGTCTTTGTGATCGCGCTTATCAGCGGAGTTGTCATTTGGTGGCCGCGAGCAAGGAAAAATCTGCGCCGCAGTCTGTCGATATCTTTTTCAAACGGCTGGAAGGGTTTCTGGAAAGGTCTGCACGTGGCAGGCGGTATGTATGCCCTGATTTTCGTGCTTGCGATGGCACTGACCGGATTGACATGGTCGTTCAACTGGTACCGTACAGCATTTTATGCAGTATGCGGCGTTGAACATACACCACGTAATTTCGGAGGTTCGACAAATGAAAAATCCGTGGAGCGCGGTGGTCGGAACAGTGAAGGTCGTGGCAATCACAGAGGAGGTCGCAGTGGAGGTCGCGGCGAGGGTCATGGCGAAGGCCGACGCCATCATTCCGAGTTTGGACGCTGGCAGCAGGTTTATGATGAATTGAAAGCACAGAACCCTGAGGCCCCACAGATAACTATCGGAGCTGAAACTGCCTCTGTCTCATTAGGTATCACAGGAAACGGACGTGCATCAGACAAATATGAGTTCAATCGCAGATCCGGCGAAATAACCCCAGCCACAAAATATGCC
>CAMWTI010000037.1 GCA_947177135.1 uncultured Porphyromonadaceae bacterium | reverse complement strand
TTTGAGGGGGTAGTGGCCGTTCGGCTGTGTGAGTTCGAATCTCATCTCGGACACTGTAAAAATCCGCAAGCGATTGATTTTCAATCCTTGCGGATTTTTCTTTTATATTTTTATCCCCCTTTTTGTCCCCCTGTTTTATTCCAACGGATACTTGTCGCCATCGCCCTCTGACAAACTTCGCAATTTACACAAAATACATAAATGCAAAAAAACACACAAAGGATTGCGAGGCTCGCGGATTTTTTGTAATTTTGCGTGCAATAATAAACAGAAACCAAAACTTAATTTGTTAATAATATGTCGTTTATTGCAGACAGAGTGAAGATGGACGGACTAACCTTCGACGACGTCCTTCTGATTCCGGCTTACTCCGAAGTTCTTCCACGCGAAGTCAATCTGACAACCCGCTTCTCACGCAACATCGTTCTCAACGTCCCGCTGATCTCGGCAGCCATGGACACCGTGACTGAAGCTCCGCTGGCAATTGCCATCGCACGCGAGGGTGGAATCGGCGTAATTCACAAAAACATGTCGATAGCCGAACAGGCCCGCCAGGTTCACGCTGTGAAGCGTGCTGAAAACGGCATGATTTATGATCCGGTCACCATCCGTCGCGGCGCCACAGTCGGCGATGCGCTCAAAATCATGGAAGAATACCACATCGGAGGCATCCCCGTAGTAGACGACAACCGCCATCTGGTCGGCATCGTAACAAACCGAGACCTTCGCTTCGAACGCAACCTGAACCGCCCTGTCGACGAAGTGATGACATCCGAAAATCTTGTCACGACGTCACAGACAACCGATCTCGAAGAAGCCGCACAGATACTTCAATGCCACAAAATCGAAAAACTGCCCGTTATTGACAACGACGGACGCCTTGTCGGACTGGTGACATATAAAGACATCACGAAAGCCAAAGACAAACCGATGGCCTGCAAAGACAACCTCGGTCGCCTGCGCGTTGCAGCCGGCGTCGGCGTGACAGCCGACTCAATGCAACGCGTCGACGCACTTGTAGAGGCCGGTGTCGACGCCATAGTCATTGACACAGCCCACGGCCATAGCCGCGGCGTGATCGGAGTACTCCGCGCGGTCAAAGAAAAATATCCCGACCTTGACGTCGTGGTCGGCAACATAGCCACCGGCGACGCCGCCCGATTCCTGGTCGAGAACGGCGCAGACGGCGTCAAAGTCGGCATCGGCCCTGGCTCTATATGCACAACCCGCGTGATCGCAGGCGTCGGTGTACCTCAATTGTCGGCCGTATATGACGTGGCCAAAGCACTGGCCGGCACCGGCGTGCCACTGATAGCCGACGGCGGAATCAGATACTCGGGAGACATTGTCAAAGCCCTTGCGGCAGGCGCCAACTCAGTCATGCTGGGAGGCATGCTTGCCGGAGTCGACGAAACCCCCGGCGACACCATTATATATAATGGCCGAAAATACAAAGCTTATCGCGGCATGGGTTCACTGGAAGCCATGGAAAAAGGCAGCAAAGACCGCTATTTCCAGGCCAACGAAACCGACGCCAAGAAACTCGTTCCGGAAGGCATCGCAGCCCGTGTGCCCTACAAAGGCTCTCTCTATGAAGTCATCTACCAGATGCTTGGAGGACTGCGCTCAGGCATGGGATATTGCGGCGCACCAGACATAGAAGCCCTCCACTCTGCCAAATTCACCAGAATCACCAACGCCGGAGTAGCAGAAAGCCACCCGCATGATGTTGCCATCACATCCGAAGCACCCAACTACTCGGCATCACACCAGTAAAGAATGACGATGAAAAAAATAATAATAACCCTCATTGCCGCCACTGCAGTAATGGCGGCCGGCGCAAAATCCAAAGCACCGAAAGATCCGGTGCTGATGACTGTCGGCGACGAGAAGGTAACTCTCAGCGAATTCGAATACTACTATCATAAGAACAATGACCAGCAGCTCGACCGCCAGAGCCTTGAAGAATATCTTGAAATGTTCAAGACCTACAAGCTCAAAGTGGCCGAAGCCCGCCACCAGCGGGTCGACACCGCGGCATCGTTCCAGAAAGAATTCCAAGGCTACCGCGCCGACCTTGTCGCCCCCTATCTGCGCGACACTCTGGTAGACCGCAAACTCGTGGACGACGCCTATGCCCACATGCTTGAACAGGTCAAGATACACCACATGATGCTTCCTCTTGACAAGAAAGCACTGGCCGACAGCATCCGCGCAGTCCTCGTGGCCAACCCAACATCATTCGTGGAGGTGGCCATGAAGCACTCAACCGATCCGTCGCTCGCACAGAACAAGAGCGACTATAGCTGGCTGCAGCCAGGATATCCCTGGGAATTCGAAGAAGGAGTATACAACACTCCGGTCGGCGAGATCTCCGAAGTGATCAGCACCCGGTTCGGCAACCACATTGTCCGCGTCGACGACCGCCGCCCGAATGCTGGCGAAGTGCAGGCCCGCCACATTCTGATCTCATACCCCACAGAACGCACCCCCGAAAACATCGCTGCGGCAAAAGCTCGGATCGACTCGATCCACTCCGCGCTCAAAAACGGCGCCGACTTCGCCGAACTTGCCAAAGCACTTAGCAACTGCCCAAGTTCAGCACAAGGCGGCGATCTGGGCTGGTTCGGACGTGGAGCCATGGTGCCCGAATTTGAACAGACCGTGTTCGACATGAACGACGGAGACATCTCCGAACCGTTCACCACAAAATTCGGCTGGCACATCGTGCAACGCACAGGCACACGTCCCATAGCGGAAAAAGCGAAATATGAACAGGCAATCCGCCGCGCCATCGAGCACGACTCGCGCAGCCAGCTCGCAGTCAAAAGCAAAGCCGCACAACTGGCCAAAGAATACAACGCCAGCATCCTTCCCGAAGGCCTTGAGCACATCCGCCAGATCCTCTCACAAGGCGGATACGTCAACAACAAAGAAAAACTCGCGGCCGACACAACCCCGCTGATCACCGTCGGCGACAGCACAGTCACCATCGCCGACTTCATGACCCCTGAACCACGCGTGGTCTTCGGCACATCTGAATTCAACCAGATCAGCGAAATGATCGACAACAGGCTGGAAGAAGTCGTGCTCACATACGAAAACCACCGCCTCGAAGCAAAACACCCCGAACTGCGCAACCTCGTCAAGGAATATTACGACGGAATGATGCTCTTTGAAGTAAGCAACCAAAACGTCTGGAACATGCCCGCAAGCAACCCCGAAGGCCTGGAAGAATACTTCAAACAACACCGTCAGAAATACATGACATGGGATGCCCCACGCTTCAAAGGCTTCATAATCTACGCCACATCCGACTCACTCGTCGACGAAGTCAACAAATATCTCGCAGCCAACAACATCAAGGCAGACGAAGTGGGCGACAAACTAAAAGAAGCCTTCCCGCGCAACATCAAGATCGAACGCGTGCTGCTGCCACAAGGCAAGAACGCAGTCGTCGACTATTTTGGTTTCGGAGGCGAAAAGCCCGACTTGAAACGCGAACGCCGCTGGACATCGTTCACATCCTACCTTGGAAGGATCATCGACCAGCCGGAAGAAGCCGCCGACTGCCGTTCGGCTGTCAGCGCCGACTACCAGGAAGAACTCACCAGACAATGGGTTGACCACCTTCGCGAAATCTACCCCATAAAAGTCAACAAAAAAGTGCTCAAAAAAGTCAAGCAGCTATAAATCTAAATGAGCCTACAGCATTTAACCCTCGCAGCCAAAACGGCCATCATCACCACGGTGACCGTTTTGGCTGCGAGCTGTAACAAACCGTCAGTTCCGGCCGATGCTATTGTCAGCGTCGGCCCGGCTTCGCTCACAGAAACCGAACTGCGGGCCGCAATGCCCAACGGACTGCCCGCAGCCGACAGCGCGGCATTTGCCGAATCCTACATCTCAACATGGATCTCAAACCGACTGATTACTGAAGTCGCACTGAAAAACTTGCCTGACACGCGCGAAATAGACCGAATGGTCAGCGAATACAGACGCAACCTCATCATGTGGGAATACATCAGGCTAAAAACAGCCGAAGACCCTTCACTCGCAGCCTCGCCTGACTCAGTGACATCATATTTCGAAGCACACAAACACGAATTCACCACTTCCGAACCGATGGTAAAAGGAATATTCGTGAAAATACCGTCTGGCTCCGACAGAATCACCGACATAAAAAAACTACTGCGCACTCCGGCCGCCGACCCCGACAAACTTGAAAAAGCGATTCTGCACGACACAAACATAACATATGACTACTTCGGCGACAGATGGGTTACTTGGTCACAGATCAAAGCCATCTGGCCTGTCGGCTCAACTGAGATAAAACCACAGACCGGTATGAGATACGAAGCGGAATCCGCCGGCTCGGTCCACATGCTCCTTCTCACAGAAGTTTTGCCGGCCGGCTCACAAATGCCACCCGAGGCAGCTGCGCCGCTGGTCACTCGCCGCATAGAAGCGCGAAACCGGGCCGACATTGAACGACGCCTGCGCGCCGATATGCGCCAACATGCCTCTGACAACGGCCTAATCCGCTTCCACACCCCTAAATAACATAAGAGCTGACAATCTGACAGCACAACTGTTAAACTAATTCACATTCATAAAGTCAAATTCACTTAAATCCAGCCATCTGATCTTAAATTAACTTAAGCTGCATATGATTTGTGGCACAATGACAAATTCCGCACTATATTTGCATCGGAAAAAGCAAAAAGCAAATCATCCAACAGCTATTATGAACACTTACGCCAAAATCACACTTCTGGCCTGCGGAATCGCGATCGCCTCATCCGCAGCCACCGCTTTGGCCGTCAACTTCGGCCTGAGCGCAACGCAAGACGCAACAGCACACCCGGCCGACACAAATAACAGAAACATGGCCGGCCTTTACACGGTGAGCCACACCGCCACACCGCCCACAGACTTCACCCATGCAGCCGAAAGCACCATCAACGGCGTCGTAAGCATCAAAAACTACGCCACCCAGCAGAATGGCCAGATGGGTGGGTACCAGGGCTTCGACCCATTTGAATTCTTCTTCGGATCGCCGCGCAACCGACAGCAGCAGCGGCGCAATGACAGCCAGCCAGAAGAGACCCAGCGCGGACTCGGATCTGGAGTCATCATCAGCGCCGATGGATACATCGTCACCAACAACCATGTCATCGACGGCGCCGACCGCCTCGAAGTGACACTTAACGACAACTCTACCTACAACGCACAGGTGATCGGCACCGACCCGTCGACAGACGTGGCCCTGATTAAGATCGAAGCAGAAAACCTGCCGGTGATCCCTGTCGGCGACAGCGACGCGCTCAAAGTCGGCGAATGGGTACTTGCCGTCGGCAACCCGTTCGGCTTCACATCAACCGTCACCACCGGAATTGTCAGCGCCAAGGCTCGCAGTGTCGGCGCCAACTCACGCGGAGGCATGGGAATCGAAAGCTACATCCAGACTGATGCCGCGGTCAATCCGGGCAATTCGGGCGGCGCGCTGGTCAACGTGCGCGGCGAACTCGTCGGAATCAACACTGCCATATATTCACAGACAGGCAACTATGTCGGCTACTCCTTTGCTGTGCCAACATCCATCGTCACAAAAGTCGTGACCGACATAAAACAATACGGCACAGTGCAGCGCGCAGTGCTCGGAGTAATGTTCCGCGAACTGACACCAAAGCTGGCCAAAGAACGCTCTATCACGACAGTCAACGACGGAATCCTCGTGGAAGAAGTCGTTGAACGCAGCGCTGCCTTGGAAGCAGGGCTTAAAGAAGGCGACGTGATCACCGCGATAAACGGAGCACCCACCCACAACACCGCACAACTCCAGGGCGAGATCAGCAAATACCGTCCCGGAGACAGAATCACCGTCAGCTACGTGCGCGACAACAAGAACGCATCGGCCGACGTGATTCTCCAGAACGCACAAGGCGACACCAAACTCAAAAAAGCCAAAGACCACACCGTGCTGGGTGCGGCATTCGCGAATCTCACAGACCAGCAACGCCGCGAATATCGGCTGAACAGCGGTGTCAGAGTCAGCGCGCTGACTTCCGGCAAATTCAAAGACGCAGGCATCAAGGAAGGCTTTATCATCCTGTCGATCAACAATTCACGAATCAGTTCTCCGGCCGATATCGAAGAAATATACAAAGCCATCACCCAGTCCAACGTGGCCGACAAAGTGATGTTCATCACCGGCATATACCCCACCGGACGAAAGGAGTTCTATGCAGTAGACCTCTCGGAGTGATCCAAACAGCCTAAACAACCGACAAAAGGGACGCCGCCTGGCGTCCTTTTTTCATTTATTCGCCAAAAACTGAACAGAAATTGACAGAAAAGGCGTAACTTTGCATACTGATTAGAACGCAAAATTCACTATCCTTATGAACGAACTGCCCACAAAGTATTCTCCCGCCGAGGTGGAAGACCGCCAATACCAGTTTTGGATCGATCATGACCTTTTCCGTTCGGTGCCTGACGCACGCGAACCATACACTATTGTGATCCCGCCGCCAAACGTGACCGGCGTCCTCCACATGGGCCACATGCTCAACAACACGATCCAGGACATCCTGGTACGTCGTGCACGCATGGAAGGGAAAAATGCCCTGTGGGTACCGGGCACCGACCATGCGTCAATCTCGACCGAGACCAAAGTGATCGGCAAACTGGCCGACGAAGGCATAAAGAAAACCGACCTGACGCGCGAACAATTTCTGGAACACGCCTGGGAATGGACCCGCAAGCACGGTGGCATAATCCTGAAGCAACTGCGCAAACTCGGCGCCTCATGCGACTGGGAGCGCACGGCATTCACCATGGACGAAGAACGCTCGAAAGCAGTGACAAAAGTGTTCTGCGACCTATATGACAAAGGATTGATCTATCGCGGACTGCGAATGGTCAACTGGGATCCGCAGAACCTCACGGCCATCAGCGACGACGAAGTGTTCTATGAAACAGAACAAGCCAAACTCTACTACCTGCGATATTATCTGGCCGACGACACCGCCAATCCGGCGCCTGCCGCCGAAGGCGAAGTCATACACACCGACCCAGAAGGCAGACGCTATGCAGTAGTGGCCACCACACGTCCCGAAACCATCATGGGCGACACGGCCATGTGCATCAACCCCAAAGACCCGAAAAACACATGGCTCAAAGGCCATAAAGTCATCGTGCCGCTTGTAAACCGCACAATTCCGGTGATCGAAGACCGCTATGTCGACATTGAGTTCGGCACCGGCTGCCTGAAAGTCACCCCGGCCCACGACAAAAATGACGAAATGCTCGGCAAGAAACACAACCTTGAAGTCATAGACATCTTCAACGATGACGCCACCGTGGCAGAATGTGCGGGCATGTACGTCGGCATGGACCGGTTTGAATGCCGCAAAAAAATCGCCGAAGACCTCGCCGCCGCAGGCCTGCTGGAAAAAGTAGAGGACTACATAAACAACATCGGCCTGTCCGAGCGCACCAAAGTGCCCATCGAACCGCGTCTCTCGCTGCAATGGTTTGTCAGCATGAAGCACTTTGCCGACCAGTCACTCGCGCCGGTAATGGACAACATCATCCGCTTCGTGCCTGAAAAGTACAAAACCACATACCGTAACTGGCTCGAAAACATCCAGGACTGGTGCATCAGCCGCCAACTCTGGTGGGGACACCGCATTCCGGCCTACTACTATACAGACCCGACCGACAGCGAAGAAAAATTCGTCGTAGCCGAAGACGCTGGAAAAGCGCTCGCCAAAGTCAACGCCATGCCAGGATGCGAAAACATCTCGGCCGCAGAACTCCGTCAGGACGAAGGCGCGCTCGACACCTGGTTCTCTTCATGGCTATGGCCCATCACCCTTTTTGACGGCATCAACAATCCAGGAAACAAAGAAATCAACTATTACTACCCGACGGCCACTCTGGTCACCGGACCTGACATCATCTTCTTCTGGGTAGCCCGCATGATCATGGCCGGATATGAATACGTAGGCAAAGAACCGTTCAAAAACGTCTACTTCACCGGCATCGTGCGCGACAAGCTCGGCCGCAAAATGAGCAAGTCGCTGGGCAATTCTCCCGACCCTCTCGACCTGATCGACACATACGGAGCTGACGGTGTACGCATGGGAATGATGCTCGCGGCTCCGGCCGGCAACGACATCATGTTCGACGAAAAACTATGCGAAAACGGGCGCAACTTCTGCAACAAGATCTGGAACGCATTCCGTCTGGTCAAAGGCTGGACAATCGACAACGACGCCGCTCAGCCATCCGCCTCGGCTACCGCCGTCAAATGGTTCGGTTCAAAGGTCAGCGAAACAGCTGCCGAAGTCACCGACCTGCTTGGCAAATTCCGCATATCGGAAGCCCTGATGGCTGTCTATAAACTCTTCTGGGACGAATTCTCAAGCTGGTATCTCGAACTGGTGAAACCGGCATTCGGCACACCGATCGACGGCAAGACATATGCCGCCACACTCGACTATTTTGACTCGCTGCTGCGCCTGCTTCATCCGTTCATGCCCTTCATCACCGAAGAACTATGGCAGCATCTGGCCGAACGCCGACCCGGCGAGTCGATAATGTATGCTCCGCTGCCCGACACCGAAGTAGCCGACGCTGAAATCCTCGCCGGCATGAACCGCGTCAAAGAGATTGTCAACGGAATCCGCGGCATCAGAGCAAAAAAACAGATCGCCCCTAAAGTAACAGTGGACCTGCGCACAACAGGCTCGGCACTGAACGCCGACGAAACCGCCGCAGTCAGCAAACTGGCCAACGTCGGCACCATAACTGTCGCCAAAGAAAAAGACGCGGCGGCAGCGTCCTTCATGGTCGGCTCCATGGAATTTGAAGTGCCGCTGAGCGCCGATGCAGTCGACGTGGAATCTGAACTTGCAAAACTCCACAAAGACCTTGACTATGAGCGTGGCTTCCTTGCTTCGGTCGAGAAAAAGCTCTCCAACGAACGGTTTGTCAGCAGTGCTCCCGCGCCAGTAGTCGAGGCCGAACGACGCAAACAGGCATCGGCTCTGGCCCGCATCGCCGCTCTCGAAGCCTCCATCGCCGCCCTCGGCTGAACTGCATTCAGTGGATATGCTTTTATAAAAATATTTAACCGGCATTGCATAATCCACAGAAGTTTGTTATCTTTGTAAAACTATGAAGATGACAAAAGTAATCAACAAGATATCCTTGACAGGGATCGGCGTGTGTGCCATCGTCACATTGTGCAACGTGGCCCACGCCGACCGACCGCAACCCATATACTCCGCACCGACAGAGGATCAACCCTCGGCCGGTGCGGAATTTCAGCAAGTTATAAACCCGCAAGTGCCGCTATCGATAGAATTTGCAGGCGAACGCATCGACCTGGACCGCGTGGACCTCTATGAAAAACTCGACCGCGAACTGACATCGATGGCCTACACCCACGGCAACACCCTGCTCACGATCAAGCGTGCCAACCGATATTTTCCGGTAATGGCCCCGATTCTAAAGCAAAACGGCATTTCGGAAGACATGCTTTATCTGGCATGCATTGAAAGCTACCTCAATCCAACGGCATACTCACCCGCCAAAGCGGCCGGAATATGGCAGTTCATCCCATCAACCGCCAAACATTACGGACTGGAAGTCAACGACGAAGTTGACGAGCGCTATGACATTGAAAAAGAAACCCGCGCCGCATGCCGGTATTTAAAAAAAGCATATTCACTCTACAACAACTGGGAGAGCGTGGCCGCAAGCTACAACGGCGGCACGGCACGAGTGACCAAAGAACTGGAGGCTCAGAAAGCCGATTCAGCCTTCGACCTTTACCTCGTGGAAGAAACCCGGCGCTATCCGTTCAGAATGATGGCCATGAAACTGATAATGGAAAACCCTGGAGCATATGGCTTCTCGCTTTCGGCCGACCAGCTATATCAGCCTGCGACCTACACAGAAGTCAAAGTAGACGGTCCAGTGGCCGACTGGCCTGACTGGGCCATAGAACATGGCATAACATATGCCACTCTAAAAGAACACAACCCGTGGATACGCTCAAAAACTCTGACCAACAAAGCCGGAAAAACATACATCGTGAAAATCCCGACAGAGAATTCTCAGAAACGATCGACCCGGACAATCAAAGTCTATAATCCAGCCTGGACCCGCTGATGGCAGAAGACACATCTCAGCTCGACGCACTGACGGTTACCGGCGCGCGAGTCCACAATCTGAAAAACATCAATGTGACCATACCCCACGGCAAACTGGCCGTGATCACCGGATTGTCCGGCTCGGGAAAATCATCTCTGGCTTTCGACACTATATTCGCCGAAGGCCAGCGACGCTACATTGAAACTTTTTCAAGCTATGCACGGCAGATGCTCGGCAACCTGGAGCGGCCGAACGTAGACCGCATAACCGGATTAAGCCCTGTCATAGCTATTGAACAGAAAACCATCAATCGCAACCCGCGGTCGACCATCGGCACCACAACTGAAATATACGACTTTCTGCGACTGCTCTATGCCCGCGTAGGCACAGCCCGAAGCTATGTCACCGGCAAACCAATGGTAAAATACTCCGAAGAACAGATTGTCCAGCTGATTCTCGACCGATTCAACGGCCACAGGATCATGCTGCTGGCTCCGCTTATCCATAACCGTAAGGGACACTATCAGGAACTTTTCGAGCAACTGTCGAAAAAGGGCTTTATCAACGTGAGAATCGACGGAAAAATAAAAGAGATCTCGCCTGGCATGAAGCTGAGCCGCTATACCAACCACTCCATCGAACTGGTTGTCGACAAACTGAAAGTCAACACCAAAGACGCGACTCGCCTGCGCGATTCAGTGGCCGATACCATGCGGCAGGGACGAAAACAGATGATGATTCTGGACATTGATGCCGACAATGCAGTCACACACTACTCACGCACTCTCATGGATCCGGAATCGGGACTCAGCTACCGGGAGCCAGCGCCTCATAATTACTCGTTCAACTCCCCGCTCGGAGCATGTCCGCACTGCAAAGGACTCGGGACTGTAAATATCATTGACCGCGACAAAATCATACCGGCTCCCTCTCAAAGCATATACGACGGCGGAATAGTGCCACTCGGGAAATACAAAAGCTCCGTCATATTCAAGCAAATAGACGCCATTTGCAAAAAATATGGCCAGACACTGAAATCTCCGGTCGAACAACTGCCGGAAGAATGCCTCAACGACATACTCAACGGCACAGAAGAACGTCTTGACATTGCCGACTCCTCAATCACGCTGAGCAACTACTTCGCCAGATATGAAGGAATCGTTAAATACGTCGAGATGCAACAATCCGACGATTCCGACTCAGAAGCCCAGAAGTGGAGCGGCCGGTTTTATTCCCGGGCCATCTGTCCGGAATGCAACGGCGACAGGCTCAACCGCGAAGCGCTCCACTTTTTCATCGGAGAAAAAAACATTGCCGACCTGTGTCGGATGGACATCGACAAACTGCTTGATTGGGCAGAGCATGCCGGCCAGCACTTTTCGCCGACGCAGGCGATCGTAGCCGACGAAATACTCAAAGAGATACGTTCACGCCTCCGCTTCCTGGTTGACGTCGGACTGGGCTACCTCTCGCTCAACAGAGCGTCCGCCACACTGAGCGGCGGAGAAAGCCAGCGCATCCGACTGGCCACGCAACTCGGATCCGAACTGGTCAATGTGCTCTACATACTCGACGAGCCGAGCATCGGACTGCATCAGCGCGACAACAGGCGCCTGATCAATTCACTGAAACGACTGCGCGATGCCGACAATTCCGTCATCGTGGTCGAACACGACAAGGAGATCATGGAAGAAGCCGACTATGTGGTCGACATCGGTCCGCTGGCCGGACGCAAAGGTGGAAACGTGGTCTTTTCAGGAACTCCGGCCGAAATGCTCAAAGCCGACACTCTCACGGCCGACTACCTGACAGGACGGCGCTCGATAGAGATCCCTACATCACGCCGCAGCGGCAATGGCAAGGAAATCGTCATCACCGGCGCCTCCGGGCACAACCTGCGCAATGTGACGCTCAGACTGCCGCTCGGAACCCTCATTTGCGTGTGCGGAGTCAGCGGATCCGGCAAATCCAGCCTGATCAACGGAACCCTGCAACCAATTCTAAGCCAGAAATTCTATAACTCACTGACCGCACCGCTGCCCTACTCTTCGGTCTGCGGCATCGAGAACGTCGACAAAGTCGTCACCGTCGACCAGACCCCGCTCGGACGCTCGCCGCGCTCAAACCCGGCCACATATACCGGAGTGTTCACCGACATACGCTCGCTCTTCGTCAACTTGCCGGAAGCAAAAATACGCGGATACAAGCCCGGACGCTTCTCGTTCAACATAAAAGGCGGACGCTGCGAAACATGCCGCGGCAACGGATACAAGACGATCGAAATGAACTTTCTGCCAGACGTGCTTGTGCCATGTGAAGAATGTGGAGGCAAACGTTACAACCGCGAGACCCTTGAAGTGCGATTCAAAGGCAAATCAATCGCCGACGTGCTTGACATGACGATCAACCAGGCTGTGGAATTTTTTGAATCAGTGCCGTCGATTCTGAAAAAAATAAAGGTGCTGCAGGAGATCGGACTCGGCTACATCAAGCTCGGACAACCATCGTCCACTCTGAGCGGCGGCGAAAACCAGCGGGTAAAACTCGCCACCGAACTGGCCAAGCGCGACACCGGCAAGACCATATTCGTTCTTGACGAACCGACTACCGGACTACACTTTGACGACATACGGGTGCTGATGGCGGTGCTGAACCGCCTGGTCGACAAAGGCAACACGGTCGTTGTAATCGAACACAACACCGACGTGATAAAGTGTGCCGACCACATAATCGACATGGGACCGGAGGGAGGATCAGGCGGCGGACTCATAATCGCCGAAGGCACACCGGAGCAAGTGGCCCTCACTGAATCACCGACCGCTCCGTTTATTCGTTCAGAACTAAAAACCAGACGCTGACATATACAACATGGAACAGGACTATCGCCACATCATCGAACAAGAAGCAGGCAAAGTGTTTGCCGCAATGGAACTACGCACCCCGCCAGAAGACATGGCCCGCCTGCGACGCGCATTCCAGTTTGCCTCTGAAGCCCATGCTTCGCAAAAACGAAAAACAGGCGAACCATACATCCTGCATCCAATTGCGGTGGCCCTGATAGCCGCCGAAGAACTGTCGCTCGACGTCAACACAGTGATAGCCTCGTTTCTTCACGACGTAGTGGAAGACACGCCTCACACCATCGAAGAGATCAACGAACTGTTTGGCGAAGACGTGGCGTTTCTGGTCAACGTAGTCACCAAAAAGAAAAAAGACAAGTATGAAATGTCGAAACAACTCGACAATTTCAAACAGATGCTGAATTCAATCCAGCACGACCTTCGTGCAATAATGGTGAAACTCGCGGACCGACTGCACAATATGCGCACCCTGTCGTCAATGCAGCCGGCCAAACAGATGAAAATTGCCGGAGAAACGGACTATTTCTATGCCCCGCTGGCCAATCGACTCGGACTCTATAATGTCAAGACCGAACTGGAGAACCTGAGCCTTCGCTTCCGCTGCCCTAACGAATATGAAGAGATTGTCAAGCAGACGGCACAGGACGAAGCGATGCAACACGACCGTCTGACCAGATTCATTGACCAGATAAAAGAGATACTCGACAACAACGGCATCAGCGCCAGGGTGTTCATAACATATCGCCAGCCATATTCGCTGTGGCGCAAAATGCACAAGTATGGCGACGACTTCAACCACCTGCGCTACCGCCATTTCACAGAGGTCATTTTCCCTGACGCCGAACTTCAGGACGGAATATCGGAAAAAGACATGGCCCTGCGCATATATTCACTGCTGACAGACCGCTTCCGCGAAAAGCCCGGCGGCATCTCAAACTATATCGACTCGCCGAAGGAGAATGGTTATCAATGCTTTCACGTCAAACTGCTGGCCGATTTCGGCCGATGGCAGGAGGTGCACATCAGCAGCGAACGGATGATCCGCGACTCGCGGTTAGGATGTCTGGCCGAACGCTCGGAAAACAATATCGGACGATGGATCGAAAAGTTCCGGTCCGTGCTCCGCGACATATCCGAAAACAAGAATACCGGATCAAACGGATCCGGATTCATCGAAAACGTAGTCACGGCATTTTATAATGACGACATACTGACCTTCACGCCCCAGGGCCGAGAAGTGGTACTGCCTCAGAAAGCCACCGTCATTGACTTTGCCTACGAAATCCACCCGGACCTTGGTAACCATGTGAAATATGCCCGCATCAACAATCAGTTGTCGTCCATAAAATCGCCTCTGCGGCGCGGAGACGTGGTGGAAGTCGTGACAGGAATGAATTCCAACCCGCAGCCTGACTGGCTGGAGCACACCGTGACCTACAAAGCTCAAAAAGCGATCCGTCAGTATCTGACGCGCACCCCAAAGCCCAAATATGCCAGATGTCCGGTCTGCATGCCGATTCCCGGCGACGAAGTCATCGGATTTCATGAAGACGGGCTCGACACCACAGTCCACAAGCGCGACTGCCCACGGGCCATCAGCCTCGCGTCACAAATGGGCGACAACATTGTATCCGTCGACTTCCGCGAAGACCTGACGCTCTATCCTGTTGAGATATCCATCCGGGCAATCGACCGCTACCATCTGTTCATCGATCTGGCCGACTGCATCACAAACAATCTGAATCTGAGCATCGGGTCGATAAACACGGAAACAGTCGACTCTCTTGTGAGCATACGCATAACCTTCGCCGTGCACTCCAACGCCGAACTCCAGACCATCATCAATCACATTGCAAATATTCCCGGAGTCGACGAAGTCAGGCGCACCCGCTGATATGAGCGAACGCCCGGCGACGACAATAGAAATATGCGATGACAACAGCAATGCCGGTGACGGTCCACGTGATCGGATAGACCGACATCAGCAGACGGAAGTCATCCGGCCTGACACTCACCGTGTGCACCCACAGGATCCGGAGCAGACAGGTGCCGATAACCGTTATTACTGTCGGAGTCATCGAATATCCGAGACCGCGCATGGCCGACCCGCTGATTTCATATGAACAGGCCACGAACTGAAACAGCAACACTGTGGTGATACGCACCGCGGCATATTGCAGCGCATCTGGATCCTGAGTAAATATCGAAGCAAATACCGTTGCATTGCCTGCAATGACCACGTTGAGCAAACCGGAACAGACAACACTTAGAAGCATACACACCGACCACACTCTCCTGCATCGTTCAATATTGCCGGCACCATAATTCGCACTGGTGAAAACCACGGCGGCCTGAGCGAACGACGAAATGACATAGTAGCAATAGAATTCAAATATCAGAGCCGCCGCAGACCCGGCAGATGCCGTCGAGCCATAGAGATTGATGTTACCGACAATAAAGACATTTGATATTGAGAACACAACCCCCTGCATACCGGCCGGGAGCCCTATCTGCAACATTTTTCTGAACTGAAGGCCATGCAGGCGGCATGTGCGCGGATCAAGCCTGTAAGGATCCTGTTCGCGCAACAGAAACACAATGATTATCAGAGCGCTGACATACTGAGATATGATTGTTGCCAGCGCCACTCCGTCGACGTCCATGCCCAGTTTCAGCACAAACAACAGGTTGAGTCCCGTGTTGACCATGCCGCCGACCAGCAACGCATAAAACGGTCGCCGGGTGTCGCCGAGCGAGCGCAAAATCGCCGAGCCGAAATTGTAGGCCATCAGACCAGGCATTCCGAGAAAATATATGCGCAGATATGTCGTGGCAAGATCTATGACGTCTTCGGGAGTCGACACAAAGTCAAGCATCGGCCTGGCGGCACAGAACCCTATCACTGCCAGCAGCAATCCGCTGGCCATCCCGACAACGCCGACCGTCGCCACCGAACGGCGTATGCCTTCATTGTCACGCTGACCGACATAACGGCTGATGACAACATTGGCACCGATCGAAATGCCAATGAACAGATTGACAATAAGTGAGATGATCATGCCGTTGGATCCGACGGCGGCAAGAGCCTCCTTGCCACACCAGCGCCCAACGACAGCAACATCGACTGAATTAAACGATTGTTGCAATATGCCGCTTGCCATAAGCGGCAGAGAAAAGAGCAGAATCTTTGAGAACAGACCGCCCTCAAGCATATCTATTTTTTTCGACATTCGTTATCCTTACTCTGTGCGATTCATAAGAACAAGCATCAGGCCGCGGCAAAATCCGCGACCTGACATAAACGTTTATTTTTTAAGGAACAGCAGTCTTTCCCTACTTCTCCTGCTCCAGTTCGTCGATCCGTTTCAGCCAGATTGACGCAGCGGCATCCGACGGCATACGCCAGTCTCCGCGCGGCGACAGACTAACCGAGCCGACCTTAGGCCCGTCGGGCATGCAGGAACGCTTAAACTGCTGGGAGAAAAACCGGCGGAAGAACACGCGCATCCAGTGTATGATCCGCCCACGCGTATAATTTTCGCCGAATGCCTGCAACGCGAGGAAGAGTATGCGGTCGGGCGACGCGCCAGTACGCATGAAGTGAAACAGGAAGAAGTCATGAAGCTCATACGGACCGACAAGATCTTCCGTCTTCTGGGCGATATCGCCCTTGGCATCGGCCGGAGTCAGTTCCGGCGAAATCGGAGTGTCGACAATGTCCAGCAATGTGCGTCGCTCGCGATCCGATCCGGCGATTCCGGCCAGATATTCCACCAGCGACTTCACCAGCGTCTTCGGCACATCGGCATTGACGCCATACATGCTCATGTGGTCACCGTTATAGGTGGACCATCCGAGCGCAAGTTCCGACAGATCGCCGGTTCCAAGCACCATGCCTCCGGTCTGATTGGCAATATCCATAAGAATCTGCGTGCGTTCGCGCGCCTGCGAGTTCTCATATGTCAGATCATGAACTGACGGATCATGACCGATATCGGCAAAATGACGCTCGACGGCGGGAACAATGGAGATTTCACGCGAAGTGACACCGAGTTCGTCCATCAGATCGCGCGCATTGACAAGAGTTCGGTCCGAAGTTCCAAGCCCTGGCATGGTCACTGCGGTTATACCGGTGCGTGGCAGTCCGAGACGGTCAAACGCCCGACAGGCCACCAACAGAGCCAACGTCGAATCCAGTCCGCCGGAAATACCCACCACCAGCGATGTGCACTTTGTGAAATCCAGACGACGCATCAGTCCGAACGTCTGAATGTTGATTATCTCCTCGCAGCGGCGCTGACGGCGGGAGTCGTCGGCCGGCACAAACGGATGCGGGTTCACTCCGCGCAACAGTTCATGAGCCGGAAGCGGCTGAACAGCAGGCGTCACGTCAATATAATTAAACTCCCGGCCGCTATTTTCGCGTTCGGCGCAGAAGTGGAAATTCGGGTGATGAAGCCGGTCGCGACGCAAGGCAAAAGTGTCGATATCCGCCACTTCGGCAAAAGCTTCAGTGTGCCACCGCTCGGAGCTGACAACCATAGCGCCGTTTTCAGCGATTATGGCCTTGCCGTCAAAGACTACGTCGGTGGTTGACTCGCCATATCCGCACGACGAATAAACATAGGCGGCACAACAGCGCGCGCTCTGTGCCTTGATCAGATTTTCAAGAGTTGCCCGCTTGCCGACAATATCGTCCGACGCCGACAGATTAAGAATTACCTCGGCACCGGCCAGGGCCAGATGAGTCGATGGAGCAATCGGCGCCCAGAGGTCTTCACATATTTCCACACCAAAGCGCACTCCGTCAACCACGAAGATGGTCGAGTTGGCATCTGCCGGAGTGAACCAGCGGTTTTCGTAAAACTCATTATAATTAGGAAGATAAGTCTTGCCGACAACGGCGTGTATACGTCCCGAAGAGATAACGGCGGCGCAATTGACCACCGTTGAGTTCATGTTGAGCGGCACACCTACCACTGCCACTATCGGCATTGAAGCCGTCTCGGCGGCAATGCGGTGAAGTTCGGCATAAGCACTGTCGAGCAGCGTGCGGGAGTGCAGCAGATCTCCGACCGTATATGACGTGATGCACAGTTCAGGAAACACAGCCAGACGCACCGCGCGCCCGGCCAGTCGGCCACATTGCTCAATGATGGCAGTGGCATTGGCTTCACAGTCGGCCACGTTGACACGCGGCACGGCGGCAGCCACTCTAAGAAAATCGAAATGATTCACTTGTCAATGATTATTGTGGAATATTGCAATCATGCCCCAACGATCGCTTCTTCCACGAGTGGAAACCATGTCAGAAGCGACGTTGCGGCATGTAGTGTTTTTTGTTTATGCTCAAAATGGCAGATCGTCAGCTCCGCCTGCGGGAGTGAGATCGGCCGGTGCGGCCGGAAAGTCGGCGGGCGATACAGAAGCTGGCGGAGGCAGTGGCGCGCCTGCGGCAGGCTGCACTCCTTTGTCGACTTTCCAAGCGCGGATATCGGTGTACCAGCGTCCGTTGTATTCGCGACTCTCGATATCGAACGAAACCGTGACGGTCTCACCGATAGCCACCGGATATTGGTCTACACGGTCGCCGAAAAGCGAGAAAGCCACTTTGCGCGGATATGTTTCTTGTGTTTCGAGCACGTATTCACGCTTCTTCCAGGGGTTTCCTGTGCGTGAGGTGCCGCCCTGCTCGGGAAGCGCGGCGATGATTTTACCTGAAATTTCCATTAATCGATTATAGTAATTGTAGATATTGGATTTCGTTATTTGAGCTGTTCGGCAATGAAAGCGTTCATTTCGGGAGTGTGGGCCTCGACACTCTGCAGAAGTTTGAACTGAGCGTTGGAACGCACGAGATTATGTTCGGGGTACTGTATTTTATAGTATGTGTCGCCGTTGATGTAGTCAGCGAGGAAACGCACAGTCTGCATGTAGGGGAAAAGAGCCGCTGCATAAGGCAGATTCTCGATTTCAACCGGCAGCAGGAATTCTCTGGCAGTCGAGAGGTATCCCTCAGTGAATGCCCGGAATATGTCCATGTTGAACTCAACGTTGTCGAGATTCTTGTCGTCTTCCAGACCGGTGTTTGCGCCGGTACGCATGAAATCGCCGAAATCGCTGAAGATGAAGCTCGGCATGACGGTGTCAAGGTCTATAACGCAGAGCACTGTCGAACCATCCTCGTCAAACATCATATTGTTGACCTTGGTGTCACAGTGACAGATACGTTTCGGCAGCTTGCCCTCGCGATACAGACGCTCGGCCTTGCACATTTCGTCCGCCCTCTTTTCAAGCTCGTCAAGCAGTGGCTGCACTTCCTTCACCCGGCCTTTGGGATCGGCAGCCACAGCTTCACGCAGCTGGCGCAGACGCAGTTCCATGTTGTGAAAATCGGGAATGGTTTCCTCCAGTTTCTCGTCGATATCGACAAGCATGGCCTGGAAACGGCCGAAGGCCTTGCCTGCGGCGCGGCTGCTTTCAGGATTCACAGCTTCGAATGTTTTCGCCCGTGGAATGAAGACCATGACACGCCAGTAGCTTTCACCGTCGAAATAGAATGTCTTTCCGCCATCTTTGAGAGTGACGAATTCAAGCACTTTGCGTCCGAGATCATCCTCGCCGGCGGCCTCAAGTTTACGACGGATGTGTGAGGTCACGGCCTGAATATTGTGCTGCAGCACCTCCACATTAGTGAAAATGTGATGGTTGATGCGCTGAAGCACGTAGTCAGGAGTGTCATCGCCTGCGGTGCGGACAATATAGGTGTCATTGATCAGTCCGTTGCCCAGAGGCTTGATTTCGCTTACTGTGCCACGGATGTCAAACTGCTCTACAATATTGTTCAGGTCTTTCATGATTGGACGTGTATTTGTATGAATTATGTATAGTTAATTGTTCACAAAGATACGGAAAAATCCCGACCCGCCGAAAGAAAATCCGGTAAAAAAAGCTCCATTTTTTTAATGGCAGGTTCTCACTGCATCTCAAGGCTGATTATCAGATCATTCTTTCAATCTGGAGTCCATTATGATAGTGACAGGACCGTCGTTGACAAGCTCTATCTGCATATCGGCGCCAAAAACTCCGCGCGCTGCCTGACGGCCAGTCAGTTCCGACACGCGGCGGCAATACGCTTCATAGAGTGGCACGGCGAGGTCATGTCCGGCCGCACGTATATAGCTGGGACGATTGCCTTTACGCGTGGACGCAGTTAGAG
>CAMWTI010000036.1 GCA_947177135.1 uncultured Porphyromonadaceae bacterium | reverse complement strand
TGATAATTCATGCGTGCCGCAATAGTGTCAACCGGCAGGCTGGCGGCCACGGCAGTGGCCAGCGATAACAGAATGCTCATTAGCCCCTCCTTTTTTTATTTTGATGGTATGTATGCACCGCAAATTTACAAAAACACTCTAAATTTTGCAAACTTTTTTAAACCTCAAAGGTAAAATTGGCCATTTCCCCATCAAAGCGTGAAAAATTTCGCTTTTTTTTAGTAAATTTGTGCTCTAATCAATCACTATTTCATATGAACATCGAATTTGCAACAATTTCATGGTGGGTACTCTGGCTGATAGTGGCCGGGGTGCTCGCGATAGTGGAGGTCATCACCTTCATGGTGGCCGGATTGTGTCTGGCCGTCGGCGCGCTCGGAGCCATGACAGCAGCCCTGTGCGGAGCGTCGCCTGTGGTACAGGTGGCGGTCCTTGCTGTAGTCTCGCTAATCACGTTTGTGGCCGTCAACCCCATAAAGCGATATCTCAAAGCCAAGAGCCACGGGCGCCATGAGCCTGCCAGCAACATGGACGCCCTGATTGGGCGAGAGATCAGCGTGAGCGACTCAGACGCCGGGCGCGCACGCGTTGACGGCGACAACTGGCAGGTGCGCGCCACCGACGGAATGCCACTGATGCCCGGCCAACGGGTGCGCATTGTAGGGCACGAAAGCATTGTGCTCCTGGTCAAGCCAATTGAAATCAAACTTTCCTAAAAAACATCATTAATACCAACCACCTACCGCCATGGAAATCTGGACCACCCTCGGAGTCATTGTGCTCCTCGTCATCATTCTGCTGGCCAACGGCATCAAAGTCGTGCCCCAGTCCGAAACCCGCGTCATCGAACGCCTTGGTAAATTCCACAGCGTCCTGCCTGCCGGACTCAACATCATCTGGCCGTTTATCGACAAACCCAAACGGATATATACCCGCCAGATCATAACCAACGGACGTTTCAGCCACGTCAGCGTCAGCACCACCACCGTGATCGACCTCCGCGAACAGGTCTATGACTTCCCGTCGCAGCAGGTGATCACCAAAGACAATGTGACCACCGAAATCAACGCCCTGCTCTATTTCCAGATTGTCGACCCGAAAAAGTCGGTCTATGAAATCGACAATCTGCCGAACGCAATCGAGAAACTCACCCAGACTTCGCTCCGAAACGTGATCGGCGAACTGGAACTTGACGAGACCCTCACCTCGCGCGACACCATCAACTCCAAACTGCAGGCCATTCTCGACGATGCCACTAACAAATGGGGAGTCAAGGTGAACCGTGTGGAGCTTCAGGACATCACCCCGCCGGAAAGCGTGCGCGAGGCCATGGAAAAGCAGATGCAGGCCGAACGCAACCGACGCGCCGAGATTCTCAATGCAGAGGGCGAGAAAAAGTCGCTCATCCTCCGGTCGGAAGGTGAGAAGCAGTCACGCATCAATGCGGCAGAAGCGTCAAAACAGTCAGAAATCCTTCAGGCCGAGGGCGAAGCCAAGGCCAAGATCCTCCAGGCCGAGGCCGAAGCCGAAGCCATACGCCGCGTGGCTGAAGCAGTCGCGCAGTCAAAAACCGATCCGGCCACCTATATGCTTGCCGTGAAATATATCGAAGCACTGAGCCAGATGACCGAAGGAGCCGACGGCAAAACGGTGTTCATCCCCTATGAGGCAAGTTCCGTTCTCTCTTCTATCGGATCCATCAAGACTCTATTCCCTGGAAAATAATTAAATAAAAATTACGCACCCAACAACAAATGAACAGACGACTCTGGAGCGCCGTGACAGCCATGGCCTTTTGCGCGGCCGCGGCTCTGGCCCAATATCAGGCCGGAGCGCTCTACCGTATCCTGCCCGACAAGAGCAACGCAGTTGCCCTGGCGGCAGACGGCGACGCCGTGACCGCCCCCGCCGCCGACAGCTCGCGCACCGACTCTTACTGGACGCTCAAGGAGCTGAGCGGCTCCTGGCGAATCATCAACCCTTTCAGCAATCTGGCCCTCCGTTCAGAGGGCGACATTGTGACCTCAGGCGAAAACAATGGTTCTGACGAAGCCCAGCTCTGGAAGCTGGAGCAAGCCGGCAAAAACGCAGTTCGCCTGGTGCCGGCCAACCGCCCCGACGTGGCCGCCGCCCTGCAGAACGGCAGGATTGTGCTGGTGCCGCGCGCCCGTGGAACCAGATTCACCGTCGGACTGAGCGAACGCGCCGGCTTCGACCCCGAACTCACCTATCGTTTCCGGTCTGTGGCCAATCCTGATCTGGTGCTCGGCAACGGCGACAGCGGAGAGAACAATACCGCCATCCGTTTCGAAGCCGCCGACAACAACAACCGCGGACAATACTGGACAGTGAAGATGCTCGACCTCGACACCCGCGTGGTGGGTGGCGCTTTCTATGACACCAACTTCGACGACGGCGGCAACAATGCCTCCATCGACTATCTGCTGCAATGGCCCGCACCGCAGGACACTTGGGGCAACGCACGGATGCTGTTCATCCCGGCCAAGAACACCCCCGGGGTCTACACCCTCTCCTCGGCAGTAAAAAAAGGCACCTATCAGCCCGACGGCAACGGAGTGATGCGGCTCAAGGAGGGCACGCCCGACAACGCTATGTTCACAATCGAAATTGTGGAAAAACCGAAATTCCAGAGTCCGCGCTGGGAGGACGAGACCATCTTCGCAATCAACAAAGAATCCGGCCACGCCACTTTCACCCCCTACCCGACGCTCGAGTCAATGATAGCCGACACCGGCCACTATGCCACACCTTGGGTCACGCCGAAGAGCGACAACGTGCGCAGCCTCAATGGCAACTGGCGTTTCAATCTGGTGCCAGAGCCTTCGCAGCGCCCGCTCGACTTCTGGCAGGAGGGCTTCGACGTTTCATCGTGGGACGAGATTCCCGTTCCTTCAAACTGGGAGATGCTCGGCTATGACAAGCCTATATACTGCAATGTGGAATACCCCCACTCCAACACTCCGCCCTACATCAAGGCACGCCCCGGATTCAACGACGGCGGCGCCAACTACGGAATCAATCCCGTCGGATCATACGTGCGCACCTTCACCGTGCCCGCCGACTGGACAGCCGCCGGCCGCCGCACATTCCTTAAATTCAACGGCATATACTCCGCAGCCACAGTCTGGGTCAATGGCCGTGAAACCGGCTACAGCCAAGGCGCAAACAACGTGGCCGAATTTGACGTGACAGAATTCCTGCGTCCCGGCGAAAACACTCTTGCAGTGGAAGTGATGCGCTGGAGCGACGGATCATATCTTGAATGTCAGGACATGTTCCGCATGAGCGGAATTTTCCGCGACGTCGATCTGATAAACGTGCCGGCCGCATTCATACGCGACCATTACGTGACATCCGACTTCACGCCCGGATATGACAAGGCAACCGTCAACGTGGCTCTCACATTCGACGACCGCGACGGACTCGGAGCGACAAAGACCGCCACCGTCAGCCTATATGATCCGGCAGGAGCGAAAGTCGGCGAGACAACCGCGACTCTCAGCGGCCACAACTCGGTCGGCAACGCCGTCTTCACAGTCGACAACCCCATGCTCTGGAGCGCGGAACATCCAGACCTTTATACCCTCACCGTGACTCAGAAAGAGCGCAACAGGGAAGAGATGGCGTTCTCGACCAAAATCGGCCTGCGAGAAGTGAAGATCGACGGATCGCTGCTCTACATCAACGGCAAGCGCGTATTCCTCAAAGGCACCAACCGGCACGACACATCGCCGGTCAACGGCCGCGCCGTCACTGTTGACGAAATGCTCACCGACGCTCTGCTGATGAAGCGCAACAACGTCAACACCGTGCGCACCAGCCACTACCCCAACGACCCGCGCTTCTACGCCATGCTCGACCATTTCGGACTGTATGCCGTGGATGAAGCAGACCTTGAAGACCATGCCAACCAGAGCATCAGCGACCGACAGAGCTGGATTCCGGCATTCGTGGACCGCATTGACCGCATGGTGCTCCGCGACCGCAATCACCCATGCGTCATCATGTGGAGCCTCGGCAACGAAGCCGGCAACGGCGAAAACTTCCGTTACTGCTATGACGCGGCAAAGGCTCTCGACCGGCGTCCGGTGCACTATGAGGGAACACGCGCCGGCGGAAGCTATGGCGGCGGACGCTTCTCCGATTTCTACTCCAAGATGTATCCCGGACAGAAGTGGATGCACGAAAACACTTCGGGACTCGACAAGCCGATGTTCATCTGCGAATATGCCCACGCCATGGGCAATGCCATCGGCAACCTCGACGAATACTGGCAGGTGATCGAAAACTCCGACGCCTGCATCGGCGCCTGCATCTGGGACTGGGTCGACCAGGCCATCTATGACCCGCAACTGCTCAAAAAAGGAGTGAAACGCCTGACCACGGGCTATGACTACCCCGGACCTCATCAGGGCAACTTCTGCTCAAACGGCATCCTGCCGGCCACCCGCACCCCTTCGGCCAAGCTCGCGCAGGTCAAGGCCAGCCACCAGTGGGTCAAGTTCGGCCCGTTGTCTATGCCTCGGCAGGACCGCGCCGTGGTGACGCTGCGCAACGCCTACGACTTCACTTCGCTGGCCGACTTCGACCTGCTCTATGAGGTAGTCACCGACGGCAAAGTGACCTTTGCCAAAACAGTGGCCCTCCCCGACGTGGCTCCCGGCGACTCCGTCACCCTCACCCTCAACCTGCCCAAGCCCAGGAAGAACGGACCCGAACGCCTGCTCAACCTCCGCGTGATCCGCCGCGACGCCACAGTCTATGCTCCCGCGGGCCACGAGGAAGCCATGAAGCAATATGAAATCTCGCCCCGCCTCCCCCTGGCCGTCATCAAGCCCAAAATGCCGAAAAACGGCATAAGCAAAAGCGAACAGACCGGCGGACGGATCCACAGCGTGACACACGGCAAAGTCGCGATGGAGTTCAACGAGGCCGGCGAACTGACCGCAATGACAATCGACGGAAGAAAAGTGCTCGGCGGCGCTCCAGTCCGCTTCGATAACCACCGCTGGATCGAAAACGACCGCTTTTCCGACACCGGCAACGGAATGAACATCACCGGCATATATCTCGACATGAAGTCCAACCCCAATGCAATGATAATACGCAATGTCGAGAGCGGAAGCATGGCCGAAGCCGCCATCACCTACACCGTCTATCCACAGGGAATAGTCGATGTGGATGTCAACATCACCCCCCGCAGCGGCGATCTGCGCCGCGCCGGCATATCGCTGCCGCTTGACTCGGCGCTCAGCCGCATTGAGTATGTGGCACACGGACCGTTATCCAACTCCGACGACCGCATGAGCGGCACCCCCGTGGGAACCTACACCGCCACTCCGGCCACCATGGGCGAACATTACGCCAAGCCGCAGAGCACCGGCAACCGCCAGGGACTCCGCCACGCCACCTTCACCGGAGCCGACGGCCACGGAGTGCTCATCGAGACCGAAGGCGACGTAAACTTTTCGGCCCTCCCATGGACCGATGCCGACCTGATGAACGCCCAGCATGAATGGGAACTCACTCCGAGACCCTACACCGTGGTCCATCTTGACGGCGCAATGCGCGGCATCGGAAACGCTTCCTGCGGTGCCGACGTGGGCACACTCCCGCAATACTGCGTTCCCGCCGCTCCCGTCACCTATCGTTTCCGCCTCTCCGCTTTCTGATTTCCTGACAACAATCCGCAACAACGCGGGCCGCTGACGCGGCCCGCGTTTCTTTCGCTCATAACGGATCCTTCTCATTATGGGCTTGAGATATGATTGTATCGAACGTTGAGTGTCAGTGTGCGGTTACGGGCAGATTAATTGAGTCATGGAGTGGAGTGAATCGCTCCGTCGTCTCGTCCGCTAATCGGAGATATAGAAAGGGAATGCCTCGCGGCATTCCCTTTCTATATTAAATTATTCTATAGGTATTTTCGCGCTATAATCAGCGGATAACTTTGGTCACCTTGTTGCCCTGACGCTGCAGGAAGAATCCGTTGGCAGGAGCGCTCTGGAGCTTGCGGCCCTGAACGTCGAAGTATTCGACAGCTCCGTCAGCTGCGGCTTCAACTTTGTCAAGACCAACAGCATTTGCCGCACCATTCTGTCCTACATAGAATTCGACTGTCTGGTTCATGTATTGAAGTGTCACCTTGCCATAACGGTTTTCATACTTTCCATCGTTGACAGTAAATAAGAGTCCGAGACCGTTGTAATAGAGATACTCGCCAGAATTGCTACTAAGCAGCTCGCCACGTGAATACATATCATATGCTGCACAATCAAGCCATTCTGGAAGATCAATATCATCGATAAAGATTTCATCGGCATATTCGCATGAAGATGCAAACTGCACATCAAGTGTTGTCTCGCCCTCGGCAAGGTCTACTGCGTATGAATTTGAATCCTGATGATCAAAATACATCAATGCTGCTCCTTCAGGATTTTCATCATCATAGTCAATCACATAAGATACCGGCTCAAGCACAGGGTACTCTACATCAAGCTTCACATAGAAACCGAGAAAATGTACAAACTTGCCATCTTCGCTAATATATATGGCACTTTGATCAAACTCAGATACGATAGAGGCGTCAGTCGTTTCTCCAGCAAGATGATACAGAGTAGCGCCATTGTGACGCACACCCCATGTAGTTGCCGCAGTGGCGTCATATGCAGAAGAGAATGGAATAAACGCTTCAAAATCATCAAAACCTGAAATCAGAACGGCCATTGGAGCATCAATGATCATATATGCAACTTCCTCTTCATCTGCGTTAACCGAATAGAAGTCCACATGCAGCGGGCCTTGTACTTCTTTATTCGAAGCATTAACCGTTATGCTTGAAGTAGCAACAATCTCATCTGTCATCATACCTTTTTCGTCAAGTTTCACCAGGTTAACAGATAAGGTTCCTCCTTTTGATGCCTGATAGACTGCATACAGATCCAGTCCGCCAAGAGCATATGGCTGTCCGGCATAGCCGAGATTGAAAACAAAGCCATCTATAGACACGGTCTTCAGGGCCTCACCAAAAGTATTCTCATAAGCCTTGCTGTATCGGTTCATACCATATGCTTCGCAGAGCTGCGAATAAGTCATATTGTTATCTTGATCCGCGATTTTGGTTCCTGCCATTGCCGGGTCAAACATCTCATTCCTATAGAATGCTTTATTCACTGGATTCAACCAGGTATCTATAGTCTCAATTGTATTCTCAAGACCAACACGAAGCCTACCTCCATATTCCACATTATATAAGACTGTGTCACGAAGATTGCCGCCGTCATAGCTCCAGTACATGCGAGGACCAATCTGACGATATAGGGTAAGCGAAGGAGGCATGGACAAAGTGATATCTCTGGCTTCAACCTCTACGTCCTGGATATCTCCGTTATTCTTGCCTGTGAAATAACGCCAGTTATAGACAAAGTCTTCAGGCTGCGGTACAGAGGGTGCTGCAGTTGCGAAGATAGCAGTGCCGGACGTAAAGGTTAAGGGAGTGTTCGTAGGCATCAGAACGAGATTGCTGACATATCCCATCTCCGTCACCGGATCAATGTTGAAAAGACCGCCATAAAATGCGCCTTCCGGAGTTGAATAGGTCGGCACCAGATTGTATTCGTGATACACCTGGGCACGTAACACAGCAGCTTCTGACGCAGAAACTTTTTTCAGGGATTCACGCTTAATGCCATGGTCGAGCTTCATGCTCTGAACCATTGGTTGCGGCATCGGGGTCACGGCACCTGCGACCATAATAGTCAGCATAGAACCTGCAGAGAGTAATAATTTCTTTTTCATTGTTAATAGAACTGTTATTATTGTTGTCTTTTATTTTTGTTTTTAACATATCCGGAATGCCGAACTACACATCAATCACCAACGTGGCCGGCATTCCAGATCAGTCCCGGATTACTCCAAATTCAATTTAAAGTATAATTCCGGATTTTCAGTCGAAGTCAAAGTAAGTTCCGATGGGCAAAGTTCCGAAATTGTAGTAATTGTGAATTCATTGTCATTAAACATGTCCATCAACTGTTCAAGAGCCGGAAGTTTATTCAGGCGGGCAAGACCATTATTGTTTGCATCTGTTTTGGATATATTAAATAACAGAACTCCATCATTGACAGACGACTGTCGATAATAGGTCGGCATGATATGTCTTCCGATCTCATTGATTGTCATTGAATACTTCTGAGTTTTACTGTCATATCCAAAGACAAGTGATCTGAATCGCATCGACCGGTATGCGGCATCATGCTCAGCGACAAAACTGTCAAATAATTCGACAAAATCATCAGATCCTTCACCGGGCATTAGGGTCCAATTATATGCAGGAGACGTCAGCAGCTCAACATATCCCACCTTTATGGGCATGGAGAACTCGGCTTCGTCAGAGACAAGGCCTCCGGTTTCGGTGAAAGCGAATTCGGAGATTTCATATTCCGATCCGTCGGCACGGAGCACCTTGAAGGGCGAAGAGAAGCGTATGCCGTCGGCCGTCGTTATGAAGTGCTTTTCGCGAGCCTGGGTGATCGAGTCGCCGGCTTCCGGATAAACATTCATGATGCCACGGCTGGAATGGGCAACAAACACTTCACCGCTCTCCTTGTCGGTGATGAACAGCTTTGGAAATTTATTTGAGAAGATGCCGTTTGTCATGGTCATGACCTGATCAAGGAAGGCCTTCTCATCGGTGTCGGAAGCCAGTCGGTGCATCCAGATGTTGTAGGAGCGCTTCTTTCCGAGCAGACGCATCGTGTTGTGGTCCTCACACTGCATCACCTGGAATTCATAGTCGCCCGAATGTCCATAGCCGGTCTCGTCGATATCTTCGTCATTCCGGTCAGGGTTTGTGGGAGCGAACGGACCGGTGATGTTGAACGGATCGGAGAATACATGGAACAGGTCGTTGTGCGAGCAGAACGAGAGCACAGTGCCGTTGTCGGAGGTTATCTCCCACAGAGAAGTCTCCTGATTGAACTGATAGGGCACGGTCTGCCATTCGTGGTTCACGCTCACTTCCACGGAACCGTCTTTGCTGAAGCGGCAAAGCATCACATATCCGCGCTCGTCGGAGTTCGAGAAATATTCCATCGCCCAGAGGCCGCCGTCGGCCGTGAGCTTTTCAACTGCTTCGCTCTTGCCCATTTCCAGACGTTCGGCGGCCGAATCGTCGAAAATAAGGTCCTGTGTATTGTCGCAAGCGGCAAAAGCCATTGCGGCAAGGGGAAGGTATATGAGTGATTTTTTCATTGTCAATTCGGATTTGATTATTCACCAATAACAGGATCGGGGATTGCGTCGATTTCGGCACGAAGAGCTTCGATGTCGAAGTTCCGCTGGCGGGTCTGGACAATCTCGCGGAGTTTGTCGAAATCGATCTTCCACTGTTCTTTAAACCAGTTGCGCACGATCTGCTGCTTCTGGTTGATGAGGTCGAGACCGTCGACTGTGTCTTCGTCCTCGACGCTGTGGATATCATATCTTTCGGCAAGTTTGTCGAGATAAGCCTCCACTTCGGCCACAGAGTGCAGATATTCGCCGTTCATGCCGACTACGGCAGGACGATAGTCGGGATCTTTTTCGACCGACGACAGGAAATAGGTGCGGTCTTCGGGATTCTGGGGGTCGGCATAGTAATAGCGGCAGTAATAGGGCTTGTCGGCATCCTGGGCGGGATCGTCGGATGCTTCGACTCCGGTTGACCAGCCCTGGGCGGCCATCCATTTGATCAGCTCCATGGCTTCGTCGGTTCTTGTGACGAAATTTGCGATTGTTTCGGCAAAGTCTTCACGTGCCTGCGAGGAAGCATAGGGAGTTATGAAGCCGAGCGAAGCCACATAGCCGATCGCCTTGTTCTGCCATGAACCGTCGTCGTAACGTCCGGTTGAGAGCAGATTGAAATCGGTGGGATAGCTCTTGGTCTGATGAAGAATGTGGCCGAATTCATGGTGCATGGTGCGGAAATAGTATTCATTGAGCTGGTTGAAGTTCAACAGATCCATTTCGTTGACCTTGAAGAGGGTCACTTTGAGTCCGCCTTCGGCCAGACCGAGGATTTCGGTGCCGCTCGAAGGATTGATGGCGGCCGAGCCGATCAGGTGAAGAATGCGCGGACCATATTGCTTAAGGAAGTCCACACCGGCCAGTTCCTTGTAGGCATCGAACCAGAGATACTTGGTGAGCAGGCAGAGGTCGCGTGCGTTGTTGTAGGAAGCGGGGACAAGATTATAGTTCATGTCGGCTTCCACATCTTCCATCTTGTATTTGAAGTCGAGATTGTAGACGTCGCGATACTCGCGGTTGATCCAGGTGTCGAATTTATAGGTGTAGCTGGTGGGATCGGCATCGTCCGACACATCGGGGAAGATGGTGGGACCAAGATCATCTTCGCTGCAGGCCGAGGCCATGGCGAGGAAACCGGCTGTCACCGACAGCATTATATATTTTCTAAAATTCATATTGTTGAGTCTTTATTGAAAAAGGAGATTGAACGGAATGAATCAGATGGCTTTATTGCTGATTTCGGGACGCTTGGAAGGCACCACATATTCAATGTTGTCAGACTTCTTGACCTCCCAGCGCGGATTGGCCTGGAATCCGGCAGCCACAACTTCAGACGGAATCTGGATGGCGCGGCGCGGATCATCGAGAGTCAGACGGATCACTTCGGCGTCTTTGCCGATATAGCGGGTGAATTCAATGCCATAGCGCTTGATGTCGAACCAGCGGAAGCCCATGTGGATGGTCTCGATGCGGCGGAAGTGCTGTATGCACTGGAGCATTCCCATGACGGATGCAGCCGATACGGTGGCGTCGGTTTCGGGACATACCTGCTCAATGTTGATCGGCTTTGCTATTCCATAGCCCGAGTCTCCACCGTTGGTGCTTTCGGGATCTTCCGGCACACGGTCCACATAGAACGTGTTGATGTTTTCGACGGTCAGGTCAACAAACTGGCTTTCATTGCCGTCGGCACCCGGAGTCTTGCGGCGGTTCTTTTCCCATAAGTCAAGGTCGGCAAGAGCGCCCTGGGTATCGCCAAGGAACAGACGGGCCTCGGCACGCACGAAGAGAGTTTCTTCGCCGAAGAATTCACGGCGGGTGATGTGGGGATAGCCGATGCCGGCCACTTTGTCGGTGTATTCAAAGTGCTCCTGAATGTTGCATCCATTGAACAGTCCGTATTCGGTGGAACCGTTGGTGAACGAACATCCGTTGAAGCACGGGTGCATGGTGAATGACGAGCCTTTGCCGTTTGAGGTGACCCATTTGAATCTGGACCACGACGGAGATGCACCATGGAGAGTCGAGTTGAGCGCATTGCGGATCACACTATAGCGATGAGCTCCCGAGAAATGACGGGTGGCGACGGAGTTGGTGGCGATCAGAAGGAAGTTGCTCTGCTTGTCGATGCCGTTCTGATAGAGACCGAAGTCCGAAAGATAGTAGAATGTGCCGAGTTTGTTGTAGATATCGCTCAAGTACAGAGTAGCGTCGACAGCCGAAGCGGGGTCAAACGAGTCGACATTGTCCACTTTTTGAGCGCCGAACGCCATGTTGGCATAGTTGAATGCGCGCTTGTATTGACGCATGAACAGATACAGACGTGCGGCATAGGCATAGGCGGCCGCAGTGTTGAAGTGATACTTGGGCACAGTGTAGAGGCTGTTGTCGATCAGCGGCAGACCGGCTTCAAGGTCAGCCACGATGTTTTCATAGGTCTGGGCCAGGGTGCCGCGCTCATAGTGAGGCTTCACTGTGGTCTCCGATTTGGTCATATACGGTATGCCAAGCTTGTTTTTGGACAGTTCAGGACCGGCATATGCCTCGCAGAAAACCTGGGCCAGGCAGAAGTGGTTGAACGAACGCAGCAGGAGAGCCTCGCCTTTGATTGCAAGCTGGGTGTCGTCGAGCGATCCGTTTTTGGCTTCAAATTCATTGAGCTTGTCAAGCACGGCATTAGCAGAAGCCACGGAGTTGTAGAAGCCTTCCCAGATAGCCGAAGGAGTTTCGGTGTCGGAAGCGGATTCACAGGGTTCGAAGCGGAACATCTCGTCGTCGCCACGGTTGTATGGCGCCAGATTGTAGCGCATATTGTTGTCGTCAGGCGCGTTGTTATCCTCCATATTGTCGCTCATCAGCTCGCAGGGCCAGATGTAGTTGTAGGGAGGATAGGCCGAGTTCATCAACATGCGGAGCTGTTCGGTGGTCTTCAACTCCACTCGGGTGTCGGTGGGAGTGTCGAGGAAGTCAGAGCAGGAGCTGAGCATCGCTACGGCAACAGCCGACAAGGCGTATATAAGTTTGTTTATCTTCATTTTGAGAATGCAGTGTTAGATTAAAGTCCGAAGCGGAGAGTGAATGTGAACTGCTTGGGGTTGGGAGATGCCACACCGCCGGCGTTGAAGAATTCAGGATCCTGGCCGTTGAGCTTCTTGTCGGCATAAAGCAGGCAGATGTTTGTGGCGGCAAGCTTGACAGAAGCGTTGTTGATGCGGAGCGCACGGGTGACAGCGGACGGGAAGTTGTATGTCAGCGCGATTTCCTTGAGTCGGATGAAGTCGCCCTTGGCAATGCGTTCGGTCGAGTAGTTGTAGGCATTGTAGGCATAGCTGAGCTGACTGTTGTTGAACGTCTGTCGGCGAGATGCGATCGCAGGGATAGTGGTGTGGGCTTCGTCGCCGGCCTGCACCCAGCGGTTCATGAATTCGCGCGGCATGGACGAAAGGTCGGAATAGCCGGCCGCGAATACCGGATCAAGACGCACCTTGTTTCCGAAAGCATAGGTCAGGAAGATGTTGAGGTTGAAGTCACGCCAGCGCAGATCGTTGCCGAAACCGCCGGTGTAGGGAGGATCGACCGGACCTTCATATTTGAGGAAGCCGAGATTTTCCCAGTCCTGGAAGTTGATGTCTGAAACGGTGACTTCGCCGTTCTGGTTGATGATCTGGGGGAGACCGTCTTCAGTCAGGCCGACAAAGGGGATCGAGAAGATGGAGCGCACGGGATAGCCCTCGAGCGGGAAGCCGGTGGAGCCGACAAGGTCGATGATGCGCGAGCGCGATTTCAGATCGGTGATCTTGTTCTTGGCATAGGAGAATGTGAGGTCAGTGGTCCAGGTGAATTCACGGGTCTGGATGTTGCGGGTCGAGATCGTGAATTCGACACCGTGAGACTTCATCGAGGCGACGTTGGCCATCTTGCGGATTTCACCTCCGACACCTTCGGTGTAGATCTGGCCGATCAGGTCGAAGTTGTCGCGGGTATACCAGTCGACAACAAGGTTGATTCGGTTATTGAGGAAACCGAGGTCTGCACCGATGTTAAGCTCATGCTTTTTCTCATATGTCAGTTCGGAGTTTGCGAGCGAATTGAGGTAGAGAGCCTGTTCATAGGCCTGGGTGTCCTGACGCCAGGGGCGCGAAGGATAGTAGATGGCCAATGCGTTCGACACGTCGGCAGGACCGGCATCGGCGGTGAGCGAGTAGCTGACGCGCAGTTTGGCGGTAGCAAGCACGGGGTTCACAAACCAGGATTCGTTGTCGGCGTTCCATGCGCCAGACACGTTCCAGGTCGGGAGCCAGCGGCTCTTCTTGGCACGTCCGAGTTTGTTGGAACCTTCATAGCGGTAGGTTCCCGAGAGGATATAGCGGCTGTCATAGCCATAGGTTGCGGTGCCGATGTAGGCCATCGAGCGGGCACGGCCGCGCACGTCGCTATAGTATGCGCCGTTTTCTTCGCCCATCTGCTTGAAGAGTTTCCAGTCTGTGAATGGGAGGTTGCCGTTTTCATAGCAGATGCCCCAGCCCTGGAAGTCTTCGGTGACGCGGTCGATCTTCGAGATTTCATATACCAGCATGGCATTTACCATGTGGACGCGGTTGAAGGTCTTCTGGAAGGTGGCGTTGGTGCGGAAGTCCATCTGCTTCATGGAGCGGTTGTTGTGATACAGAATACCGCCGGCAGGAAGCACTGACACAGGGAGCGAGTTGGGATCGTCGGGGTCAGTGTAGAGATATGGGTTGGCCGCACGAATGGTGGCGTTTTCGGGGGTGACGCCCGCGCGATATGCCTCGGCCTGGTTGGAGTGGTCGGTCACATAGTGATTCTGGTTTGTGGCCACATAACGGATAGATCCGAGAGCATTGAGAGTGAGGAAGCTCCACGGTTTCCATTGCAGTTCGCCCTGGAACTTGACGTCGAGCACAGTCAGATCGATGTAGTTGTTTTTCAACTCATCGAAAATGTTGAAGTCGGCATAGTTGCGGGTGAGGATCGCGTTGGGGTCGGTTGTGCGCGAGGTGTTCAGCGCATAGGAATAGGGGTTGATGTCGAACGAACGCGACACGGCGCCGCTGACCACGTCGATGTCCTGCGACAGGGTGCCGGGAGCCTTCTGCGAACGATAGCTATCCTGAGTGCGGAGCGACACCTTGACGGTCTTCGAGAGATTGTATGACGCATTGGCATTGAAGGTGTATCGGTCGACCTGCGACGATTTTGTCCAGCCCGGATCGTTCATATATGAGAGCGAGGAGTAGAAGTTGCCCTTGTCGGTGCCGCCGGAGATGCTGACCGAGTGGGTCTGCATGATGTTGTCGTTGAACAGCAGGTCAAACCAGTCGGTGTTGCGCATTTCGGCCTGACGCAGATATGCGTTGCGGGCCGACTGAGTGTTGGCCAGCGCATATTTTCCGGTGGCGGGGTCGTAGGTGTTGATGAGCTTGTACATCGTGCCGTAGACACCGCTGGTCGAAGCGTTGGCGAGCGAAGCGAAGCTGAGCCAGCCCTTGGCTTCCATTTCTTTATATATACCCATCTGCTCCTGAGAGTTACAGATGTTGAAATCGTGGTATGAAGGTTTGAGACGATAGGTGAGTTCGCCGGTATAGTTGATTGAAGTGCGACCCGAAGTGCCCTGCTTCGTGGTCACGACAATCACGCCGGCCATGGCGCGCGCGCCATAGATAGAAGTCGACGCACCGTCCTTGAGAATCTGGAACGATTCGATATCGTCGGCCGAAATGCCGGCAATAGCCGAGGCAATGAGAGTGTTGGCGTCGCCTGACGAGAGTTCGTCCGGTCCGAGATCGACGTTATCCTCGAGAATCACGCCGTCAACGACCCAGAGAGGCTTGGACGAGCCATAGATAGAAGTGGCACCACGCACACGGATTTTGGGTGCGGTGCCGAATGTTCCGCTCACATTCTGCACACTAACGCCAGCCGCGCGTCCTTCGAGCGAGCGACTCACGTCGCTCACGCCGGAGAGTCGGCTCTCATCAGCGCTGATTTTTGTGGTCGCGCCCGAGAATAGGCGCTTGTCCTGCACGCCCATGCCGGTCACAACCACTTCTTCCATCTGGGTGGTGTTGGACTCCATTTCAATCCGCATGGGAGCCTCGGTAGCTTTCACCTCAACGGTGTTCATACCGATAAATTTGATTTCAAGTGTCACACCGGCCGAAGGGACGGAAAGCGAAAAACGGCCGTCGACATCTGTCGCGGTGGCATGAGACGAGACCTGACCTTTTTTCGCTTTGACCTGTACTGTAGCGCCAGGTATCGGCTCTTGATCAGCCTTGTCCAAGACCACGCCGGTGATGGTCACATTAGCCGCCAGGCCGAGCGAGACCACCAGGAATGTCATTAAGAACAATAACTTTTTACCCATAGAATTTGTGATAAGATAGTTTAATTAAGTCAAAAACGCTGCGCCACAACCGCCTTGGGCTGACGGCGGACACAGATTATCAAAAAACATACGCCGATTAAGGAGTTTTTGCAGCCACAAAGATAACGCTTTTTCACAGAACTGCAAAAATTTCACAAAACTTTTCACCACAAATAGCAATATACTCAAAAAATAGCCGCCAACAGCAGCATTCCGTCCGTTTTCTACTATAATAACAATCATTATTTCCCAAAAAATCCGTATATTTGCAGACGGAATCACATCACGCGACTCCCTTCGGCCGCAACAGCGAATCTCAAATCAACACAATAATTATATACACGATGAAATCCCTTATCATCTCCGGCCTTGCGGCGTTCTCTATCGCCGCCGTCCCGGCGGCGCAGGCTCAGACCGCGCTTCCGGCAAACGAATTCGGACTGGTGGTCTTCGGCAACAAGCTCATACGCATCAGCGACGCCGACGCCACAAGTCTTGAAATCGAGACCCACCACCGTCTTGACTATACCGTCAGCTCCGCTTCATGGCTGAAGCCGGTGGTCGAACACGGCAAACTGATCCTGAACGTAGACGCCAACAACACCAGCGGAAGCCGCACGGCAGTGCTGTCGGTGACCACATCATCAGGCGCGACGGCCGAAATGACCGTGACGCAAAGCGGCATCAACGTCGGCGAGATCGCAGCCGAAGCAGTGGCCGCCACAAAAGCAAAGCCATCGTCGGCCGAAGCCAGCGTGAGCCAGGGTGGCGAAGGTCCGGAATACACCATCGACGGCAACGTCAGCACCAAATGGCACTCGCCATATGCGGGTTTCGACCCTGAGAACCCCGCGGCATGGCCGGTGCTCACATATCGGTTCAACCAGGCCACAGACATAGCCGCAGCCCGCTATTACCCCCGACAGGACGGCAGCACAAACGGCAACTGGGGAAACGTGAAGGTCTACCTGAGCCACACGGCCAACAACTGGGAGCCGATGTCGGACGGACGCATATTCAGCCTCGGTGAATCATCCAGCCCCTACACATTCGCAATTCCCGAAGACCAGCAAAAAGGCCTTCTGGGCGTAAGATTCGAAATTCAGAGCGGAGCCAACGACAGCAACAACAGCCGATGCTTCGCGTCATGCGCCGAAATGGAATTCATGCGGCCTGACAACTCGGACAACCAGGCCGACATGGCCCTGTTTACCGACAATATTCTGTCGGCACTCAAACCCGGAGTCAAAGACTCGCAGATCGAAAACATGAGCAACCCGTTCCTGAAAGAGATGGCCCGACTGATGAAAGCCGGCACATATTCCAGCGAAGGACTGGTAAGCGAAATCGAACCGCTCTGGAATGTGGAGACCCTCTCCGAGCAATGGAACGCCCCGGGAAAATACTATGACCGCACCCAGGGAGCCACCGGCGCAATGCTCTCCAAAGGCAAATATGCTGTGATGGTTGAAGGAATCCCTGAGCACAAAGGCGGATCCTCTCTGAAAGTCGTGGGATGGTACGCCATGCCCGACGATCCAGACAGCAAAGGATACCTGTCGGAAGAAACCTTCGCGATCAGCAACGGCCTCAACGTCATCGACCGCAGCAAATCGACCTTCGACGGACTCGCATACATCGACAACTACGACACCGAAGGCATGACCAGCGGAAAAGCCTCGCCGATCAAAGTGCACATCATCGGCGCCGCAGTGAACGGAGTGCTCTCCAACACCAAGACAAACGCCGAAATGCAGCAAATCCTCGACAACGCCGTCTATCCCTGCATAGACCTGATGGGTTCGCGGGTACACTCGGTGTGGGAAGTAGACGCCATCAAACGCTACGCACGCGACCAATATGTGCGCTACATCAACACCCTCGACCAGCTCATCATCTGGGAGCACCGCCTGCTCGGATTTGAAAAATACAACCGCGTTCCGCCGAACAAAACCCTGGCATATGTCAACTACGACTACTATATGTATCAGGGCGGACGCGGCGTCACCTTCAAATACGACACCCAATATCGCGTCTGCTCGCCCGACGTGCTAATCACACAGGACGACGACGCCATCTGGGGCCTGTCGCACGAATGGGGCCACCAGCACCAGATGAAACCATACTTCTGCTGGACAGGCATGGCCGAAGTCAGCAACAACATCTTCTCGGCTTACAACGTCGCCCACATGGGCTACCCCATCGCCGAAAACAACTACTGGGGACGCTATCCCAAAGACAAATGGACCGTGACAGCCCAGCGCATATTCCTCGACGACAACTATGACCGCACGGCAACAGAACCCGACGCATCCGGAGAGACAAAAACCGCCAACTCCGACGGAATCGTGATGGCATGCCGCCCCGACGGCAAAACCGCCGCACAACAGGGACGCGCCTTCTGGTGGAGCGACGAACTTAAAAACTTCGCCATCAACCAGCCCATGAAACCGACTCTGCGCTCCGAAAACGCAAAATCGGCCATCAACGCCATCGAGGCATACTCGTCGAACAACGGCGAGCTGATCTTCGCCCCCTACATCAACATGATGTACTTCTTCATGGAAGACAACTCAAACCGCTCGGCTGCAGACGCACGCCCCGACCTGATGATGGACCTCTTCGAATCGCTCCGACTCAACGATGATCCCGACGGATCAACCGTCGAAAAGAAAAACGGAGTAGACAAATACGAACTGCTCGCATCGATCTTCAACGGCAACCGGTCAACCGACGCCTCGATCAACAAAACCGCACAGTTCAAAAAACTCTTCCCCGGATCATGCTGGGTCAAAAACGGATATCTGCCTGAGGAAAACAATCCCGTCAGCTGGGACGCAAACTCGGCTCCGTTCATAATCAACCTGGTGCGCAAGGCATCACGCCTCACCGGCTACAACCTGTGGAGCTATTTCGAACGCTGGGGAGTATTTACCGTCGCAGCCATCGAACAGGGCGACTACGGCATCCAGCACTACATCTTCACCGAAGCCATGTATGACGAATTCAAAGCCGACATGCAGGCCCTCGAGACATCAGGCGAACTGCGCCCGCTGCCCGAAGCCATGCGCGCGGCAATGTCGACCTGCCCGGCACCTCAGCGTCAGCGTCCCGTCATCCCCAATGACCGCCCGCTCACTGCCGACGAGAACTAACACCAGCCATCAACATACATACACCTATTTTATATATAATACCGAATTTCCATGAAATCAATAATATCGACAGTCGCACTCTGCGCCATCGCGGCATCGGCCGGACTGTCGGCCCAGACAGTCACATCGACTGACGAGCTGAGCAACACCGCCACCTACACCATCGACCGCCGGTCAAGTTCCAACTCAGGACTACTTGAAGGAGCCGGCAATGCGGTGAACTCCGGATCAAAATCATCCGACGGAGCGTCACTCTGGTCAATACACTACTCAACCGCCGAAAAAGCATACTACCTCTACAACATATCCGCCGGAAAATTCGTCGGAGCCGAAGGCGGCAAAGCCGTCCTGACCGACACTCCGGTGGACATGGCGCCGATCTATGTGGACCACATCGGCGCATGGCTGCTTGACTGCGGCGGCTCACTGCTCGGCATGTCTGACGCCGACAAAGGCTCCGCATTGTTCCTTGAAAGCTACACCACAGTAAGCTCCCGCGCCACCGGACTCTTCTATCGCATCAACACAAGCTCGGCCAAAACCCTGACCCAGGCCGAAAGCGACGCCATCGAAGCCAAGATCAAAGCCGGACGCCCGGCCGCACTCGCCAAATATCAAGAATTTGTCGACAAAGCCAAAGCCATGGTCGAAGCCGACGGCCTGAAATACTACGCCGGCGCATATGACGTCGACGCACTGGCCGACGCACTGGCCAACTCCGACAAATACACCCTCATGCAATTCGAGGAAATGTATCGCGAAGCGCTCCGCTCACGCCTGCCGCGTCCCGGCCACTACTACGTCATGCGCAACGTCAACCGTCCGACATCATTCAAAGGCAACGCCCTGCGATTCAACTCAACCGGCTCAATGATGTCGACCGCATACACAACCCCCAGATTCCAGAAAGCCGACGCCACATATCCCGACGGACTCAACCTCATCTGCGTCGAAAATCCCGGCGCCGACCCTGCCGCAGTGCAACTGCGCATCGCCGCCACCGGACGATATCTGGTCACCGACGGAAGCAACAACGCCGCAATAACCATCGGCGAAAAAGCCGAAGCCAGCACCTTCACCATGGAACCGCGCGGCGACTTCAACCGCATGTTCCGCTTCGCACTCCCGTCATCCAAGGGCTATGTCACCGTCTCGGGCGGCAACCAGCTCGTCAACTACAGCGTGCCCGAAGAAGCCAACTACTTCTATTTCGAAGAAATCAAATTCATCCAGGTCACTCCGCCCGCATCGGGCATCACCACAGCATGCCTCCCCTGCCCCGTCGCCATGCCCGACGGAGTCGAAGCACTGATCCCGGTTGAAGAATACCAGGGCAAAGTCTACCTGGAGAAACACGAAGGCACCGTTCCGGCCAACGTGCCGTTCATCATCCGCTCCAAGAACGGCAACAGCACATTCCTGCTCGAAGTCGTGACCGGCGAGAACCCGGCGTTTGAAAACGACAACCTGCTTGTCGGCACAAACGTATACACCACAGCCCCCGACGTACATTTCACCCTGACGGCAACCAACGGACAGATCTCGTTCAAGCGCAACGAAACATCAGCCAAATTCGCGCCCAACTCCGCCTGGCTCCTCAGCGAATCCGACAAAGACCTCACCACAAGCTTTGACCCCCGTCCAAACGTGCGCATCACAGAAATCGACGCCGACAAAACCGCTGCTGACGCAGTGTGGTATGACCTCCAGGGACGCCGCGTGACCAACCCCG
>CAMWTI010000035.1 GCA_947177135.1 uncultured Porphyromonadaceae bacterium | reverse complement strand
GCTGCTGGATCGTGCGCAGATTGGCGCCTCCTTCGAGCAGATGCGAGGCAAAACTGTGGCGCAGAGTGTGGGGCGACACTTCGCGCACTATTCCGGCGCGCTCGGCAAGCGACTTGACGATCTTAAACACTCTCACTCTGGTGATCGGCGAGCCCGTGCGCGGAGCCAGAAACACGAAATCCTGACACCCTGGACTCACCTTCCCGTTCTCGCGCTCCGACAGCCACTCGCCGAGAGCGTCGGCGGTGGCCTGAGCCATCGGCACGAGCCGCTCCTTGCTTCCCTTGCCGACCACCCGCAGATAGCCCTCATCGAGATTCAGCCGCGAAATCTGCAGCCCGATCAGCTCGCTCACGCGCAAACCGCAGCCATACAGTGTCTCGATCAGCGCCCGGTCTCTCACTGCCTCGCGCGCCAAGGGGTCGATCGCAGCTATCATGGCGTCGATTTCGGCCACTGTGAGCACTTCGGGCAGGTGCAGCCCCCGTTTCGGAGGCTCGAGCAGCATGGCGGGGTTTTTGTCGGTGATACCGTCCACGTTCATGAATTTAAACAAGGCCCTGATGCCACTGAGCACCCGGGCGCTCGACCTCAGCGACAGACCGAGGTCAAACAGCCCGGCCATAAACTCCTGCAGGTCAGCCAGCGTCAGATCCTCCACCGCCATGGCGCGGCTTTCGGCAAAATCGGCCAGACGCTTCGCGTCGGCCGCATATGCCTCGCGCGAATTGTCGGCCGCGCCGCGCTCCAACAGCAGATAAGCCTCGAAATTTTTGAGCAGTTTCCGGTTGCTTGCTTTCATAACGGATGCAAAGATACGCAAAATTTGGCCGTCTGGCCGAAATGCTGTAATTTTGACGTGAAAAACCCTACAGACTCAAATGACTAATAAGCGAAAAATCATATCTTTGGCCGTGCTGGCCGTTGTTGTGGCCATTTCGGCCGCATGGGGCGCATGGCGCTGGATCAACGCCGGATTCGGTGGCCAGGAATCCGTCTGGATCTATGTGCCGGAAAACATGGCCCGTCAGGATCTGGCCCGCTATATGGACGATCGGCTGGGGGCCTGGGGGCGCCGGGCATTCCGCATCTACGATTTCGCCGCTCCGGAGGCCGACGTACCCCGTGGCGCTTATCGGGTCGAGCCGGGCGAACGTGCACGCGACTTCGCCCGACGCCTGCGCTCTCGCCGCCAGAATCCCGTCCGCGTAACCCTCAACAATCTGCGCATGCTCTCCGACGTGGCCGACCGCATGGACCAACAGCTCGAGCTGACGGCCGCCGACTTTCTGGCGGCATGCGACTCCCTGCTCCCGGCCGCCGGATTCAAACGCCCGGAATTCATTGCCGCATTCCTCCCCGACACATATGAATTCTACTGGACCGCCGATGCCGGCCAGGCAGTCAGACGCCTGCTCGACTATCGAAACCGCTTCTGGAACGATGAGCGACGCTCAAAGGCCCGCGAACTCGGACTCACTCCGGTCCAGGTGGCCACAATCGCGTCGATTGCCGAAGAGGAGACGCGTGACAGGCAGGAGAGAGCCACCGTGTCGCGCCTATACCTCAACCGCTTCAGCCGCGGGATGAAACTTCAGGCCGACCCGACGGTGAAGTTCGCTGTCGGCGACTTCGGATTGCGCCGCATCCTCGGCAAACACCTGGCGACGCCGTCGCCCTACAACACCTATCGCAACGACGGATTGCCCCCCGGACCCATACGCATGCCGGAAAGCGCCACCATGCAGGCCCTTCTCGACTCCCGACCCCACGACTGGCTCTACATGTGTGCCGATCCGAGCCTGAACGGACGCCACCGCTTCGCCGCCGACTATTCCGAACACCAGCGCAATGCCGCCGCCTACCGCCGCGCGATCTCCCGCCTCGGCATCCGCTGATTGTGATCAGTATAGCGCCGCTGTAGAAGTTATACGCAAAAAAAAATAATAAAAAAATAACGAATGAAGTGTTTTCAGTTTATTCTTGTACATGTGTTTGTTGCCTTGATTTTTTCTTCGTGTTCTGGCTCTGACTGCGAAGACATATCGGGCGCAACATATTGCAAAAACTATGTTTCGGGCTATCTGATGCCCGAATTCGTCGAACAAAGCGACGCCGAGGGTGCCGGTGGTGTCGGTTTCACGCTGAAAGGCCGGGTGATCAATTCAGGCGCCGCCTATGACGAACTTGCGGAAACCTATGGCGACAAGTCCTTCAACCGCTACGTTGTCAATGGCCCGCGCATTGCTGTGACCGACGGCCTGCTCCACGTCAAAGTCCTGACCGTGCGTGACTTTGATGCGCTCCATCCTGCGGGCAGCGACGTGTCTGACCTGATCGACATCCACTATATTTCATTTCTCGATTACGTGCGGAGCGGATACCGGGCCGAGCCGAAGGATGTTGAACAATATTCCGGCATGATGACATATTATGCCGTCGACGGGGCCAGACTGTTCAGCTCTGCCCTTCAGGGCGTCAATCAAGAAAACTCAAAACTCATCGCCCCGGAGTTTCTCTTGAAGTTCAATGAAAAACCATCGGGCGATGAGTCCGGTCTGTTCAGACTCGTCATCCAGACTCCCGACGTAAGCCTGGAAACAGAGTTTGACTATAGCTTCGCGACGCAGTAGCGGGCGTTGTCAGCGCAGCGGGCGGTGACGTCGCGGCGGATCAGTGGCGACCACCGTGGCCATGATGGCGCGCGTCATCAACACGTCGTCATGGCAGCCGGGAGCCGCCCCCTGCGATCCGTCGGGCCGACACACGTAGGTGGCGAACTCGTCGACGGCCACCGCGCTCCGCTCCCTCAGCAGCCCGTCGCGCAGGGCCGCGTTCAGATCGGCCAGCGCCGCCGCCTTGGTGGCCACGTTGGTGTGAAAGCCAAAACGCGCGTCGGGCATCTGCGTCGCCGTGGCCAGCGCCGTCCGCCGATAGAGATTGCGGTAATGGCGGCTTATCTTCTCGAGCACATACTCCCCGTGTGACTCCAGGGTATTGCTCTCCACCACCAGCAGCGCGTCGCCATACCAACGGGCTATCGCGGCCGCCTTCCATGCCAGAATATCGTGGTCGGCATGGCCGCGCCACTGCGCCACGATCTCCAGCCCTCCGCCAGGCTCCGTGCGCGCCACCGCGATCACGCTCCAGTCGCTCGCCGCCGAAAGCCCGCCCACGTCAACCGCCACCACATACTGCGGCCGCATCACCGCCTCGGCCGGCCGGCACGGCATCTGCCACACCTCCAGCCCTCCGGCCGGCGACTCGTCAAGCCTCAGATCTCTGAGAGCCTCCGCGCCGGTAATGGCGGCTCCTCTCAGCTCGCCACACACCGCAGGCGCCGTCACTCCGCCGCGCAGTGACTCGACACGCGCCGGACTGAACACCGGAGCCACCGAATTGGCAAACGCCTCAAGCGCCGTCGACGGATACTCGGCCATCATCTGCTGGTGGGTGCTGTATTCCATCCGCTTGCGGTGATACCAGTGGATCTGCTCCAGCGTCAGACCTTCCTGCCAGAATCCGCGCTCATATTCGTCGAGCTCCGCCCAAAGCTCCGCCGGACTGCAGTGAAGTTCCTCGCTGTAGATGTCGATCTCATGCCAGGGCACAAACACCGGAATCTTGTCCGAGCCGCGCCCGGTCGTTGCCCTGAGCCATTCGCGATGGAAATAATTCCCCGGGCCGTTGGCCGTCGACTCCATGACGATCAGCGTCAGCGGAGCGCGGGCCACCGAACCGCATATGGCCCTGATCAGTTGCTCCGGAGTCCGCGTCGGGGTGTCGTTCCAGAAAGCCACCTCGCTCAGATGGGCCATGGCATAGTCGCCGCCGCGCACCGCCTCCGGATTCTCGCTCGAACAGATGCTCACCCGGCATCCACGGTGGGCTATGGCCCTGACGTTGCGTGCGCCCTCGAACGGCCCGAATCTCATCGCCGCCGGCTTCCCCGTGGCAGGATCTGTCGCCGTGTGACACAGCGGATAATTCTCCAGCAACGTGGAATAGATCCCGCGGATAGTCCCGGCCGTGTCCTTCACATGGGCGCAGATCAGCGAGTGCCAGTTCTCGGCATGAATCATCTGGATCCAGGCCATATAGATCTGAATCAGAGTGCTGCCGCCCCACTGGCGGGCCTTCAGCATGATCAGACGGATCGGCTCTCCGCCACGCCGCTGACGCTCAAGCAGTGACAACACTCGCCGTTGCGCCCGGTTGAGCACGAACGGAACCAGACGCCCGCTCAGCTTGTCCTTGATCTTCACGCAGGTAGCGGCCCAGAATTCAAAATCATCAGCAAAACGCTCTTCGGCTGTCAGCCCCTCCTTCGGGGCCGCCGGATCTGGCCGGGGAGCGTTCCTGGCAGCAAGCCGCCGCGCGTTTTCCTCCTCCATTTGGGCCGAGAAACGCTCCGGCGGCATTTTATCTGTCGAATTTTTTGGCAGTTGTGGGGAAAAATCGTAATTTTGCACGTTAGAAAGAAAAAATTATAAAATAAAACCAAATGTCAACCAACGAAGATCACAAGAATGTGGCAGAGCCGATTCTGCCTGACGAAGAACTGGCGGTTAACCGCGACAAGCGCGTGCGCTCCATCATGATGTGGACATCGATCGCATTGGCTGCGATCGTAATAGGCTCTATCGCTTACATATTCGGCTACCGTCAGCCTGCAATCGAAAACGGAAACGAAGCCATCGGGGTGGCTGACTCGCAGCTCGCGGCCGGAAACGACTCCGTTGCCCTCGATCTTTACCAGCAGATTGCCGCCGACCACGGATTTGCCGCCGGAAACAGGGCTGCGCTCCAGAGCGCCATCCTGCTCTATGACAAAGGTGAATATCAGAACGCGCTCGAATACCTCGAAGGATACGACGCCTCCGACGACATCGTGGCCGCTTGCGCCACTGCTCTCAAAGGCGACTGCTATGCCAACCTCGACCAGCTCGACAAAGCCGAGGCCGCATTCGCAAAAGCCGCTTCGCTCAGCGGTGCCAACAAAGCGCTTGTGCCATACTTCCTCCTCAAGAAAGCTCACGTGCTCGAAGCCAGCCAGAAATGGGCCGAAGCCGCTGCTGTATATGGCATAATCGAACGCGAATACGCCGCCTTTGCCCGCCAGTGCGGCGCCGAGGCTGCGCGCCTGCGCTGCGAGGCTCTCTGAGCCGCCGGCTGCCGGACAACGCAACACGGATACGACACAACAAACAACGACGACGACAGGGTCGCGGTCTCTCCATCTCTGATGAGACGCCGCAGCCCTGTCGCCGTTTTTCTCAGCTCCCGGCGGCCTCGGCAAGCAGACGGTCCCTGTCGGCCACAAACGCGCGGAAAGTCCCGAACAGATCTGCCAGAGCCACACCCGCATAACGCGCCTGCGTTTCATAAAGCTGAGCCGAATTGCCCGAACCGCCGACCGTCTTCCCCCTGTAGGCCGGACTGACTCCGCTCACCTCCTCCATCATCTTCATCTGAAGCGACAGCAGCTCATACGCCCCGCAGGACGCCGGATTCGTAATCACCTGCTGAGGTCCCGGCATGCCCGGACGGGGATTATACGGTATGATACCGTCATAACTCGCCCATGCGTCGGCCACATCGCGCCACTCGACGTCATCGCCGAGCTGATCCTGCGGAAACAGAAGCACACCCTTGGCCGACGTGCTCATCATGTTGTCCACATGAGTGATCAGCCGGTTGATATACTTCTGCTGGTCAATCACGTCCTCGACAAACGAATGCACCTCGCCGTCAATCATCGGATACAGCCTGAATGCAAACGGATGACGCGCGGCCTCTGCCTCCGCCAGCACCAGACCGTGTGGCGAAAACCAGCGGCCGCGCCACCCCATGGTCATCTCCCAGCGCGTCGCCACGCGCGGCAGCTTGGCCTTTGCCCGCCGGCGGTTCAGGGCGTCGATGCGGCCCTGGGCCGACAGCGGCTCCAGGCTGAACGACGCTGCCAGCGGATCATGCACCCGCAGACGCTCCGATGCCTCCAGAGTCCACACCTCGATCACCCGGCAGCGTCCCGGCGCAGCATGCAGGAAGTCTGTCGGTGTACGCCCGAAAAGCGGTGCTTCACACCCCAGATTCCCGAAATGACGCCTCAGCTGCTCGGCGCGCTCCCGGCTTCCGCCGGCAAACCTGGCCAGAACCTCCGGCAGACTCCAGTCATGGAGCATGCCCGCAAGCTCCACGTCCTGGCCGCGCGGATCGCAAAACGGAGAATAAAAGAAAACTGCCGGACTGACCGCCTCGGCCCGCGGGCCGGCGCTTCCGTCCGGACGCCGCTCGCTCCACACCCGCTGCACCGCTGCCCCTGAGATCAGAAACTCCTCCAGCGTCCGGGCGTCAAGCTCCGTGTTGTCCGATCCCTCGGCGTCGGCCTCCGTGCGGAAATGCCCCGTGATGGTCTTCACCAGATTGCGGATCATGTTGTTGGTCAGCGGAGTCCGGCCGCGCATGGTAGCCATGTCGCGCTCGGTGCGCGTCCGCCCGTCGGCACAGGTGACCGTGTCCGACCACTGCTCGCCATACGTAAAGCGCTTCTGCCGGTCACGGCGCTGCCGGAAACCGGCGCCGGCATCGAAACACTCCCGCGCACGGATCAAAATGTCACTTCGTTCCATAAAGCATCATCAAATTCATAAAATTCAGGACCGCGGTCCATTATCACCCGCAGCCGCGACAACGGAGCCGAAAACGCGGCTCCGATAACCGTGCCGCCGGGAGCAGTGGCCGCAAGCTCGCGCCGCCACAGTCCGTTGGCCGCGGCGCGGACCACCTGCGTCACTGTCGCCTCCGGCCTCACGGTCACTCCGTTGCTCAACTCAATCTCAAGCACGCGCCTCACCCCGTCCGGAAGCCTCACCGTCGCCAGACGCTGCGATTCGTCATAGACGGTCTGCACTTCCGAGGCCCCGATCACGCATGCCGACAACAGATGCGCGGGGGCCTCGTCAAGCTGACGCAAGTACCACGCCCGCATCTCATCCCCGGCAATCGACTCGACGTCCGGACCGTCGCTGCGGCTGACCGTGCAGTCAAGGCGCATTGGCTCGACCGCACGGCGCCGCAGCCACTCCGAGAGCATCTCTTTGCGGCTCAGCACAATCTTCATCGGCTCTTGGCCGGAATAACCCTCACGTGCGCCTCCGGATGACGCAACACCAGGCAGCTGGCCTCTGTCATCACCACCGCGTCAGTGTTTCGCTGACCGCTGCTGCGCAAATCGAGAACAGTCGCATTGAATGGCACGTGCACATACTTGGTCAGATACTCCGGATCGATGATCAGCCCGTCCGACGAATGGCCGCACTGATCCATGACCTCGCTAAGAATCACCAGCAGAGTCCCGAACTTGGAGTGCATCTCATGAAAATCAAGCCCCCAGTGCGTCACCGTGTCATTCGCCAGCATCACCCGCTGGGCGCTGTCGTCCATCAGGCTCAGCTTCTCCACCAGATCGCTTCCCGCAAGCAGGATCTTCCGCGCCGACGCCCCGTGGCCCGTGAAGGCGGTCTTCATGATCTCAAGCCATGAGGCGGTCGTGATCTTGTCCGACGGATAAGTCACCTCGCGCCCGGCCTGATGCCAGATGCCGCCCGTCAGAAACACCTCGTTCTTCTTCAGCGGATCAAACAGACGCGCCTTCCGCCCGAACAGAAAACTCTTCTCCATTCCAAGGCGCATGTCATAGACCGCTATCTCCTCCTGATCCGAAAAACTGAAACCCACTTCCTTGTTGCTCGCCCTCATCGCGGTGCTCTGCTCGATCTGCGCCTTGAAAATCTGACAATAATTCGTGCTCTTGCGGGGCAGGGCCTCAAACTGCGGAGTCTGCACGTCAAGCTCGCCGGCCGCGCGCCCCATGCGCTTCAGAATCGTGCCCCCGCGCAGCGCCGGACTCTCCATCAGCCCCTGGCCGTTGCGATGGCCGTGGACCGTCAGCGCGCGCAGCTTGTTGTTCCCTTCGCGCTCGATGATATAATACACAGGCGCCGTTCCGTCAGCCATGTTCGACCCAACGGCGATCACGGTGTCTGTCGGCTCAAATGCCGAATTGTCAGCCACCGGCAACACCACTTCGGCATTGCTCTCTGCATCTGGATCGATCGTCACTGCCGACACGTCTGACGTAATGCTGGTCTCCGACACTCGCGTGTCAACCGCATAATACTGCACCGTCATCGAGCCGGCTGCGCGCGTCGCGGCCCGACGCCCAAGCTGATCGACCGGAGTCGCCATCGGGCGGATCTTCATGATCCGGCTGTCAACTTCGCTGCGAAGCAGCTCGGGTGCCGCTTCATTGGCGGCGGTGGTGGTGAGAATGCCTCCCACGTGGGTTCCGGCCTCATGCCCCGGAATTTCATTGTAGCTCATAATGATAGATTATTGTTTACTGATTAATAAATACGATCTTATCTTAGACACCGTTCCCCAATTTTTGTCGAACCGGCTCTTAACTGTCCCATACCGACCCCCGGCGCCTGCCCGACAAAGGTTCATAAACCCCTGGCTCGGCCATCTTGACTGCGATCTGCTCGTTGAGCCCCCGCTTATAGCCGCGCATCTCCGCCTCGGCCAGACGCGCTGCCAGATCCATCGCTTCGGCCGTCGGCGCCTGCTGCGCCGCCTGTGACTCATGTTGTGCTTGTTCCTGTTCCATTCGTTTAGTTGTGTTTAAAGGTGAAAAATTTGAAATTGGACGTATGAAAATTGACTTTGATGCCGCAAAATTACCGCCGCCACCATCCCGTCCACGGTAGATTTTTACGCGCAACCTCCGAAAATTCACGAAAAAATCATAACTTTGCACCAGTATCAACCAAAAAACTGAACTAAAATGCTTCAAGGTATTCTTTCCATAGCCGGCAAGCCCGGACTGTTCCGCCTTGTGTCACGCGGCAAGGCAACAATCATCGTCGAAGCCCTCGCAACCGGTAAACGCACCCCCGTGCAGGCACGCGACAGAGTAATCTCTCTCGCCGACGTATCCATGTACACCAACGCCGACGACGTTGCCCTCGCCGACGTCCTCACCTCGCTCCACTCTGTCGCTCAAGGTAAACCGGTCGACCACAAACCGATGGCCGACAGCCAGGTGCGCGAATACTTCGCAACCGTTCTCCCCGACTTCGACCGCGATCGCGTACACACATCCGACATCCGCAAACTCTTCTCCTGGTACAACCTTCTCATCCAGGCCGGCATCACGGAATACAAAACTCCCGAAGCCGCCGAACCCGCCGAAGGCGCTGCCGACAACTGATCCCGCCTGCCGCCACACAAGCGGCAACTGAAAATACTCGACCCGACGCCCCTGGCACGCATCTGCCTGGGGCGCTTTTTCTGCTCCGGCTCGACTCTTTCGGGGGCTAACACTTGCATCCTAAATTTTTAGCTGAAAAATTTGCAAATGTAAAAAATAGTAATTACATTTGTCGCAGATGCCATTGTCGACATTTCTAAAGCATTTATTAATCCTTTAATCGTTATCACATGAAAACTTTAAATCAAATTGCAGCGGTTGCTTTAGCGGCGGTTGTTGTTGGCACCACATTCGTTGGCTGTTCCTCTGACGACGATCCTGTCGATCCGTATCCCAATCACGTTGGAGTTTCGGATAACTATGTTTGGTTCCTTTCTAACGGCGGTGAAGAAGAACTTACCACAGAAGCTGATGGATGGACTTTGTCAGAAGTTGTGATGACGGTCAGTGATGACGTGTATTTCGGTGATGATCAAGTGTCGGCAAGCGGCACTGTTCATGATGCTCGGTTTTATGAACCTGAAATCAAGGCTGACAAACCCTTTGAGTATAAAGTCAATAAACTGACATTCAGCTATGCTGACAAGAAGATCCGGATAAAAGCTGACAAGCGTGATGACTCGGACTATCTATTTATCTATGAGTTTGTTCTGAAAAAAGGCGATTGCATCGAAACGATCTATTGCCTCCACGATGTGGAGGGCCTTCCTGATCCACCGGTAATCGTTGCGACTCCAGGCGAACTCGCTATTCCGGCCGAGGGCGGCACCTTCATATCCAACATCACACTGAATTATAACCATACAGGCTGGTGGCTGAACACTGTCCGTGTCGGAGAAAAATACTTTGCTGAACTTGGTGTCAGCGTAGATCAAGGCGATAAATGGTCGCAGGATTTTGACTGGCTTTCACTTGAGGCCGATGGTCCTGAAATCATTCGCATCACGGTTAAGCCAAACGAAACCGGAGTGGAGCGCGATTTCTGGTTTGCTCCTCGTATGGGGAACTACTTTGCACCGATAACCGGCACCCAGGCCGCCAAATAAAACCAACACTACGCTTGACTGCATAAAAGCCGGGAGACGTCGCCACTTGTTGTCGGCATCTCCCGGCTGCTTTTACTCCTGATCTGGAGCATCCGTCGGTTTTTCCTGTTTCGGACAACTTTTGAGAAAATAAGGATAGCCGGGACTCCTATGCTAAATTACGTTAACCGCTTGCGCGGTTCGCGCCTTTTTGCTAACTTTGTGAGTGCGTATAGCCCTCGATTTCTCCTGATGCTCTTCCTCGGTCGGCTAAAATATTCGCGCGGCAAGCCTTGTGGCCGGCCTTATCGACCAATGAAATAAAAAAGACAGACATCAATGACCGAAAAATGGATTCAGCTGAATACCCTCAGGGAAGAGCGGAGCGAAGGTGCCGGCAAAGCCGCTGTGGCAGCGGTTGTCGCGGAGGGTTCGCTCTCTGAGCGGTTTGCGGAACTTCCGGTGGTCTTGCAATTGCTGCACGGTCGGGGCATCCACAATCAGGCCCAGGCCGACGAGTTCTTTCACCCGTCACTGCAGAAACTCCACGATCCGTTCCTCATGCCGGGAATGGACCGGGCGGTGCGTCGTCTCAACGAAGCGATGGGGGCGAAAGAAAAAATACTCGTATATGGTGACTACGACGTTGACGGAACAACCGCAGTGGCGCTTGTCTACAAATACCTCTCTCAATTCTATTCAGGCATCGACTTCTATATCCCCGGAAGATACGATGACGGATACGGTATATCGAAAACCGTGATCGACCATGCCGCCGATGCCGGAATCAAACTCATAATCATTCTCGACTGCGGCATAAAGGCTAACGAAGAAATCGCCTATGCCAAAACAAAAGGCATCGACTTCATAATATGCGACCATCACGTTGCCGGCGATGAACTGCCAGACGCAGTGGCCATCCTCAATCCAAAACTCGAAGGCAGCACATATCCATGCCCCCATCTCAGCGGATGCGGTGTCGGTTACAAACTAATGCAGGCGTTTGCAATCAGCAACGGACTCCCGGTCGCCAGACTCGAATCCCTTCTCGACCTGGTTGCCGTCAGCATCGCGGCCGACATTGTTCCGATGGTTGGCGAAAACCGCATTCTCACATACCACGGACTCCGTCGACTGAACTCAAATCCCAACATGGGACTCCGCGGAATCATGAAAATCTGCGGACTCGGACAAGGAAAAGAAATCACCATATCAGACGTCATATTCAAAATCGGTCCGAGGATAAACGCATCCGGACGGATGCAGAGCGGACGCGAGGCGGTCGAACTCCTTGTGGCGCGTGACGCTGCCGAAGCATACCACAAAGCCAAAGACATCGACCAATACAACAAAGACCGCAAGGAACTCGACAAGCAGATCACTGACGAAGCCAACGCCATTCTTGAACAGAGAAACGAAGAAAGCTCTCCCAAAAAATCCATCGTGATCTACAATAAGGACTGGCACAAAGGTATAATCGGAATCGTCGCATCCCGGCTCACGGAACTATACTACAAACCCGCCGTCGTGCTCACCCTCATCAACGGACTCGCCTCCGGTTCAAGCCGGTCGGTCCAGGGATTCGACATCTACAAGGCGGTCGAATCGTGCGCCGACATTCTCGAAAACTTCGGCGGACACCCCTATGCCGTCGGACTCTCCATGAAGCAGGAACGCATTCCTGAATTCACACGCCGTTTTGAAGAATACGTTGCAGCCAACATAACCTCCGAACAAATGAAACCGGCCGTCGAGATCGACGCCGAAATCCCGTTCAGCGCAATAACTCCGGCGCTAATGGCCGCACTCAGAAAATTCAACCCGTTCGGCCCCGGAAACCTCAAACCCGTATTCATGACCTCGGGAGTCACCGATGCCGGAACGAGCAAAATCGTCGGAAAGCATCTCGAACACATAAAACTCGACATGATCCACCGCGACTCGCCGTCTGTAACCGTCAACGGCATCGCATTCAACGCCGCAGGAATGTTTGACCGCATACACGACGGCAAACCGTTCACCGTCGTCTACACCATCGAAGAAAACAAACACCACGCCGCCGATTCGCCGATTCAGCTGCTGGTCAAAAACATAAAATTCGATGATTGACCCCGCAGAGCCTGTCGGCGTTCTCCGCAGGCACTGGGGGCATAACGGATTCCGACCGCTCCAGGCCGAAATTATCGCATCGGTCCTGGACGGTGCCGACACCATCGGATTGTTGCCGACCGGAGGAGGAAAATCAATCACATTTCAGGTCCCCGCGCTGATGCTCCCCGGAATCACTCTGGTCGTGACCCCGCTGATCGCACTGATGAAGGACCAGGTCGACAACCTCCGCCGGATCGACGTGCCGGCAGCATGCATAAACTCCGGAATGACCTATGCCGAACGCCGCCTCGCAATGCAGAAAGCCGCGCTCGGACGAATAAAATTACTCTATCTCAGCCCCGAAAAACTCGCCTCCGCGCAATTTCTCCAGGAACTCAAGGATCTCGACGTGAGCCTCATCGTTGTCGACGAAGCCCACTGCATCTCCCAATGGGGCTATGACTTCCGCCCCAGTTATCTCAACATCGCCGGAGTCAGGCGCATATTCCCCGATGCGCCGGTGCTTGCGCTCACCGCAAGCGCAACACCCGAAGTGGTCGACGACATCAGCCGACGACTGCTCTTCAGACAACAGTCGGCGATATTCCGCAAATCATTCGCCAGACCTAACATCAGCTATGTCGTCAGGCATGGCGACAACAAACCACAGCGACTCCTCACAATCCTGAAAGCCGTCCCCGGATCCGGAATCGTCTATGTCCGGTCCCGAAAACGGACACGCGAGATCGCCGACGCTCTCACTGCTGCTGGAATATCTGCCGGATTCTACCACGCCGGACTCGCTCCCGAAGAAAAATCTCAACGGCAGCAATTGTGGAAAGACGGACATCTCCGGATAATGGTGGCCACAAACGCATTCGGAATGGGCATCGACAAACCGGACGTCAGAGTCGTCGTGCACTATGACCTCCCGTCCTCCCTCGAAGAATACTATCAGGAAGCCGGACGGGCCGGACGCGACGGAAAACCCGCATTTGCCGTCGTGCTCGCTTCCCCGGCCGACAAAGCATCTCTCTCCCGCAGACTCTCCGAAGCATTCCCTCCCAAGGAATTCATCGCCGCCGTCTATGACAGCGCCTGCATCTTCATCGACCTGGCTTTGGGCGAAGGCTATAACAAAGTGTTCGACTTCGACTTCAATCTCTTCTGCCACCGGCAGAAACTGCGGCCGGCGCCTGTGCGATCCGCGCTCCAGATTCTCACTCGAGCCGGATACATCGAATTCGACGAAGACGCCGACGCTCGTGCTCGGGTCATCGTAACCGTCACAAAACAAGAGATATATGATCTCCGTCTGGACCACGACGACGACGAATTGCTCATGTATCTCCTGCGCAACTGCCCCGGCATATTCGCCGACTATGTGCAGATAACAGAAACGGCGATCGCGGCCGAAATGCACCTCCCCGCCGACACGGTTTACCGTTCGCTCCTTTCCCTCGCGCGCGCGCGTATAATTAACTATGTGCCCCGACGCCAGACACCGTTCATCTACTTCCCGTCACGACGCATCTGCTCCAGATACATCGAACTCTCGCCTGCCGTCTATGACAACATGCGCCGCCGCATGCAGATGCGCATCCAGGCCATGACCCGTTTCGTATTCGACTCCGACGCTTGCCGCGCGGCGACCATACTACGCTACTTCGGCGAAACATCAGCCTCGGAATGCGGATGCTGCGACGTGTGCCGATCACGCAAAACGCCGCCAACTGATCACGCGCTCCCGCCGCTCAAGGATCGGATCCTGTATGTCATCAGCCGCTTCCCCGACGGAATCGCCCTGGCCGATCTGGCAGCCGAGATGGCACATCCGGCAGCGCAACTCGCCGATGTGATCCGGCAGATGCTTGATTCTGAAATAATTGTATTCGATAATAACAACCTCCGCTTGAAAAATGCTCCCGCCTCTTGCTGAACGAATGCGACCCGCGTCGCTTGAAAATTACATAGGCCAGACACATCTCGTCGGCCCCGGATCGATCCTGCGCCGGATGATCGAGCAGCAGAAAGTCAGTAGCTTCATTCTATGGGGACCGCCTGGAGTGGGAAAAACCACTCTGGCCCGCATAATCGCCAACACAACCAACGCCCCGTTCTACACCCTCTCGGCCGTAAGCGCCGGAGTGAAAGATGTACGCGAAGTGCTCGACAGATGTCGTGCCGACCAGCGGAGCATGTTTGCAACGGCACGGCCGATACTCTTCATCGACGAAATCCACCGCTTCAGCAAAAGCCAGCAGGACAGCCTTCTCGGTGCCGTCGAAAGCGGAGTCGTCACACTCATCGGAGCGACAACCGAAAACCCGTCTTTCGAAGTCATACGCCCGCTGCTTAGCCGCGCGCAGGTCTACACTCTCCGCCCGCTCGATGCCTCCGAAATGCAGGCCCTTCTGGACCATGCCCTTGCTTCCGACCAAGTGCTGAGCCAGACAGAAACGCGGGTCGAAAGCACCGACGCGCTCTTCCGCTTCGCAGGAGGCGATGCCCGGAAACTGCTCAACATCATCGACCTGCTCGAACAAAGCACTCCCGCCGGCAAACCATTGATCATCAGCGATGCCACCGTAACCGAGCGACTTCAGGAAAACCCCGCCGCCTATGACAAAGGCGGAGAAATGCACTATGACATCATCTCCGCATTCATCAAAAGCATTCGCGGATCCGACCCCGACGCCGCCGTTTACTGGCTCGCCAGGATGGTGGCCGCCGGCGAAGATCCCGCATTCATTGCCCGGAGGCTGGTCATCGTCGCGGCCGAAGACATCGGCCTGGCAAACCCCAATGCCCTCCTCCTGGCAAACGCCACATTTGACACCATTATGAAAATCGGATGGCCGGAAGGACGGATCCCACTGGCCGAATGCACTATATACCTCGCTGCAAGCCCAAAAAGCAACTCCGCCTATGCTGCCATCGGAGCCGCACTCGCCGCAGTCGAACAGACCGGCGACCTCCCAGTTCCGCTCCACCTGCGCAATGCCCCCACCGCCCTCATGAAAGAAATGGGCTATGGCGCTGACTATAAATACGCCCACGACTACCCCGGACACTTCGTCCCGCAGCAGTTCCTTCCCGATCGCCTGGCCGATACCCGCTTCTGGCAACCGGCCGACAACTCCGCCGAACAACGAATGGCCGACCTTCAGAACGCACGATGGAACAGGAAACCATAATAACCATACTCGACGAATGCGAGTCGACAAACTCCGCCATACCCGCCGACGCCCCACACGGCCACACCGTCATGGCCCGGAGACAGAGCGCCGGACGCGGACAGCGGGGCGCTTCATGGGAAGCCGAACCCGGACGCAACGTAACCATGTCGGTGCTGCTGCGCCCGGTCGGAATCGACGTCACGGCCCAGTTCTCCATATCCATGGCCGCCGCGCTCGCCGTCGCCATCACTCTTGACGACTATCAGATACAGGGCGCTAAAGTCAAATGGCCCAACGACATATATGTGGGCGACCGCAAAATCTGTGGAATACTGATCGAAAACTCACTGGCCGGACGCGCCGTCAGCCGCTCCATTGTCGGCATCGGACTGAACGTAAACCAGACCGAATTCCGCTCCCCGGCTCCAAACCCCGTGTCAATGGCACAGATTGCGGGCCGCGAATTTCCCGTCGAACGAATTGCCCTCGGCATCCGCAGCCGCCTCATGGAATTGCTCCATGACCCCGGACTCCCCGCCGCCTATCGCGCGCGCCTCTGGCGCGGCTCGGGCATATGGCCATGGATCACTGCCGACGGCCACCGTTTCAGCGGAGCCATCGGCAGCGTCCTCCCGTCCGGCCACATCGTCATTGCCGGACGTACATTCGCCTTCAAGGAAGTCTGGCCGGCCGACATTTGCGACCCCTCGCGCCACGACTGATCAGATCGCGTCGTAGGCGGCAAGGGCGGCCTCGAAACGGTCGGCCACGTCGGCCATCCGGTAAAGACCGTCGGCATTTCGCTCCACTCCTTTAAGAGTCAGAGGATAGATCTTCGGCGGATTATTCAGGTCGAGCAACTGCATCTGCCGCAGCTGATCGATGCTCTGATAGACAATGTTGATGTCAGCCCACTCCTGGCCGTCGGCGTCGACAAACTTCTCTATCACTATCTTGGACCCGATCGGCGTCTTCTTCTCTATTGCGTCGGGAAGCTCGTATTCCTCCACGCCCAGCGCTGTGGCCACGGCAGAGAGGTTGCTGTCATGACCCACCAGAAAAGTGAACTTCCGAGAGGGCGACCGCAGTTCGTCATACATGTACTGTATCAGCGGACGGGCCACGTTGACGGCCACGATCGGAGCAGTGAAAAGCACGTCCTGATACGTGTCTTTCACATGAGCTATCTGCGCCCACTGCTCGCGCGTCAGCTTCTTGCCGAAACCTGCCGTCACACTATCCGGCTCTTCATAATATTGCAGAATGAAGGCATCGCTTGCCGAGTTCAGGTCCTTCAGCGCCGAACCGCTCTTCATCTTAGGCTCCTGAAACTTCTCCAGCACGATCTCCGTCTGATAGTTCTTCAGGGCGTCGAGTTTCTTATCGCCCGACTTGGCCATAGGCGAATTCTCAACATCGAGCACCTCTTCTATCAGCGCATAATCAGGTGCTATGGACTCGTTGATGCCGACAATGCCTTTCTTGCCGCCCATCGCCTCGATCTGCTTCATGGCTGTGGCGACGAATTCAGGATTGACCTTGGTGAGTTGCGGATTGAACAGCGGATCCATCTGGCTGGGCGTGTAGCGGTGAATAACCTCGATGCCGCCGACAGGCATGAACCCCGACGCGAAATACTGCGCAGTGGCTATGCACCGTTGCATCGAATTGGCGATGACATTAACGTCATCGGCCGACGGAGCGTGATTCTCTGGAAACAGCCCGGCATCCACAGCCCATTTGCGGAAATACTGCCCCATCATTGTCTCCAGAGCGCCGCCACGCAGCGTCAGTTCACTTTTGCCGGCGCTCCAGTCATGCCACTTGTGCGGAGTCATACGGCCGAGATCGCTGTTGCTGTCGCTCAGTGGCGACCGGATGTTGTGGCGGCTCAGCACCACAGCCTCCGTCAGTTTATATTTGTCTTTGAAATCCTGTTGGCGCTGGGCCTGTGCCGACAAAAGGGCGGGCGATGCGGCTGCCAGCAGCCAGATCATCGTGATGACTGATTTTTTCATCGTAAATCGTTTTTAGGGATGGTTGAAATATGAGGATTATTTTTTGTTGTCTTCCGACATCAGATAAAACCGATCCCGCTGGTGAAAGTTGTAAAATATGTTTAACAACATTTTTTCGATATTTTTAACGACCGCCGGTGTTTGGGTGATAAACTCACTTTCAACCATAAAAACATAAAACACAATGAAAGTAATTCGTCTTGCAATCGCGGCCCTGTGCGTCACCGCCGCAATGCCGGCAACCTATGCCGGCGACAATTCATCCGAACCCAAGTTCTCGATCAGGCCAACGGGCCGTCTGCTGTTTGACGGCGCGGTCTATATGCCCGATACCGACGGATTTTCCGACGGAGTCTCCATTCCCGACATTCGCATGGGCGTGAAAGCCACCTATGGAAAATGGTATGGAAAGATCGACGTCGGCTACTCATTCGGAAAAATCGGACTCAAAGACGTCTATATGCAATACTCGTTCAACGATCAGAACCTGCTGCGCCTCGGATACTTTGTCCACCAGTTCGGCCTCAATGCCGCCACCTCAAGCTCCATGAAACCCGAAATGGAAGCTCCGGTCCCCGACACTTATTTCGCCGCTACCGGACGTAACATGGGGCTGATGTATGTGATGGACAAGCCCAGAATCTTCTGGGGAGTCAGCGCCATGGTGGCCGGAACATCGCTCACCACCCGCTCCAATGATCAGGGTCGTATATCCGGCGGCGCCATCACGCGCTTCGTTTATCGTCCGACGACCGACAACGGATGCGTTACCCAGCTCGGACTCTCACTCTGGTATCAGACCGCACTCCACAAGCGCGCCGACGGAGTCACCTCGCCAGGCTACTTCGACTTCAAGGCCGGATTTCCCACCCGCGTGGCATCGGTCGATATGCTCGGGGCTGACATCTCCGACTCCAAAGGCGTATTCAAACTCTCGCCCGAGATCGTACTGGCAAAAAGCCGGCTCGCCTTCGAGGGACAGTATTACTATATGAACGTGGTCCGAGGCCACGGCCTCCCGTCCTACCAGGCTCATGGCGGCTATGCCCACCTGCGTTGCCTTCTCGTCGGTGACAGAAGCTATGCATATTCACACGCCGACGCCGGACTCGCCACTCCCGGCAAAGGCACTCTGGAACTCGTGGCCGGATGGAACTACACCGACGCCAATGCCGGACGCTCACACATCAGCGGCGGCAAAGCCGGTGACTACAACGTCACACTCAACTACTATATCAACAAATACGTAGTGGCCCGTCTCCGCTACTCCTACACCGACGTCTCGGCCTCATCAGTCCAGCGCGACCGTCACGTCCACACCATTCAGGGCCGCCTCCAGATTCTCTTTTGATTCTCTACTCCTTCCGCTATGCCGGCAAAGGACGGTTGTGCAAGTCTGGGAGCAAGCATGCCACTATGCCGAGCAGCGGCATGTAGGCGCAGACACGATAGATGGATTCGATGCCATAGACGTCGGCAAAGTCGCCGAGCACGGCCGAAGCGATACCGCCGACTCCGAAGGCAAAGCCGAAAAACAATCCTGAGATCATTCCTAACTTCGTGGGCAGAAGCTCCTGGGCATAAAGCAGTATGGCCGGGAAGGCCGACGAGAGCATGAAGCCGGCGCAGAAACTGAGCGCGGCCGTCCATCCCAGCCCGACGTGAGGCAGAAGCAGCGAGAATGGCGCAGTGCCCAGAATGGAGATCCAGATCACCGGTTTGCGTCCGTAGCGGTCGCCTACAGGACCGCCCACCAGAGTGCCCGCCGCCGTCGATACCACAAAGATAAACAGGAAAATCTGCGACGTCTTGACGCTGACCCCGAAACGCTCGATCAGATAGAACGTATAGTAGCTCGATAGTGACGCCATATAGATATATTTCGAAAAGATCAGCACCACGATCACTCCGATGGCAAACAATGTCCGCCGCCGCGACAGCGGCAGCGGCAGTTGCCGCCGGTGGTTCTCGGGATGGGCTTTTATGTGGTCGAGATAACCGCGATACCACCGGCATATCGGCCTCATGGCCGCGAAACACAGCGCCGCGAAAATCAGAAACCAGAGCACGTGGCGGCGGTCGTGAGGAGCCACGATAAACGCCACCAGCAGCGGACCGATGGAGCCGCCGAAATTGCCGCCCACCTGAAATATCGACTGCGCGAAGCCGCGCCTGGCCCGTCCGGCCAGCGAAGTGATGCGCGATGCCTCAGGGTGGAGAGTGGCCGATCCGATGCCCACCAGAAACACCGCCAGCAGAATCCCCGCCATCGTGTCGCTCAGCGCAAACAGCGCTATGCCGGCCGAGGTGCTCACCATTCCGGCCGGAAGGCTCCACACGAACGGACGGCGGTCAAACGCATAACCCACAGCCGGCTGGAAAATCGACGCCGCTATCTGATAGACCAGCGTGATGAGTCCGATCTGGGCGAAGTCAAGGCCGAGGTCGTCTTTGAGCATCGGATACACTGCTGTGATCACCGACTGCAGCAGGTCGTTGAGCGAATGTGCGGCACACAGGGCCAGCAAAACCGGAAATGTCGGCATTGCCGACATTTCCTTGATTTTTTTCCACAATGTCATTTCTGGTCAGGATCAGATAGAGAGTCGGCGAAGGGTCTCGAGCAGAGTGCGGTTGATCGGTTTGTCGTTTTTGATGGCCTTTGAGAAGGGCACATAGACAATCTCGTCGTTGACCACGCCGATCATCACGTTGCGCTGGTCCTCGAGCAGCGCGTCGATCGCGGCGGCACCCATGCGCGAGGCCAGGATGCGGTCTGTGGCAGTGGGCGATCCGCCGCGCTGCAGGTGTCCGAGAATCGATACTCTCACGTCATAGTCGGGATACTCATTTTTCACGCGTTCGGCCAGAGCCATGGCTCCGCCGGTAATCGGGCTTTCGGCCACCAGCACGATCGAAGAGTTCTTGCTCTTGCGGAAACCGTTCTGGATCAGTTCGGCCAGCTGGTCGACCTCGGTCGAGATCTCCGGGATGATTGCGGCCTCGGCTCCGGTGGCGATGGCGCCGTTCAGAGCCAGGAAACCGGCGTCGCGGCCCATCACCTCGATGAAAAACAGGCGTTCGTGAGATGTGGCCGTGTCGCGGATCTTGTCGACACACTCCATGATGGTGTTCAGGGCTGTGTCATA
>CAMWTI010000034.1 GCA_947177135.1 uncultured Porphyromonadaceae bacterium | reverse complement strand
GCCCACCCGCACAGTATACTCAATCAAACGCTTCATGGGCGAAAACTGCCAGCAGGTGTCCGACGAAATCAAACGCATGCCCTATAAAGTCGTATGCGGCGCAAACAACACCCCCCGCGTCGACATCGACGGAAGAGAATACACCCCACAGGAAATCTCGGCAATGATTCTCCAGAAAATGAAGAAAACCGCCGAAGACTACCTCGGACAAACCATCAGCGAAGCTGTCATCACAGTGCCGGCATACTTCAACGACGCACAGCGCCAGGCCACCAAAGAAGCCGGAGAAATTGCCGGACTCACAGTGCGCCGAATCGTCAACGAACCCACCGCCGCTGCACTGGCATACGGACTCGACAAACAGGGAAGCGACCAGAAAATCGCGGTATTCGACCTTGGCGGCGGCACATTCGACATATCCATCCTCGAACTCGGCGACGGTGTCTTTGAAGTAAAATCTACCAACGGCGACACCCACCTCGGCGGCGACGACTTCGACCACGTGATCATCGACTGGCTCGCCGATGAATTCCTCAAAGACGAAGGAGTGGACCTGCGCAAAGATCCGATGGCTATGCAGCGACTCAAAGAAGCTGCCGAAAAAGCTAAAATCGAACTCTCCAGCACAACATCCACCGAAATCAACCTGCCATACATCATGCCCGTCAACGGCATGCCAAAACACCTGGTCAAGACACTCACACGCGCCAAATTCGAACAACTGGCCGACCGTCTCATCCAGGCCACTGTCGAACCCTGCCGCAAAGCCATGCAGGACGCCGGACTCACCCCGGCCGAAATCAACGAAGTGATCCTCGTCGGCGGCTCAACCCGAATCCCTGCCATCCAGCAGAAAGTCAAAGAAATATTCGGCAAAGAACCCAACAAGAGCGTAAACCCTGACGAAGTGGTGGCAATCGGTGCCGCAATCCAGGGCGGAGTGCTCAGCGGCGACGTCAAAGACGTGCTCCTGCTCGACGTTGTGCCCCTGTCAGTCGGCATCGAAACCCTCGGCGGCGTGATGACCAAACTGATCGAAGCCAACACCACCATCCCGACCCGCAAAAGCGAAGTCTTCTCAACAGCTGCCGACAACCAGCCGTCTGTTGAAATCCACGTGCTCCAGGGCGAACGCCCCATGGCCAAAGACGACAAGACTCTCGGCAAATTCCACCTCGACGGCATCGCACCCGCACCCCGCGGCATCCCGCAGATCGAAGTGACATTTGAAGTCGACGCCAACGGCATCCTCAACGTCAGCGCAAAAGACAAAGCCACCGGCAAAGAACAGAGCATACGCATCGAAGCTTCGAGCGGCCTGACCGACGCCGAAATCCAGCGCATGAAATCAGAAGCCGAAGCCAACGCTGCCGCCGACGCAAAAGAAAAAGAACGCGTCGACACCATCAACAAAGCTGACTCCATCATCTTCCAGACCGAGAAACAGCTTGGCGAACTGGGCGACAAAATCCCGGCCGACAAAAAAGCCGTCATCGAAAGCGCCCTCCAGAAACTCAAAGACGCCCACAAGTCTCAAGACGTCACTGCCATCGAAGCTGCCATCAAAGAAATCGAGACCGCTTTCGGACAAGCCCAGCAAGACATCCTCAACGCGCAGGCTCAAGCCCAACAACAACAAGGTGGCGCACAAGCCGGCGGCCCGACACCCGGAGCCAATGACGAAGGCCACGTCACCGACGTAGACTTCGAGGAAGTGAAGTAATCCCCCAATCCAGAAATCTCTGAACCAAATAATAACGCTGTGCTCAAAATTTGAACACAGCGTTATTATTTCTATGCATTATACGAACTCAGTCAGCCTTTCTGATAAAGATCAGCCCCTGGGAATCAGTGCCGCCTGTAGAAACAGCCTCATATACCAGTGTGAAAGGCGTACCGGCCTCAAAACAATCAACCTCGACATCATATGTGGCTCCGGCCTCGAACTCCGAACGCTCCACCCTGGCAATCAGCTCATCACGCTTGTAGAGTTCAAGAGTAGAAGTCTGAAGCCGGTCAGCTCCCGATTCAGGCACAAAAGTGATGATAAACCTCCCATTGCCCGAAATTTTGCCTGTGCAGTCAGTGCGAAGCTTGGTCGGGCTGGTCGGCACATGCTTCTCAGTCCACTCGGCAGTAAACGTACCCAGATCCGAATACTCCGCATAGTCACGCACCTCCATCAATGGCAACGAATAATGGCGCGGCGACATCATATTGATAGCCATGAATTTATAAGGCTTATCAACAGTCACCGGACCGGAATACACAGCCGAATGACGAGTAGGCCATGTACCGTCAGTGGTGTAGCGTATCGTCGCGCCAGCCACATTCTGCATCAGCTCGAAAGTCACAGTGCCATCAGGATTAACTGTGCGCGATTCAACCTCCGGCACCGGCACACGGTAATTCACACCCATAGCCTCAAGCCGATTGAAGTGCGACCCCATGCGGTCGTGAAAATCAATCCACTCCCGTTTTGACTTCGGAGTCCATGCCAGTTCAGACAATGCAAGCATGCGCGGCATGACAAAATGCTCGACATACTGCATCGAACGGTTCTCATTAATCGCAGGAATATCCTGCAACAAAGTTCCGTGAATGAACTGATCGCTCCACATACTGCCCTGCACGCCGATCACACACCCCTCTGGCGAATAATCTTCCAAAGGCATAGTGTAAGCCTTCTCCACCGACACAGGCGGCATCCACGTCGCATGTTTTGGCTCTCCTGGAAGCCCGCTTTCCGGGAAATCGAAATACAAATGCGAAGCCGGAGTCAGAATGACCTTATGGCGGCCACCGCGCGACACAGCAGTGGAATCAGCCGGATTATGCCATACCAGCGCCGTCACCGGAGTCTCGACATCGCCTCGGAGCACTATCTCCTCCCAGCCGATCACAGTGCGTCCACGCTCCTTCATCCATCCGGCCACCTTATTGGTTAGCCAACCCTGAAGTTCAGAAGCCTTTGTCAGACCCTCACGTTTCATCAGCGCCTGACAATCCGGACACTCCTCCCACCGGGAATACACAGCCTCGTCTCCGCCTATATTGATATATGGGCTTGGAAACAGCTCCACAGTCTCATCAAGAATGTCGCGCAGAAAAGTAAGCGAAGTTTCCTTTCCCGGACAGATCAGATCGCGGCTGATAAAGTGCTGACGCGGCACAGAATGGATCTCGCCGGTACAGCCAAGCCATGGATATGCCACAATGGCGGCAAGGAAGTGGGCCGGAAACTCGATTTCAGGAATCACTTCAACCCCGCGCACCGCGGCATATTCTATAATATCGGCAATATCCTGACGCGAATAAAACCCGCCGAGCCTGTCGGCTCCCTCGCCGGCCCACGCGCCGACTTCAGTCAGCAATGGATACTTTTTGCTCTCCATGCGCCAGCCACAATCGTCGATAAAGTGAAACTGAAGCTTGTTGAGCTTATAGGCAGCCATAATGTCAATAAAGCGCTTCACATATTCCGGCTCATAATAATATCGTGCAGCGTCAAGCATCATGGCTCTGAAAGGATAATCTGGAGCATCGTCGACCACAACCGACGGAACAGACCAGTCAATGCCTTTCTGACGGGTCGCGGAATAGATTTGCGAAGGGAAATATTGCAACAGCGTCTGAATGCCATAAAACGCGCCTGCCGGATCGTGAGCTGCGATAGTCACACCCTTCGGAGTAACAGTGAGTCTGTATCCTTCGGCACGCGGAGCGGCCACAGTGTCGACCGTCAACAATATTGCGCCCTTCTTCAATCCGATTTTAACCGGCAGATCCCAGCCGGTAGGAGCCCCGAGCGCCGATGCCAGATAGTCGGCCTGGGCGGCGAGTCGCGGATCAGCGGCAATCACCGCTTTAGACGTCAGCACAAACTCTTTGCCATAGGAAAACTGCTCTGACAGCGGCTTTGGAATCACCTGCGAACCAGAATCAACAGCCCCTGCGGCCAATGAGGCCGCAAGGATGCTGATCGCAAACATTAATCGCTTCATAATTTCTCTGTAATTTGCAGCAGACGGTGGCCAAGGCCAATGTTATAGCCCTGGATGACGAAGAGCACGCGGTTAAACGAGTCAACCACAGCGATGACCGGACGGTCTCCAGCGGCAAGTTTGAGATTTTCAGTAAGTTCAGCCGATATTTTCCCATCTATGTCAGTTCCGAACGTGACATTCGAAGGCAACCCTTTGAATCGGTCGGCGTCAAACCGGGCCATAGCCTCTGGAGTATCAAAAAGCATGATAATCGAGCGGCCCCACTTTTCAAGTTCAGGCGCTTCGGCGATCAGATCGTTCAGAGCATGGGCCGAAGGCTCATGATTGGGCGAAATCAGACCAACGACATAGTATCCGCGTCCGGCGGTGCTCAGCAGCGAACGTGCGCCTGAGCCATCGGCAGGCTCATATAGATTCTCGGCATTGAACGATCCGATCACCTGTACTGCCGAATTATCCTGACGGATGCCGAGAGGCACGGTCACAGTCTTTTCGGGTTCAACTGTGAAGAAAGAGTTGCGGGCAAGCACGGTGCCGTCGGCCAGACGCTGTCCGGTCACAAGCATATAGTTTCCGGCGTCAAGCTCGGTGCCATTGGCAAACATCTGACTCCAGGTGCAGTTCTCAGGATATTCCAGCAACGAAGGAACGCCTTCCGGAGTAATGCGCGAAATGGTGAAGTTGGTGTAATACTTTGGATCATCAATGCGACCAACCTTGCTGTAAGTAAGCTTCAGACGTCCCTTTGCGGCAACCGGAACCTCGGTCTGCGACGGATTAAAGTCTACAGTGTTCCAATTACCTGAAGCATCGGCCCACTGGGTCTGAGAAGTAACCGGATCAATCCGCGCCGGAATGCCAAGCGCGCGAGCACCGGCCACAAAGAAAATATCGCGCGAGCGCGCATTGCCTCGGCGCTGCTTCCACATCGTGGCAGGATGCAGAGTAAGCGATGCCGGATACCACTCCATCGAACCGTCGATATTGGCACGCACCCACTCGCCCCAAAGTTCAGGATTGGCGCGGAAGATATCGGCGGAGTCGCCCGCACACAGTGTCTCTGCAAAGAAACCGCGCCAGGGAGACAGTTCCTCCGACGCCACCCGCGGACAAAGAATATAGTCACGATAAAGTTCAGTATCGGCCACAGGAGCGGTGAAGTGATCACGAAGCACCTCCATAGTCACATCGCGGCGATCCTTATCGCTGAGCGAGGCCACAAGCGCCTCAGCCCGGCTGCGTTCTGCCTCAGGCACAGAGGCGATGAACTCGTCAAGCACGGCATGACGGAAAGGCTCGGCAGTGCGCAGCGAATCCTCATAAGCTTTGCGACGCTCGTTTTCAGCAACCTGTTCGGGTGTCACATCTGGAGTCGAGCCTCCCGCCACAGGGGGCACAATATCCATCTCGGCCTCCCTGGAGCAGTCACCGACTGTGAGGGTCACTGAATTGCCCGGACGCGACTTTGCATACGCAAAACTGCCTTTTCCGTCAGCCGCCCACACCACCATGTCGCCAAGACCGGCAATCAGATATGCGCGTCCGTCGGCATCGGCGGTCTTCCTGGCTATAGGATAGAATTCTCCGTAATTATAGAGACGGAATGTCACTTCCGCACCATCGGCAGGAGTGCCGTCGGCATTAAGCACCGTAACGTGAAGAGTATCTGTTTCAGCATAATTGGAAGTCACGTTGATGTCGACATACTTGTCTGTACGCACCAGCACCTCTTCCGGACCGTCATAGTCAGCCCCGATAACTCGGGTGTTCATCAGCACGCCGCGCGCTGCGGCAGAGTTGAACCATCCGAGATTAAGCACCGGCTCAGGCTCGCATGCGCCAAGAAACCACCATTGTCCGTCGGCCCATGCCTCAACCCAGGCATGATTGTCGTCAGTGTGCGCCCAACGCGGAGTGTAGACCTGACGCGCAGGAATGCCTACCGAACGGAGAGCGGCGACAGCAAATGTCGACTCCTCGCCACAGCGGCCAAGATGAGTATACACTGTCATCAGCGGGGAATGCGTGCGGCCGTCAGACGGCTGATAAGTGGCTTTTTCATGACACCAATGGTTCACTTCCAGAATCGCATCTTTCATAGACAATCCCTCGACGCGAGGCTTCAGCTCCTTGTAGAACACCATCCGGCAGGAATCAAGCCACTCATTATTGACACGCATAGGAAGCACGAAATGACGCCATTCGCGTTCAGGCACATCCTTGCCCCACGGCATTTCGGCGCGGGCCATGATAGCGGCGTCAACATTAGCTTCAAGAAATTCAAGAGAGTTGTCAGCCGTGTCAGGCGTAGGCAGATATGCCTGAAGGAAATCCAGGCACTCCTGACGATCCGGCGATGGCGAACCGCTACCTGTGCAGGCTGCAGTCGCAAGCATCAACAGAGCCGCGAGAATCATGCTTTTCTTCATGGTTCAGAAACAGAATGTGATAAAGTTGTTATAATATAAAGTTAATTAATTCATGACAAAGATACAACAATTTAATCACATTCACAAAACGATGGCATATACACACATGAAGCCCGACATCATTTGATATCGGGCTTCGTGTGACTCCTACAGGATTCAAACCTGTAACCTTCTGATCCGTAGTCAGATGCTCTATTCAGTTGAGCTAAGGAGCCTTCTTGTTTTGTTTCTCAAGGAACCGTTGTTCCTCGTTTGCGAGTGCAAAGTTAGGGCGTTTTTTCGGGTTGTGCAAATTTTTCAGCGATTTTTTTTGTATTATTTTTCAACAAAATACATTATCTTTTGATTTTCAAGATATTACGATCAGCATTTCGATGCACGATATGCATCTATTGTTTTGCGTAAACCCTCCTCAAGAGATGTCATGGCAACAAATCCGAAGTCTTCGGCAGCCGCCTCGGTTGAACACGTCCAGTTGCGCTGGCGCATTATATTATATTTGTCGCGATTCAATGTTGACGGTTTTCCACGCAAAGCCGCAATTTTTTCGGCGATAGCAGACGCTGCATATACCGCCCACAACGGCAGACGCAAAGGCACAACCAGTTTCCGGCCAAGCAACCGGGCCACAATGGCACGGAATTCAGCCTGCGTATAGGCTCTCGGCTCAGAGATATTATAGCGCTTCTTGACCGGCGCCTTGTCAAGCGCGGCAAACATGGCCTGCACCAGATCCTCCACATATATGAACGTGAGCATCTGTTTCCTGAAACCAACACCGAAATCAAAGTGAGAGTCAATCGACTTTATCATCATCAGATAATCCTGCTCATGCGGTCCATAAACACCTGTCGGACGAAGTATGATCCACGGCATGCCCGACGCGATCTCCAGCCATTGCTCAGCCTTGATTTTCGACAGGCCATAGCGCGTGTCCGGACACGGCAACGACTGCTCCGTTATCGGCGAATAACCCTTTTCATCGCCCGGACCGACAGCCGACAGCGAACTCATATAGATGAATTTCTCGGGTGTGCGTCCAGATTCGCGCAACAACGTGACAAACGAACGCAGATACTCAAAATTAACACGATTGAAATCACGGAAATTCGCACACTTTGTAGCTCCGAGATTATATATGACATAATCCCACTTGTGATGCTCCGCAATGGCATCGGCCATCTGTGCCGGATCATCGTAATCAAGCACCAGAAACGTCAGCGCAGGATCCGTCAGACGCGAACGCGATGTGGACGCCCTCACGGCAACCGTCGTTTCAAAACCGCGACGGAGAGCCTCGGCGGCAATGAAGCCGCCGATAAACCCTCCGGCACCGACAATCAGCAATCGTCGCCTGGATTCCATATCACAATTTCACCTTGACAGTGAGAGCGCCATGGCGCATGAAATATATCGAACCGGGACGCGGATTGTCCACACGGCGGCCTTGAAGATCAAAATATTCAGCCGGACCGATGGAATCCGTAGCATCCACCGACTCTATGGACGAAACCGGATCAGACATGCTGAAGCTGACTGCATCGGTCAGGCTGCGGTTCTGTCCGTTGACTGAAACGAACGCTTGTGCCGTATATGTTTCGCCAACATTGGCATCAGAATAATCTCCTTCTATTTTAATCGTTTTTTTCTCGCCGGCACTTATATTGACATTACGTGACACAAACTGTCGGGCCGATGAACCATTGTTGCCGCGCACAACGACTGTGACTGGCCCGGTGTAATATCCCGTAGAGACACTCGCTTCAACGGAAAAGCAAAGCTCATTCGCTGCGGCAGATTCCACTTTTATAGAAGATGCTCCAAAATTAGCAAATCCAGGATTAGGCAAAAGGGCTATGTCATACAGATCCGACACAATATTTCCGCGATAATCCGTCAGACAGAATCTATAGTTTCCAATGGAAAGACCCGACGGCACACTGAGCGTCATCGAGAAGTCAGATTCAGAAGACGGAGCCACGTCCACCACCACAGCAGAAGATTCGTTAACCTTCGACACAGACCCAGTGTTCAGGAACGTGCCGCGCAGGCCTCCCAGATACCACTTGTCGGTATCATTGCCCAGCAATCCGTTGACAGTGAATTGGGTGCCGGCATACATAGTCGCAGGCACATCAGCTTCAACAACAGCCACAGAGGCATACTGCGGCTTGGTAAAGGTTATTGTCGAGCCCGAGACATCGGCGATCAGCTGTCCGTATCCACCGACATCGCAACGCACTTCATAATATTTGCCACTGCCCGACTTCATCATCGGCTCTACAATATAACGCCCGTCAGCCAGCCCCACAGGGACTTTACATACAAAATCCGCCGGACCAAGATACAGAACAAGCGACGGCAGGAGCTGAACTCCGTCAGCATATGTCTGCGTGCCGTCTGCGGCAGTATACCTGGTCGCGAACCGCGCGTTGGTAAACGATACCGGACTCAAATTATAAAAGCCTCCGGAGAAAGTGAGACGCGCCGAAGCCGAAGCAGTCACAGTAGTGGGCGAGACTCCGAATTCCTGTTCATGGACAAGAGCAAAGACGATCGGAGCCACAACCTTTTCAGATGTTTTTGGCTTCATGTTCACAATCGTGCTCTGAGTGAAGTTATAGCCTGAGAGAGAACCGCCGATGCCCTGACTGGCCGGATCAAGAGACGACAAAAGGAAGTAACCGTCGGAAACACCGCCCCATCCCCAGTTGAGATGAAAGAATCCGTCACCGCGATATCCGTCGACCACAAAAGCATGCGCGCCGACCTTTTCACTGTCAGTGCTTGAATTTGAATTCTCTCCAGTATAGAAAGCGGCATGACCACCTTTCAATATAGAATATATCATGTCTTCCCATGTGAGCAAATCATACCACTCGCGCATTTCATACGTCATATCGCGGCTGTAATCAAAGTTCCTTATCAGTCCTTGTGCCGTGTACGCTCCATTCGCGCCTGACACGCGTGTTCCATAAGTCATATCTGACGCCACGCCGACGGCATACATTAGATCGGCCACAGCTTTACGTTGCGAAGCAGTCGATGACGCGGAATATGAATCCAGCATCTCAGCCCAGTCGAAATTCACATTGTCATAATTCAGAGTCAGCTGGCGGGCGGCATTAGGATCCTTGTCATTATAATTAAGGAAATATGAGTATGTATACTCACCGCCATTACACTTTGCCGGATATTCAAAAGTTTTGAGCACCTGGGCCATTGCCGTGGCCACACACCCGGTATAGCAGGTTGCCGCACCTTCCTTCGGACACATATTGTTGTATGGAGCATCCTGATTCCACTTTGTAGTGCAGATGGGATCGATCGGAGTACGTTCCGGTCTGACCATCCTTATGGCGGCGCCATTGTCAGTCATTTCACCGGCTCGACTTCGTGCGGATGCGATCTCCCACGCATAGAAATCCAGCCAGGCCTGCATATTGTCCGGAATATCCGCGACCGAGAAATTGCCGCTGTCAGAATAGCCCAGCACGGGTTCTGCCAGATCATCGGCTGAAAGAATGGCAAATCCGCCGATAGCCTCCGAGGCGCCAAACACGTAAAGAGCCGGCTTGTGATCTGCGGCATGGACTGTCATGGCAGGTGTGACCTCGGCCAATTGTCCTGACATAGAAGCGACACGAAGCTGCGCGCCTGCGCGCTGTAAAGCCTGTGCCGGCGTCAGCACTTCGGCCACGGCGACAGAAGCCATGGACATGAAGAGAAAGGATGTTGCTATTTTGTTCATCTTATTTACTTTCATTTATGTATTTTCAAATCGTCTTCCTTGTCATGGAATCACGAAGAGTATCCACTACATTTATTATATAATCTCCGACTTTTTCAAGATCAGCCACGGCATCCATATAGAATATGCCGGCCTGATAGTCATAAAGTCCGTCGTTGATGTTCTGCACATTTTCAGAGCGCAACTGATTCCGCATATTGTTGATTTCACGCTCCTTGTTGTAGGCGGCCATCAGTTGATCCTCTTTTACGTTCTCTATATTGTCAAGCATGTCGAGCATTCCGTTCATGGCTTCGGCGACCAGCACAAACATACCGTCGATATTTTCGACTATAGTGTCGGTGAACTCCACATTGACCTGCTGCTTGCGTGACAGCACACGTCCGAAATTATTGCAGCCGTCGCCAACAGATTCGATTTCGGAATTTATGTTGAAAAGAGATGCCACCCGGTGTTTACTTTCATTCGACAGGCGCCCCTGGCTTGTGCGGTTAAGGAAGTCTGCAATTTCCTTTTCCATGCGGTCAGAAATATCCTCATACTTCTCCAGCCTTGAATACAGCTGATTGAATTCCTTGGAATTAGGCTTTATGTGAAGCAGATCATGAGCCATTCCTATCATTCGGTCAACACGGCGGGCAAACACCGCCACTTCCTTTTCGGCCTGAGCAACATTAAGTTCTGAAGCGCTGACAAGGACGCCGCCGATATATTTAAGCGAAAATTCTTCCTCTTCGTTCTTCTTGGCCGGAATGATCTTTTCCACGACTTTCACATACAGCCCCGTCATCCATATCATTATCGACAGGTTGATTATGTTATAGACCGTATGGAACAGCGACATGCCGAACGACACGCTCACCTGCATGGCTCCGATTTGCGCAACAATCGGATGATTTGCCGGCAGAGAGTTGTCAAACAGATGGTTATAAAGGTCCGGTTGTGTCATCTCTATCTCGCTCACAAAGCGATACAGCTGCTCAGGATTGCCTTGGCCGATGGCTTCGGTCAGCCACACATTCAGCTCGACAAACGGCATGAACAACGGCAATAACCACACAATGCCGAGCACATTGAACAGCAAATGCCCCATTGCCGTACGCTTGGCTGCGACATTACCGCTCATTGAAGCGAGCAGCGGTGTGATAGTGGTGCCGATGTTAGCGCCGAGCACTATCGCACAGGCCAGATCAAACGAAATCCAGCCTTTGCTGCACATGATCAGTGTGATGGCGAAGGTCGCGGCCGACGACTGGATGATCATCGTGAGCACCATGCCGACAATGCAGAATGTCAGCACAGAGCCAAAGCCCATGCCGGTATAATGCTGCAAGAAAGCGAACATTTCTGGGTTACTCTGCAAATCAGGCACATACTTACTGATCAGATCAAGTCCCATGAACAGGAAAGCGAAGCCGATAAGGAATTCGCCGATAGACTTCTTGCGCGAGCTCGATGCAAACAGAAGCGGCACTGCAATACCGATCAGCGGCAACATGAAAGCCGACATATTGACTTTGAATCCGAACAAGGCTATCACCCATGCCGTAAATGTTGTTCCGACGTTGGCGCCCATTATCACCGCCATGGACTGCGCCAGGGTCATCAGTCCGGCATTGACGAAACTCACCACCATCACAGTCGATGCTGACGAAGACTGAATAAGGGCCGTGATAATAAAACCGGTTATAGTACCTGTGAGCCGATTGCGTGTCATGGCTCCAAGAATGTTACGCAGGCGGTCGCCGGCTGCTTTCTGCAGGCCCTCGCTCATCACCTTCATTCCATAAAGGAAAAGGCCGACAGCACCAAGCAGGCAAAGCAAATCGAGAATGCTATAGCTCATTTTGTTTGTGAGTGAATATCTGTGTGCGCAAAGTTACAAAAAAACTTAAATAATCACAAGAAATCAGTTCTGATTCCGCTTACAACCCGAAAACAGATCCTGCTGCACCGAAGATCGCAGATTAATAAGCAGATAAACCGACAGACCGGTGCCCGCGGCTGAAACAAGCGCCAGAAGCGGCTCTGCGGAGAAAAAGACCGACACCTGCCATGCGGCGGCAAGCGCGACAGAAGCAGGCAACAAACTGCCGAGAGTCTGAAATAGAAAACGCCACACGGTAGATCCGACAGAACGGGCGGCCACATAAAGCGAGAAAAACCACATGAACACCGCGGCGGCCAGCTGGCCGTACAGCATCAGTTCAAGTCCATAGACCGGCCTGTCAGGACGCGACCAGCCGAGAACCGGAAAACAGGCCACAAGGGCCGCCAGCGCCACACCGTCGCGCACAAGTTCGGTGATTACCAGCATACGCGAATTGCCCATGGCAAGTATATAGTTGGAAAACAGGCTTGTGAACGTGGTGAATATGCCTCGCAGCAGCAGCAGCTGAAACAGCACGATCGACGCATCCCATTTGACCCCGAACAACAAGTGAAACAGCGGCTCGGCCACAATGATTATCCCACCCATGGCAATGAACACCACATACGACGAAAAGCGGTTCATCTTTGACACTACGCGCATCAGCCTGGAATAATCATCACGCACCTCGGCAAGAGCCGGCAAAAAAGATGTGGTTAGAGTCGACATCACCGAAGTGTAGATCATCTTGCTCCACTTGTCGGCCTGGGAATAAAGCCCGAGCGAAACCATACCCACCCTATTGCCTATGAAAATGCCATATACGTTAAGAAAAACGTTGTTGAGAAACGACTGCGCCATCACTCCGGATCCGACCTTGAAATATGAGCGGAGCACAGACCATGAAAAACATGCCGACGGACGCCACCGAGTCCATATCCACAGAACAAGCGACCGGCCGGCGGTGTTGACAAGCGTCTGCACAACAATGGACCATGCATTGGCCACAGTCAGAGCCATGGCTATGCCTGCAACCGATCCGGCCGACAATGCCAACACGTTGCTCACGGCCACCGGGCGAACGTTCATCCGCTTGACCAGACGGTTCTGCTGCACAATGCCGAGGGCATTGAGCGGCAACGACAGAAACATGACGCGACACAGCGGCACCAGTTCATCGGAATGGAACCACCAGGCAACGAGCGGTGCGGCAAACCACAACAACACATACAGCCCCGCCGACACACCCATGTTAAACCAAAAGACCGTGGAATAGTCTCGCTCGTCGGGATTCTTGCGCTGAAGCAATGCGGAAGCGAAACCGCTGTCGACAAACATCAGGGCAAAAGCCTGCACAACAAGTGCGGCGCCGACCAGACCGAAATCTTCGGTTGACAACTGCCGGGCCAGCACTATCCCGGTCAGAGCATAGAGCAGCTGCGTCACCACCTTGTCGACAAGGTTCCATTTAATAGTGCCGGCAGTCTGTTCCTTAAGCCCCATACAACGCAATTATTTTTCCTCGAGTGGCAGAATTTTCACTCCGATGGCAAGAGATTTGGTGATGACCGGAGAGCCGACATAATAAACTATGGACGATCCTGCCCCGCTCACTTTTATTTTCTTGGCGTTGACTCCGATCTCGCCTGTGCCAGTGGCAAAACACGATGCATTGACCGCATTGAGTCCGTCGGCCTGCATGATCCCTGTGCCTGTCAGATTGAACCGTGCATCAGTGCATTCGCCATATATGACCAGACGGCCATGCCCGGCAAGAAGCGAGCAGTCAACCGTCGTGGCTTTGACGTTGCGCACAACCAGCGCGCCATTGCCGATAAGCCGGGCCGAAAAAGCAGGGACAGGAGCCGAAGAGAGCACCCGCACAGTACTGTCGCCCTCATTTTCAACCTTGAGCAGCGAACCGGAGTAGACCGTAACCGTTGGAAGCGGACCTGCGGGAAGCTTGCCTTCGTCATCTTTCACTGATATGCGCAGACGGCCCTTCTTGACCTGAGCCTCGATAGCTGAAACCATGTCAGGCTCTGCAGTGAAACGTATTGTTCCGGCTGAATCGGCGGAACAGACATAATCCACATTGATCGCCGAAGTGACTTTCAGTTCATTGAAATCACCGACATTGACAGTATATTCTTTTGATTGCGCACGGACGCCGACAGACGACAGCGCCAGCATGAGCGCGCACACAACAGAGGTTTTCATTGCTGATAATACGTTTTCCAGACCATATCGATCAGCCCCATCAGCTCATCAAGATCCGGAGTTTGCAGAATTTTTATACGGGTTTGTTTGAAATCAGGTATGCCCTTGAACAGAGGTGTCACGGCAAGATGGCGGCGGATGTGGAGGATGCCGCGGATTGGGTCTATGCGCTCCACGCTCTCCAGAATCTGGCGACGGAGCATATCGAAACGGCCATGCACCGACAGAGGTTCCAGACCTTTGAGTTCCCGGAATATCCACGGCGCGCCGATCGACGCGCGGCCCACCATCACTCCGTCGACTCCGTAACGGCCGAAAGCCTCTTCGACCTGCCGGCGCGAACCGATGTCGCCATTGCCGATAAGCGGTATTCGCAACCTGGGATTCTCCTTGACCCGGGCAATCATCTCCCAGTCGGCACTGCCGTTATACATTTGCGCGCGCGTGCGCCCGTGGACCGTCAGCGCCCTGATTCCGCAATCCTGAAGTTGCTCGGCCAGCGTGACGATTATGCGGCTGTCGTGATCCCAGCCCAGACGGGTCTTGACCGTAACAGGAATCTTCACGGCATCCACCACTGCTTTGGTGATGGCAAGCATCTTGGGCACATCGCGGAGCATTCCCGCGCCAGCTCCCTTGCCGGCCACTTTCTTCACCGGACAACCGAAGTTGATATCTATGAAATCAGGCCTGGCCTCTTCGACAATTCTCGCGGCCTCGACCATCACGTCGGCCTCGCGCCCGTATATCTGTATGGCGACAGGACGCTCCGCGTCTCTGATGGCAAGCTTACGGGTGGTCGCGGCGATGTTTCTGATCAGCGCATCGGCCGACACAAACTCCGTGTAGACCATATCTGCGCCTGATTCCTTGCACAGCAGCCTGAATGACCCGTCTGTGACGTCTTCCATCGGCGCGAGCATGACCGGCTGCGGCCCAAGATCGATTTCTCCTATTTTCATAACGTTATGGTTGAAGCGGTTACTGGTCGGGACAGAAACGCTGATGCCATTTCAGCGAATTTGTCGGAATTTTCCGTCGTGAAATAACGACATGAACCTCCGCGCGAACACCGGGCGTCCATCTCTGGATGACGGCACAGATAATCGGCAAGCGATTCTCCGACAATCTCTCCCTGACGCACAATCCGTATGTGGTCTGGAACAGCGGCCCTGATCTTGGGCAACAGCAAGGGATAGTGTGTACAGCCAAGCAACACTGTGTCGATCTGCCGGTCGGCGCCAAGCATAATGTCGACATATTTCCGCACAAAATAGTCGGCTCCGGGACCATCGGCTTCGCGATTTTCGACCAGAGGCACCCACATCGGACACTCCACCCCGACAGTCACAAAGTCAGGATATAGCTTGGCAATCTCCATGTCATAGCTGCGGGAGCGGATGGTGCCGGGGGTGCCGAACACTCCGATATGGCCTGTGCGGCTCACGCTCCCCACGGCCTCGACCGTCGGCCGGATCACTCCGAGCACTCGCCGCGTCTGGTCTATTTGCGGCAAATCACGTTGCTGAATGGTGCGCAACGCCTTGGCCGAAGCAGTGTTGCAACCGAGTATGACAAGACGACAGCCTCGAGTGAAAAGCGATCTGACGGCCTGAAGCGTGAACTGATAGACCACCTCGAACGAACGCGTTCCATAAGGCGCGCGGGCATTATCACCAAGATAGAGATAGTCATACATCGGCAACCGTCGCCGGATACCGTCGAGAATGGTCAGCCCGCCGTATCCGGAATCAAAAACACCTATAGGCCCGCAGTCAGGCATACTTTTTATTGCTTTTCGGCATTCTGCTGCTTGAGCAGATCGCGGATCTCGGTCAGCAGAACTTCTTCCTTTGAAGGAGCAGGGACCGGAGCGGGAGCCGCTTCCTCTTTTTTCTTGAACTTCATTATCACTCGCAAAGCAACGAAGATGCTGAATGCTATGATCAGGAAATCAACCACATTCTGGATGAACATTCCATATTTGACAGCCACTTCCTCCACCTTGACACCTGCTTCGCCGACCGATTCGGGAGTAATGACATACTTAAGATTAGCGAAACCGTCACCTCCGGTCATGATGGAAATAACCGGCATGATGATGTCATTGACCAGCGAACTTACGATCTTGCCGAAAGCACCGCCCACGATCACACCGACAGCCATGTCGATGATATTGCCCTTCATTGCAAAGGCCTTGAAATCAGAGATAAAAGACATATACGGATAATTATTAATTGTTAGTGCACTGATTTTCAGATAAACGAATCCTTGAAACCGAGAAAATACAGAATGCCGTCAAGTCCTATCGTCGATAGGCTCTGCTCGGCCGTCTGCTTCACCTTAGGCTTGGCGTGGAACGCAATTCCGAGTCCGGCGGTGGCAAGCATAGGCAGATCGTTCGCACCGTCACCGACAGCAATGGTCTGAGCGATATTGACATTCTCGACCTGCGCCAGCAGCTTGAGCAACTCGGCCTTGCGACGGCCGTCGACTATCTCGCCGACATAGCGGCCGGTTAGCCTTCCGTCGGCCACCTCCAGCTCATTGGCATAAACATAGTCAAAGCCATACTTCTGCTTCAGATAATTGCCGAAATAGGTGAATCCGCCTGAGAGGATCGCCGTCTTGTAGCCGGCACGCTTAAGCACCGTCATCATACGCTCCACTCCTTCGGTCACGGGCAGATTCTCGGCGATATCCTGCATCACGCTGACATCAAGCCCTTTGAGCAGCGCCACGCGTTCCTTGAAACTCTCGCAGAAGTCAATCTCTCCACGCATGGCCCGCTCTGTGATCTCTTTCACCTTGTCGCCGACACCGGCGCGGATGGCCAGCTCGTCGATCACCTCCGTCTCGATCAGAGTCGAGTCCATGTCAAAGCAGATCAGGCGGCGGCTGCGACGGAAAATATTATCTTCCTGAAACGAGATGTCAACCTCGTCGGAGCTTGAAATCTCCAGAAAACGCCGCTGAAGCGCATTTCGGTCAGCCGGATTGCCACGCACGGCCATCTCGATGCAGGTTTTACTCAGGTGCGACGGTTCGGCGTCAAGCGGCACGCGCCCTGTGAGTCGCTTTATATTCTCGATATTAAGGCCCTGCGACGCCACCTCATGCGTCACCTTGGCAATGTGTGCGGCTGTGAGCCGCCGGCCAAGCAGAGTGATGATCCATCGGCTCTTGCCCTGCATGCCGACCCACTGTTCATAATCCTCAGCGGAGATCGGAGTGAACCTGATGTTAAGATTCTGCTCCGAAGCCTTGAAGAGCATGTCCTTCAGTATTTCTCCGCTTACTGCGGATTCAGTCTTTATGAGTATGCCGAGCGACAAATAATGATGGATCGTGCTCTGGCCGACATCAAGAATAGACGCCTTGTGACGTCCGAGAATCTCAGTCAGCACAGAAGTCACACCCGGTCTGTCAGGGCCGGTGATGTTGATGAGAATAAGCTCGGTGGACGAGTTTCGAGAATTTTGAACAATGGTGGTGTTCATATGTCTGATTGTGTATGATACGCAATAAGCCCCGGAAGAGGGCGTGCTTCGATTTTTCCAAAATCTGTCAACCCGACAAGAGTTGCCGTCTGGGCGAGAATGTCGGCAAACGTCGAGGCCACGCCGCCGACAAAGTGCACGGGCAGCGTTGCCGCAACAGGACCATAAGCCTTGACTGTGCCGTCAAGAAACGAGCGAAACTCCTCGGCGACAATCCGCCTGACGCGTTCATTCCGTATATTTTCAGCCACAAACGGCACCAACGACGCAAGAAAGGCATTTGGCTTCGGCTCTGAATATACGCGCCGCAGAATGCCGCCATAGTCCAGACCGAGATAGCGCTCCATGGCCGCCGTCAGTTCCGGCGGCAAAGCCCGGCGGTAGGCCGCACTTATCAGCCGTCGGCCGATGGCCGCGCCACTGCCTTCGTCGCCGAGAAGATACCCGAGCGACGGGATATGGTCGACCAGGCCTATGCCATCATAAAAGCCGGAGTTGGATCCGGTGCCGAGTATGCACGCTATTCCGGGATCACGTCCGCAAAGCGAGCGGGCGGCGCCAAGCAGGTCGGAAGCCACTTCAACGCCGGCATCCGGCACAGGACGAAGCACACGCCGCAAGGCTTCCGCGACTTTGGCACACACATCGGCATCGACACATCCCGCGCCATAATAATATATGGCATCCGGAGCCTTGCCAACAGAGTTGAGGGCATGGGCAAAACGCTCATGCAACTCCTCCTCACCGGCCATCAGGGCGTTCACGCCTTCCGATGAAAACAAACGGCAGTCGCCTGCGTCGGAGACCACGCTCCAGTCTATTTTAGTGCTACCTGCATCAGCTATGACTATCATGGCTTAGAGCTTGATTATATTGACTCGAAAATAACCGATTGCATATAATATAAAGAAGAATGCAGAGACAGCCGGACTATAAGCCGGGTTATGTCGGTCGCCGGAGTTATCGCATAAGGCGAACCCCGGTGCCGGCCCGTCATTTATCTGAGCGGCGTGTTGCCACGCGCGCTTTAGCAGTCTACCCCCCGGCAACAGGCGAGCAACCCTTAATTGCCGGTATACTTGACCTTGCAACCCATAAGACGTGCGGCCGCTGATGTCGCCATCGGCGCCGGTGGGCTTTTACCCCGCCTTTTCACCCTTACCCGCGCGCGTCTCTTCCCAGAAAAGAAGAGATCGCATCGGGCGGTTATTTTCTGTCACGTTACTCTGCCGTTATCTTGGATTTCCGACAGCTTTCCGTTAGAAAGTATGGTGCTCTGCGTTGCCCGGACTTTCCTCTCGCAACCATAGGGCGGCGAGCGACGAGCCGTCCGGCAGCCTCTGCATCCTTTAATAATTTCGAGCGAAAAGCACTCGGCGATGCGAAGGCTTGCCTGTGAGCATATCCACGCCTTCTTCATCGGGAGAATCCAAAGGTATGCAACGGATAGTGGCCTTTGTCTCCTCTTTTATGCGCTCTTCCGTCTCAGACGAACCATCCCAGTGAGCCAGGATGAAATTACCTCCTTCAAGTGCAGCCTTGAAGTCTTCATAGTTATCGACCTTGACTGTTCTCTCCTCGCGGCGGCTGAGTGCTTTCCGGTAGATGTTGTCCTGAATCTCCTCAAGCAGCGCCGGAATGCGTTCGGTTATGGTGTCAAGCGCGTCAGTCTCCTTTTCAAGAGTGTCGCGACGCATGATCTCCACGGTGCCGTTGGCCAGATCGCGCGCGCCGATGGCCAGACGCACAGGCACTCCCTTCAGCTCATAATCGGCGAATTTGAAGCCGGGACGGCGGTTGTCGGCGTCATCATATTTAACACTGATGCCTTTGGCGCGCAGAGCCTCGACAATAGGCAACACCTTTTCCGAAATTTCGGCCCGCTGATCGTCATTCTTGTAGATGGGCACGATGACCACCTGGATGGGAGCCAGATGCGGAGGCAACACCAGGCCGTTGTCATCACTGTGAGTCATGATCAGCGCACCCATCAAACGGGTTGACACGCCCCATGAGGAGGCCCATACATATTCAAGTTGATTCTGCTTGTTGACAAACTTGACATCGAAAGCCTTGGCGAAATTCTGGCCGAGGAAATGGCTGGTTCCGCTCTGCAGGGCCTTTCCGTCCTGCATCATGGCCTCGATCGTATAAGTTTCCAACGCGCCGGCAAAGCGTTCGTTGGCGCTCTTCACACCTTTAACAACCGGCACGGCCATATATTTTTCGGCGAAGTCGCCATATACATTCAGCATCTTGATGGCTTCAGCCTGTGCCTCTTCGGCAGTAGCATGCGCCGTGTGACCTTCCTGCCACAGGAATTCAGCGGTACGGAGAAACATTCTGGTGCGCATTTCCCAACGCATCACGTTGGCCCACTGATTGACAAGAATCGGCAGGTCGCGATATGACGTGATCCAGTTCTTATAGGTATTCCAGATGATGGTTTCGGAGGTCGGTCTGATTATCAGCTCTTCCTCCAGGCGTGCGTCCGGATCGACAACAACCCCGGATCCGTCAGGAGCATTCATCAGACGGTGGTGAGTCACCACGGCGCACTCTTTAGCAAAACCCTCAACGTGTTCAGCCTCACGGCTAAGGAACGATTTGGGAATCAGCAACGGGAAGTATGCGTTGACATGTCCTGTCTCTTTAAACATTTTGTCGAGCTGCTGCTGCATTTTTTCCCATATGGCGTAACCATATGGCTTAATGACCATGCATCCGCGCACAGCTGACTGCTCAGCCAGATCGGCTTTAACCACCAGCTCATTATACCACTGCGAGTAATTGTCGGCCCGCTTGGTCAAATCTTTCAGTTCTACTGCCATAGAAATTAGGTTATCTGTGTTAATTTTGAGTGCAAAAATACACAAATTTATTTTGTTGGCCAAAAAAAGGATTTGGTAACTATTCAGCGAAAACAAAGGATACGAAGATTTAGCTCATCAGTTTAGAC
>CAMWTI010000033.1 GCA_947177135.1 uncultured Porphyromonadaceae bacterium | reverse complement strand
CGCCGGCGGGAGTCACGGTCATGTCAACTGCAACGGGTTCGGGCTTCACGGGCTTCTCGGCCACAGTCACCTGCCAGCGATAGCCGTTGCTGCCGTCTTCAAGAGTCATGATCTCGGCGGGATCGTTCTTGCCGTCAAGACCGAGGGCGCAGCCGGGGAATGCGACTGAGTTGAAAGTCACATAACCGTCCTTGAGTCCGAATGTGAAGAGACCTGCGTCGTCCTTGGTGTTGTCTACACGGCAGTAGTGCTGTTTGGGAGTGCCGATGTACTGTCCTTTTGCGCTGCGCAGATAGAACTGACCCTGTGTCTCGCCTGCCACGAGTGTCCACTGGGCGTTTTCATCGGCCTCGCTCTGATAGTTGAACGAATCCCAGCCCTGGTTGGTCGACTTGGTGGTGGCGCAGAGATAGCCTTTCTGTCCGGGCTGATAGAGAGTCCAGAGCTTGCCGGCATTCTCTACGAGGACTCCCATGATCATTTCTTCGGTAGAGCCCTGAACGCCGTCCATGAATTCGTTGAACTCATTTTCAGACCACTCCAGATAATCTTTAGCATTTGCGCCAAAGAGTTCCAGAGTTTTAATATCGTCGGAGAGATCATAGAAAGGCACGCTTTCCTGATAGGTCTCGTAGACGCTGATGACTTCCGCGAAGCGGGCCTTGATCTCTTCAAGACGGGGATCAGGCTGTTCGGGCTGTTCGGGCAGTTCGGCATATTCAAGGCTCCAGTCTTCGCCATCATCGTTGGTATACCAGTAAGTCAGACCGTTGCCACGTGAATCGATATTATAGCTGCGGGTCCATGAATCGGTGTTGCCGGGAATGTAGAGCATGGTCATAGCCACGTAGCCATTGTCTTTCAGGGTGAAGTTGAATGCAGCGCCCAGGGCGTCGTCAGAGTTAGCCGACAGAGAGAAGTATGTTGCGCCTTCTTCGATGACGGCATATTCCTGACGGCCTGCGTTGCGGAGGATGACTGCGGCTCCGACGGATCTAACGGTCCAGTATGCGTCGATGTTGTCACCGGGTTCGGCCACTGAGTTGATCGAGTCGGCCACGCATGCCAGATAGCTGTCTTTGCCCATGCTGGCCAGACGTTTGTTTTTGATGACGAATGTCTTGCCTTCGGTTGCCAGCTTGCTGAGGTTCTTCTGAAGATTGCCACGGACTTCGGCGATGATCGCGTCGGCGTTTGCCTCAAAGTCTTTAGCGCCGAGAGCCTTGATCTGATCTACGGCGCTGCCGACGATTTCAGATGCTCCGGGCACGTTGCCTTCGTAGCAGGTCACCTGTGCGAGTTTGGTTTCGCGGAGCGTGCCGATAAGTTTGTCTTCAAGTTCGGGAGTGCTGGGCACATAGAATCCAAGTTCGGCCGCACAGGAAAGGTCGCGGTTGCTCTCGGTGATAGCGAAGAACACATAACGGCCGGTGACTTTCTCGTCAAACATGGCGCTTTCGGCCGCATCGTTGCCGACTGCGGTGAGAGTGCCGGTGATAGCTTCATCGGCATGGTCCTGCACATAGGCGTTGACCAGATTCTCGAGGGCAGTGTGGCGGTCGACCTGCGTTGAGTAGTCGGCTTCGTTGATCTGACCGGTAAAGTCAAACGCCGATGCGTCGTCGGACACGAACACATTATAAGTCATCCACGTGCCGTTGTTGGATCCGGGGTTCTGACGCGGCAGCCATGCGAAACCATAGAGATCGGTCTGCTGTTTCAGGTCAACCACAAAATAGTGGGTGCCGTGAGGTTCGCCGCTTGACCACAACGAGTGATAGAACGTGGAAGGATCGTTGTCAATCAGCTTTTCGATCGGTCCGCTGGGCAGTTCCATCTTAGGTTCTTCGCAGCAGAATTCCGAGATTGTCCATTTCAGGTCATCCTCAAATATGTTGTATACCAGGATCGGCTCAACTTCGGGTTCAACAGGTTCAACAACCTTTTCTGTGGCCAGGAACGAGAATTCAACACAATGGAGGAATTCATAGTCGTTACTGATCCAGCTGCCCTTCTGACCCACTTCGGTGGCAACGAGAAGGAAATACTGACCCTTTACAAGAGAGGTGAATGTCACGCTGAATTCGTTGGATGCATACTGTACGTCGCAGGTGCCGGTGGCAGCAGCTTCATGAGATTCGCAATAGGCTTCCATGGCGGCATTGCTGGCAAATGCAAACTCATCGGCATTGTCGGCAACATAGATTTCCCAGCCACGGAGCAAGCCATGCTCAAGTGCGTCGGGCGCGGGCGCGCTAGTGCGTGCTGTCCAGTTGAAGCCGCCGATTTCACGTTCTTCTTTCAGGTCGAAGGTGAAATAGTGGTGGCCGGTGTGGGGGGTAGAAGCTGACTCATAAGCAGAGTGCCAGTAGTTGCTCTTGTCTCCGTCTGTGATCTGTGACACAGCTCCGTTGACGCCATTGCCTTCTCCAACTTTTTCATAGCAGCAGGTGCCTACAGTCCATTCCAGATCGGTACCTACAGGATTGACGAATTCAACAAGGGTCGAAGGGTCAACGGGAACAACGGGATCCGGTTCCACCTGGCCGTTGGGATTGCTGAATGTGATGCTGCTGAGTCCGAAGAAGCATCCTCCGTTGGTGGTGCCTTTGGTGACGGTGATGGTCAGGTTCATTGTCGACGAAACCTTCACGGCCGATTCAACAACAGCTTCCCAGACTTTGTGACGGTCTCCGCCAGGATTTACTCCGGCAGCGATGTCAATGTCAGAGAGTGTGTAGAAATCCTGATCGTTGACTTTTGTGCTGACGTTCCACTGACGCACCTGATTGTCGCCATGTTCCTGATAATTGTTGGCGCCATTGAGTGCGTGGATGTCATATCCGATGTTTGTAAACGAATAATTGCCGGGGAGTCCGCTGACTGTCAGATCAAAAGTGATGGTCGGCGACGTGTTGGCATTGACATTCGGACAGAGAATAGCCGACGTAACAGCTCCAGCCGAACCTTTCAGCGCATGAGACACTGAATTGAGTGTGGCGGTGACACCGTCGATGCCGCTGGCCGATACAGTGACTGAGCTTGCGTCTGTGCCTGTTCTGTTGAACGACAGCGTCAGCTCCTGAGCAAACGCCGGCGATCCAACGCCAGCAAAGATTGCCCCTGCAAGGAGTAGTCGTTTAAAATTTTTCATAATAGATGATTGGTTTGAGTTATGTTAACTTATGAATTCTCATGGCATATTTTTTATCCGACAAAAGTAACCTAAAAAATGTAAATATGCAACTATATATTGTAAAAAATCAAAAAAATCTGCGATATGGCGCGACGTTTCGTATCAAGCAGAGAGAGTGTGTGTATATGTGTGGCGTCGGCACATACGGTCAGTCGAGCATCAAAGAGATACGCGGCCGAATGGATGGAAGCCCGGTCACTTCTGCGATCGGCCGGCTGCCGAACATCAGCGCGGTGAGCACTTCGGGGGTGATGTCAAGATCGGGAACACACCCGACGGGCAGAGCGGAGAGATGCTCGACCGAGGCGGAGTGGATGCGATAGCAGCCGCAATTATCGGCCACTATCGGGTCTGAAACCCTGACAGTGAGTTCAAGCGACGGATGTGCCGCCGCGATTATCGAGAGCGCATGGCCCGCGTTGACCACCCGAAACATTGCGCCCGGCAGGAAATTCCCTCCCTCGGCATCATCGTCCGGATGGGTCATCAGCGTCAGAGGTCTGTCAGGGCAGTGTTTGCGCATGACCGAGAGCACGGCATTGGCTGCGTCGTCGCTGTCGGCCAGGAGTTCGGTGACGCGCACCACGTCCGACGCCGGCTCGTTTCGCCCCCACGCCATGGCCACGACACGGCCGCTCTCGGCCTCGGCCACGGCGGCAAACGGAGAGTTGCTGATGCGGGCGTCGTCCATAACGGTGAGGAACTGCGTGCGCGATTGCTGAACAGCGCAGCGGCGGCTTGCCGTCAGGCGCTCAAAGTCGGGATAAAGTCGGAGTAAGTCGCCATTGGCCTCGACATAGCTTCCTGAAAAAGGAAAGCGGTGGGCCGCTGTATAGCGCTTGGGGCAGCTATAGCCCACGGTGGCAAAGCCGAAGCGACGGTAATATTGCCGGAGGGTGTCTGATGCCGGAATCAGACAGACGAACGTGTCGCCGCGTTCTGCGGCCTCCGACACGGCCATCGCCATCAGCCGGCTCATGAATCCGCGGGCGCGGTATTTCCGGAGCGTTCCAGCGCCATAGACATAGGCCAGGCCCACTTTCTGGCCGTGAAACGTCATGGCATAGGAGAGCAGGAGCAACGAGCTTACGGTCACGTTATCGGTCGGATCGCTGATGGTCAGAGCATCGTCATCGCAATAGGCGGCGTCGAAAAACATTCTTTTCCATTCCGTGCCGTCGGCAGGAAAGCATTCCTGCCATATTTTCAGAATCTCAGCTTTTTTGCTCATCGTTCAGGTAACAACATAGGGGGATAGTTCGGTGATGAGGCACCATATATTTCAATAAGGTGTCTCATCACTGATAACAATCATGGCATGGCGGACGTTCACGCCTGCTTCAGATCGTGGCCCATGCGGGAGCGCTTGGTGGCGAGATAGCGTCGGTTGTACTCGTTGGGGGCAGTTTCGATCGGCAGTGTCTCGACAATCTCCAGCCCATAGCCCTGAAGCCCCACCCGCTTTGTGGGGTTATTGCTCATCAGGCGCATCTTTGTCACGCCGATGGCTTTGAGAATCTGCGCGCCGACGCCATAGTCACGCTCGTCGGCCTTGTGGCCCAGGCAGATATTGGCATCGACAGTGTCCATTCCCTCCTCCTGGAGCTTATAGGCTTTCATCTTTTCCATCAGTCCGATTCCGCGGCCTTCTTGCATCAGATAGACCACAGCGCCTCGGCCCTCGCTCTCGATCCGGCGCATGGCCGTGTGGAGCTGCTCGCCGCAGTCACAGCGGCGCGAGGCGAAGATGTCGCCGGTGGCACAGCTGGAGTGCACGCGCACCAGCACCGGCTCGTCAGACTCGCGCAGGTCGCCTTTGATGATGGCTATGTGTTCGAGTCCGTTGCTTTTCTGGCGGAAGGGGATGGCGCGGAAGTGGCCGTATTCCGTCGGGAGATCCACCTCAACACCCTGCTCGACAAGGCTTTCAGTGCGGTTGCGATATGACACCAGGTCGGCGATGCTGATGAGCTTGAGGCCCCATTCGTCGGCGAGGCGGCGCAGTTCCGGCAGGCGGGCCATCGATCCGTCGTCGCTCATGATCTCCATGAGCGCAGCGGCGGGCCGCAGTCCGCTCAGGCGAGCCAGGTCGACGGCGGCTTCGGTGTGGCCCGTGCGGCCGAGCACTCCGGCATCGTTGGCATAGAGCGGGTTGATGTGGCCCGGACGGCCGAAGGTGGCGGCCACCGACGCGGGGTCGGCCAGGGCGCGGATTGTGGCGCAACGGTCCTGGATGCTCACTCCGGTGGAGCAGCCTTCGAGTTTGTCGACGGTGACGGTGAAGGGGGTGCCGAGCACCGAGGTGTTGTCAGGCACCTGCGGGTCAAGCGCGAGTTCGCGTGCACGACTCATGGTGATCGGCGCGCAGAGCACTCCGCGGGCGTTTTTGAGCATGAAGTTGACCTGCTCGGGGGTGATCTTCTCGGCCGCGACAATCAGGTCTCCCTCATTTTCGCGGTCTTCGTCGTCAACGACAATGACGAACCGGCCCTGCCGGAAATCATCCAGAGCTTCTTCTATAGTATCGAGTTTAATCATTTTCAGTGGTGATTATATTTTCAATTTTGTCTGTTTCGTCTTTTATGAGCGCCACCTTGCGGCGGAAACGGAGCTGCCAGCGTCTGGCCAGGAGCCACACCGGCATTCCCAACGGCAGGCACCAGAACATGAAGCGGCTTCCGGCCGATGCCGCCGACGGGTGGAGAATGCGGAAGTTATGGAGCAGCGGCAGGCGGTTGAGCGCGTTGATGATCCTGACCGAGCGGGAGTTGGAGAGATATGCGACTGTGAGTTCCAGCGCGGCGGCGACTTCCTGCACTCGCCGCGACGGATATCCGCCGCCGATCCAGTAGTCGCGATAGCTCTGCGGCCGGCCGAAGTCGGCCTGAAATGAGAGACATGCCTGCCTGAGGGCGGCCGTCATTTCCAGCGCGCGCGCCGTGTCGACTTCCTCGATCACCACCTCTTTGCGCTGCAGCTCGCGGCGGTCGGTGTTGAGCAGTCCGCGCAGCATGTTTTTATAGGCGTCGGCGTTGAACACGGCCGAGTCGTTGACGGCCTTGTAGGTCACGAAGAAACCGAGAGGCAGCAGGATCGACGAGCTGAGCCACACGCCCTGCCAGACGGCCACCTTGCCGTCGCGCGCCAGTTTCATGCCGGTGTTGTCGATGATATAGTAGACAATGAACAGCAGCACTGAGATGACCAGCGGCATTCCGAGGCCGCCTTTGCGTATGATGGCGCCGAGCGGGGCTCCGATAAAGAAGAAGACGATGCAGGCCAGCGAGAGGGTGAATTTTTTTTGCAGCTCGATCGAGTGGCGGCGCATGATCTTGGCTTCGTCGTCCATATAGAGCGAGCGGCCGAGGTTTTCCATGCGCTTCTGCTGCACGGCTCCCTGAGCCGACATGAAATACCGGCGTCGCGCCGAGAGATCGGCCGCGGCAAAGAGCGAGTCGATGTCGACCGGGCGCGCCATCGCGTCAATATGCTTCGGCTCGGTCACCGACGATCCGTCGGGCGCCACCGTCTCGCGATATCGTTCGAGTCCGAGAATCCGGTCGCCGAGCAGGGCGTTGCCGATGTCGGTGCCGAGGCTGTCGACCCGCTGATGGAGCGAATCGATCGAGTGAGCGAGCTGGCTGACGTTCTTGCCGATATAGAGCGAGCGCATGTCGCTCTCGTCCATGCGGGTGAAGTTGGCGTCGAAGTCGAGCATGAACTGCTTGAGCCTGAAGCTTTCGCGGCGATAGAGCTGATTGCGGGCCGCGGTGTTGACTCCGGTGGCGTCGCGCAGATTCTCGAACAGTTCGCCGGTGTGCATGGTCAGATAGAGGTGGGTCTTGTCGTCACTCATGGCCAGTGCGGCCGAGTCGGCCAGGATCACCCTGGATCGCTCGAATCCCTGGCGGATATCGTAGATCATCACGTCATAGAGCATTCCCGTGTCGTGGTTCTTCTCGCTGACGAATATGTTGACGTTGGGGAGCTGGTAGTTGAATTCGCCTTCCTTTATGTCGAGTTCAGGCGATTTCTGCCTCATGGAGCGCAGAAGAGTCCACATGCGCGCCTGGGCCAGCGGCAGGGCGTTGTTTTGAAAGAAAAAGGCACCTACCGAAATGAACACCATGAGCCAGATCAGCGGCTTCATGACGCGGAACAGCGAGATGCCGCCAGCCTTCATGGCCGTCAACTCGAAGCTTTCGCCGAGGTTGCCGAACGTCATCAGCGATGCCAGCAGAATGGCCAGCGGCAGGGCCAGCGGCACCATCGACAGCGCGGCATAGAAAAACAGTTCGGCCAATACATCAATGCTCAGGCCCTTGCCGACCAGGTCGTCGATATGCTGCCACAGAAACTGCATCAGCACAATGAACGTGCAGATCAGAAAGGTCATCACAAAGAGCGGCAAAAAGCTCTTGAGCATGAACCGGTCAAGTTGTTTTAGCGGAAACATGGTGCAAAGTTACGCAGAATTATCCGCGTGCGCAACAATTTGGATGTTTCGCCGTTTTTATGTAAGTTTGCAGTGTAAAAACCAATCGAATGAAAAGATTTATTCTCGTCGCCATAGTGGCGATTGTCGGCCAGTTGGCCGGAATCCAGGCCCAGAATGCCGTTTACGATATGGCCATAGCGCCCAAGGACACGGCGCGCGTCCAGTCGGTCCACGACCCGATTCCGGGGCCAGGCTATGCAGGCGCGGCCTCGCTCGACATTCTTGCCGCAGGCCCATACGGAAACACGGCCATCGGTGCCACGACGGGACACGGCGTGATGTTTCAGGAGCGCTATTATTTCGGAGCAGGCACCGGATTCCTGCATGACACCGGCAATTCGAAATGGGCGATCCCGGTCTTTGCCGAAGGACGCATATATTTCAAGTCGGCCAGCCGCAGAATCTATCCCAACATCGGCATACGCGCCGGCGGCCTGATAGCGCAGCAGGGCGGCACGGGATTCTACAGCACGCTGACGGCCGGAGTGCGGGTGCCGCTGGGCCGGCGCCTGGGCCTGATCGGCGAAGTCGGTCCGCAGCTATCGTCGAAATACGTCAGCGACGGATATAACGCTCCCTATCATTCACAAGGCACCAGATTCGGATTCGCGATCAGAGTGGGGCTGTCGTTCTGAGCGGATTTTCCAAGCATCGCATTTTTTTAACACAATTCTTTCACCTATACAGTTATACACATGAAAAAGACCCTCTTCAAGTGGCTGATGGCGCTGGTGGCGGTGGTTTCCGTCTCGGCCATGCAGTCATGCAAAGACGACGGCCCCGATGACAACGGCGGCGGACTCGGCAAATATGACTTCACCATAGCCGAGGATGATCTCTATCAAAGCGTCAACAAGGATGGCGGACAGATCGAGATCGACATCCTGACGAGCCTGCCCAAGACACAATGGACGGTAGAATACGACGCCAACTGGCTCATGGCCATGCAGGGATCGACTATCAACGGCCACGCCACGCTCACGATCAACGTGCAGTCAAATTCCGAAAGCCGGCGTGAGGCCACAGTGAAAGTCAGCAGCCTGACGCGCAACTATAACATCACCATCCGCCAGTATGGCGCCAACGGCGTCGAGGCCGAAGAGGACTTTCCGGTGAAACCGACCGGAGCGACAGCTTCGTCGGAACAGCCGGGCAGCGGCGAAATCAAATACAGCTATGACGACGATCCGGAGACAATGTATCACTCGCACTGGACCAACACCCGGATGCCGGTGACGCTGGAATATTACTTCTCCGGCCAGGAGTCTATCGACTATATTGACTATGTGCCCCGCATGGGCGGCGGCAACGGCGCGTTCGGCCAGCTCAGCGTCGAGGTGGCCACCAATGCCTCACGCAGCAACTATCAGGCAATCGGTGATTTCGACTTCCAGGAACAGGCCACGACAAGCCGCATAAACCTGCCGGAGAGCATGAAGGCCACAGGCGTGAAATTCATCGTCAAGTCCGGCACCGGAGGCTTCGCGTCGTGTGCCGAGATGAAGTTCTGGCGCCGCAACACCGACCGTAAGCTCGACAAGGAGCTGCTGACGGTGTTTACCGACCTGACCTGCACCGAACTGAAGCCCGGTGTCGGCCCGGAAGAGATCGGAGCCCTGAGCAACGAATTCTTCCAGGATCTGGCCGAGATCATACGCACCGACTCCTATGACCCGATCGAGAAACTGATCCGCATCCACGAATACGAACCGTATTCCAACCCCGTTGAATGGGCCGAGAAACTGATGACCAAGATCTACAGCAATCTCGACAACCCGATGGGCATACACGTGACCAAGGGCCAGACCGTGATCCTGTGCGTAGGCCCGACCCATGGCCACAACGTGTCGGTGATGTGTGTGGGCGAGCACAAGGCGTCAGGCGGCGACGACTATGCCATTCCCGAAGCCTCAGGCCCGTCGTATATGCTGACCGAGGGCGTCAACGTGCTCACAATGACTTCCGACGGCCAGCTGTTTCTGATGTACACCGCCGATCCTTCTGAACCAAAGATCAAGGTGCACGTCCCCGTGGGCGACAACGGCCGCCTGGCAGGCTACTTCGACCTGAAGGAGCACAAGACCAACGAGATGTATAAGAAGATCGTGGCAAAGGCCACTCACAAATACTTCGTCGTGAAGGGCGAGCGCATGATGTTCATGTTCCACCGCAACAGCCTGGCCTGCTCGTCGATGGTAAGCGCCATCCAGACCTGGGACCAGTTCGTCAAATGGCAGCAGGACTTCATGGGCATCGACGACGTGCGTCCTTCGAAGTGGAACAATCACCTGATGGGCGTGTCGATGGAAGGAGCCTACATGTGGGCCAGCAACTGGCGCATGGGCTTCATCAACACATATCTTGGCAACATCCTCGAATATGATCAGCTGATGGCCGAAGAAGACAACGCCTGGGGTCCCAACCATGAGATGGGCCACGTTAACCAGCTTGCCATCAACTGGATCTCGACCACAGAAAGCTCCAACAACCTCTTCTCCAACTATGTGCTCTACAAGCTCGGCAAATACAAAAGCCGCGGCAAGGGCCTGATGTACCGCCACGAAAACATGTACCGGTACAACGAATGCTGGGCCAACTTCACCTGGCATGACTCCGGCCTCTATCAGGGCGAGGACGCCGAGCTGCACATGCGCATGAACTGGCAGCTCTGGAACTACTATCACCGCGTGCTCGGCGATGAAACATTCTTTGCCCGCGTCTTCCAGAACATGCGCGAAGTGGGGCTGAACGAAAGCGAGGATCCCGGCCGCAAGCAGCTGGAATATGCCAAGGCATGTTCCGACGCGGCAGGCGAGGACCTGACCGACTTCTTCGAAGCATGGGGCTTCTTCCGTCCGATCTCCACCACGGTCGAGCAATACGGCACCTACAGCTATCGCGTCACCCAGACCATGATCAACTCGGCCAAGAGCCATATGGCACAGTATCCCAAACCCCGCCACGCGTTTGAATATATCGAAGACCGCCACACGTCGGAGTTCTCGACCGGCGACTACCGCTACTCGACAGTCGGCGACGTGGGTCACTATTCGACATATGCCGACAACAAGAAACTCTCGGGCGGAATCTCGGCCAACATCAGCGGACGCACCGTCAAGATCAACAACGGCAACGAGGCCGTTGCCTTCGAAGTGCGCACGCTCGGCACCGACGGTTCATACGGCGAAATCCGCTGGGCTTCGAACTTCCTGAACTTCACCGTGCCGACAGAAGTCAACATCAGCGGCACCGCCCTCTTTGCGGTGCAGGCTGACGGCGAACGCCGGCAGCTGGGCAAATTCTGAGCCGGAGCCGGTCTGCCCAACCATCACACAGACACATAACTCCCGCCCGGTCCGCCGCAATCCACCGGCGGACCGGGCGGATAACTAACAAGACCAATGAGACTGAAGCACCTGCTGCTCGGACTGGCCGCCACCGCCATAACGGCCGGCGCCATAGAGCCTGTAAAGCCCGACATGGAGCAAATACGCGCCGAGGTGACAAACCCCAGATCGCGCTACTATTATCCGAAACTCATGGCGGAATATGAACGCAACGACACGGTGATGACGGCCGAAGATTACCGCCATCTGTATCTCGGCGCCGTGTTCCAGGAGGATTTCAACCCATATCGCCATTCGGCCTATGCCGGACTGATCGAGGAGCTGTATTACAAAAGCCACCACTCACGGTCGGAATGCGACTCGATCATCAAATATGCCGAAATCTCGCTCAAAGACAACCCTTTCGACCTCAGGCAGATCAATTTCCTGATCTATGCCCTGCGCGAAAAGCAGAAAAACAATCTGGCCAACATCTGGCAGTTCAGACTCAACCATCTGCTCGAAGCGATAGCCGGCACCGGCACCGGACTCGATCCCGAAAACGCCTGGTATGTGATCTATCCCAGACATGAGTATTACGTGGTCAACCTTCTGGGACGCGTGGCCGAGAAGCAGGAATTCGAGCCTCCATACTTCGACCGTATCTCGCTGGTCCCCAAGGGAGAGAAAGATCCAACGGCATATTACTTCAACGTGCGCCACATTCTTGAAGAATATCTCTGTAAGTTTCCCGAAGAGCAGAATATTCCCGACGGGCAGAACCTGCCGGCAGAATAATTTGTTAGAATTCACAGATAAATACGTAAATTTGCACTGAAATAAAAACCAAAATTCACTTTAAGACAATGAACGACAAGAACTTTGACCGCATCAGCTATGCACTGGGTCTGAGCATGGGCAACAACTTCCGCGCATCAGGAATCGAAAGCATCGACGTGGCCGACTTCGCCGAAGGCGTGCAGGCCGTTTTCTCCGGCTCGACAGACCTCAGAATGAGCTATGATGAAGCCAAGGAAGAGATCCGCCGATACTTCACAGCCATGCAGGAACGCCAGCAGGCCGAAGCCGCCAAGGCCGGCGAACAGAACCGCCGCCTCGGCTCGGCATATCTGGCCGACAACGGCAAGCGCCCGGAAGTGGTGACCACCGCATCGGGCCTGCAATATGAAATCATCTGCAAAGGCGAGGGAGCCACTCCCAAAGACACCGACCGCGTCAAGGTGCACTACACCGGACGCCTGATCGACGGCACCGTGTTTGACGACTCAGTTGAACGCGGCGAACCGGCCACCTTCGGCGTTACCCAGGTGATTCCCGGATGGGTCGAAGCCCTTCAGCTGATGCCCGTCGGCTCGAAATGGCGCCTGCACATCCCGTCGGAACTGGCCTACGGACCAAACGGAGCCGGCGGCGTGATCGGCCCCGACGCCGTGCTCGTATTCGACGTGGAACTTCTTGAAATTCTCTAAACCAACAACCAGTCATATATCAACTATTATGAAACACTTCTCACTGACAGCCCTCGCCGCCGCCACCCTGCTCTGCGGCGCCATGACATCATGTGGCGACAACACCGAAGCGGCAGCCGGATCGGGCGAGACCCTGCAGCAACGTCTCGACAGCTCGCTGGCTTCGGCCAAGACATTTGCCGACAGCCTCACCGCTGTCGAAGGCACCTTCATCGGCGCTTTCTTTAACGCCCAGATGAGCGCCCCGAACCTCCCCAAGCCCATCAACAAGAGCGAGTTCATCCGCGGCATGAGAGACGCTCTCAAATGCGACACGGCCGACATGAGCTATATCTATGGCTTCAACTCAGGCGCGACCGCCCTGCAGACGTATGCCGATCTGGCCAAGAATGAAGGAGTGAACCGCGAGGCGTTTGTCAACACGATCGTCGCCGCCCTGCGTCTCGACTCGGTCAGCCAGGAGGAACTGACTCCGATCCGCGCCGAATTCGAGAACTACAACCGCCTGGTTGCCCAGAGAGCCGAAGAGAAAGCCAAAGAAGAGGCCCGCAACTCCGACACCGGCAAGGCAAACATTGCCGCCGCCGCTGACTATGCCAAGCGCCTCGACGGCAGCTCCGACTTCAAAAAACTCGATTCCGGACTCTATCACCGCGTGATCACCGAAGGCTCGGGCAACAAGCTCGCTGTCAACGAACGCGTCAACGTGAACTACACCATGAGCCATCTTGACGGCACCGAGATCAGCTCGACGAGCACTCCGCGCCCGATGTATGTGGCTTCGCCCACGGTCAACGCCCTCCGTTCGGTCCTGCCTCTGATGAAAGCCGGCGAAACAGCTGAATTCTTCGTGCCCTACGAACACGCATACGGCGAACTCGGCAACGAACCCGCCGGCGTAGGCCCCTGCGAGTCGCTCATGATCAAGGTGACCGTCACCCCGATCAGCTCAAAATAACGCACTTCCAGCACACAACTCTTCCGGCACCGGACGCCACCCATAGCGTCCGGTGTTTTTTTTGCCCCCCTGTACAGGCGCTGCGCAGTCCGGGGATAACGATATTTCCGGCCTCCGGCCGGCATATGTCGCTGCAAATCAGCGCGCCGGAGGCGCAGAATCTTGTTAACCGGTGGCGCTTGCGCCACCGGCGGCAGACCACATACACGAGCAGCCCGGGACGGGCTGAACGCAAATAACAAGAGGGCACACCGGTCACGATGCGCCCTCTGTGGTTGATTGCCTGGCAAATTAGAACCGCAGTTTGCTGCCGTCGGAGGTTATATATATTCTGCCGGGTCTGGGGTCTGAAACCTCGCGACCATTCATATCAAACAACTTTGCTGCGCCCGGATTGACAGCTTTGACGCAGCTGATACCAACTTGGCTGAGCGGTCGGATGTCGGTGAAAAACGATGTCCAGAAAGTGGAATTGCGATATGTTTCGAGGCTCTGGTCCGGCACCCACAAAATCACTCCATCCTGTGTCGATTCACCGAATAAATCGTCACATGACAAATCTGTATCATTTTGAAGCTCATAGGGATCATCAATATAGCAGATGACTTGTTTTAAATTTTTCAACGCATTGAATGTACCGAATGAAATTCTTGAAAGTTGTGAGCCGAGTACTATTTCTTTCAGTTTGGTGTTTCTGAACACCATATGCTCTAATTCTGTCAGACACTCCCATCCGGTTATTTCCTGTAAGGGGTTATCGGCAAACGCATACGCTCTGACCCTTGTTTTTGGGCCATTAAAACTGATTTTCTGTAAAGCGGACCCAAAAAAGGCTTGTTCTCCAATGTAGATCAGTCCGTCAGGAAATGACAGTTCGCAAATGGCGGTGCACATGAATGCGCCGTCGCCTATAGACTGAATATGTGAAGGCAGAACAATATCTGAAAGCCCCGCACATTCATAACACATCCAGTTTGGAATCTTATCGATCCGGTCATTGGCACCCATATCGAGCTTACTTATGCCGCAGTTGGCAAATGCGCCCTCTGATATCTGCTCGATTGTCGCAGGTAGAGTTACTGACTTCAGGTTTTGCGCATTATAGAATGCGCAACGGCCGATTGCTCTGACTGGCAGCGGGCTGTCATGTCCCTCTATTCTGACTGATTCGGGAATCACTAAGTCGCCGGCATAATCGTTTATTTTGTGCTGCACGTTCAATGCGGGAGCATCAAAATATGGCCAGAAATTGATATCATAATCTTCGGCAGCTGTCACCTCAAGATATGAGTCATCTATGATGTTGTAGTAAAAGTTGTCAACTTTGACGTCATAAGCTGATGCGATGTTTGAGGCGCTACACATTAACACGGTTTCACCAGTGGCAATTCGGACCGTTTTCTGTGCTACCGCTGATGAACTTATCACCCAAGACAAGGCGACAAGTAGTAAGGCTTTGAACTTCATAATTGTAAAAAGTTTGAGTGTGAAATTAGACAACGCCACAAATTTATAATAAATAAATTAAAAAACAATTTATTTTTATGAAAAAATGCAAATAATGAATTAAAATACAATTTTTACAGCTACACATATCATTATTCAGTCTGAAAACCGGAGATTGAAATTAGTTTAAACGGAAATCACCAATCATAGGTGCTATATGTTATGCACGCGTCGAAAAAATATAGCAACCGCCCAACCCCGGATTCAGCCGCCTCCGGGGCTGCCTGTGGGCGCGACGCATCTATCCCGGACGTTGCGCAGTCCGGGGATAACGATATTTCCGGCCTCCGGCCGGCATATGTCGCTGCAAGCCAACGCGCCAGAGGCGCAGAATCTTGTTAACCGGTGGCGCTTGCACCACCGGCGGCAGACTACATACACGAGCAGCCCGGGATGGGCTGAACGCAAAATCTACCGTCGGGGGCACAGACACACCCTTACCTTTGCAGCCGATATGAAAATCGACAGCAAATTCTTTGAGCAGCGCTGGGTCCGGGCGATCCAGGCTGAATTCGGAGCCCAGGGGGTGCTCGCAGTGATCCGTCTTCTGACATCAGTCTTCGACTCCCCGCAGGGCTACTGGCGCGACTGGTCAGCGATGGACGAGGCCGTGCTGGCCGGCGACACAGGCATGACAGTCGACGAGGTCAAGCGCCTGATAGACCGTCTGGTGGAGTATGACATCATCAACGGCGACAAGCTCCGGCGACACAACACCGTAACCTCTCGAACCATTCAGCTCGAATATATACGCCAGGCAGGAGTGGCACGCGCGCGCAAACTCGATTGGAAGACACACCCGCTGATTTCACTGGAGGAGCTGCTGGAGTCAGGCATAGCTCCGGCCATCGTCGAGGATTTCGATGAGGAATACGGCGTGCCGCTCCCCGTCAGCCGCCGCGCGCCAGAACTATATCCCGGATTCCGACAGGTGAGACTGCGCCATCGCGATCCCTGTGTCCACATCTATCGCGTAGTCAGGCTCAAAAAAACCTGATTCGATCAACACTATTCACTCTATTTCAAAGAGCGAACAGATCAACCTGCACGTTTTTTTACACATTCCATTATCCTAAATTTGCGTTTTCATGCGCAATCTTAAAAAATATTCATGTTTTTTTGTTATTTTTTTGTCTTAATGAAAAACAATACCTATATTTGCAAAAATTTATTTTAAATTCATGTTTCACCCCCAACACACAAGACCATGAAAAAAACGACATCTTTACTAATGTCTGCTCTTCTAACGAGTTTGACAGCATTAAGCCAGCAAATCATCAATATTGACACCGGCGCAACACTTCCTTTAACGTCATTTTCGCAACCAGAAAGGAGTAAGCAATATGTCGAAGACGGAACTATCGTAACATACACATTTGATAATATGCGCATTGATTCTGTTATCGTGACTGGAAGAACCGCATTTGTTCCTTCAATCTCTGGCTTCGGTCAGCTACATGAATTGGGGGAACCGAATCTTCCTTGCAGTTTTGACATAATCAATATACCAACAGACTGTGAAATAGCTATTTCTGTAGAAGAATACGAGTATTCTGACTATTTCTTTGAAGTAGCTCCAGTAGAACTACCAGAATTTGATTCAACACAGTTAAACCAGTCTGAAGAAAATACTATTAAAACACGTGGATTTTACCCAGCAGAGATCGTGAGTTTAGTTGATGTCGAAGAGTCAACAAAAGGCAGATTCGCATATATCAAAATCACCCCTATTGTCTATGATCACGAAAACAAAACGTTACGTGTAGCAAACAAAATAGCCTACAAATTAACATATAGCACTAATAGGCTCAATCCTCGCAAACTTAGGACATCAACGAACAGCATTACAGATAATCAAAAATCTAACGTCTATGATGGAGAGATTGAACTTCCTGGAAACTATCTAATCATTTCTACGTCTGAATTCAAAAAAGCAATTGTTCAATTTGCATATTGGAAAAGGACTCTTGGTTATAATGTTTTTACTTCATATAACGACAACTGGGGTTCTAATTCATCAGTCAAAGACACGATTGATTATTACTTCAACAAATACAATGGATTACAACACATTTTATTTGTCGGAGACAACAACATTGTACCATCAAATTACGACTCGTCCCTATCTGTAGACAATAAAGGGACTGTCGGAGTTACTGACTATTACTATGGATGCATATCCAACAATCACACATATACAAAAAATCCAGATGCTATTTGCGGACGTATTCCAGCCAAAACAGCCCAACAAGCGACTAATGCTTTTAACAAAATAATTGCATATGAACTATGTGAAGGTATGTATAGCAGCGATTTTTTTAAGCAAAATATATTTATGGCTCAATTCCAAGATCTTGACGAACAAGGCACTGAAGATCGTAATTTTGTATATACATCTGAGCAAATAATTGATGCACTATTACGGAATAACGGATCTCCTATTAGACTATATAATGCGACACAATATAACTCTGCAAAGCCACAAACATATAGAAACGGCCAACCACTACCATCCCATCTAACATCCGATTCATTTAACTGGCACGCTAATAATTCTGACATTAGTGCAGCACTCAACAAAGGCTCTTCATACGTACTATATCGCGGACATGGAGCGCCTGAATTTTGGTCACATCCTTGTTATCATGCATCCGACATAAAATCAGAATGTCGCTATAAATACAATTTCCTTAATACAATTTCGGAAAATGTACAACCCCTGATTTTTAGCGTCGCTTGTGCTACTGGGCGATTTGAAACTCCAAATTGTTTTGCGACAACTTCAATCACGCAAGAACATGGAGGCAGTTCGTGCATAATAGCAGCGACTTGCGACACGGGATCGGCAATGAATGATTGCTTTGCATTAGGCATGATGGATGCATTTCTTCCAGAAGCTGTAATTTCTGAAAACATCAAAGATAGAACTGTAACAGAAGTCTATGAACCAGTATTCCGAATAGGCAACATAATGCAGCAAGGTTCATTACGTGCTTTGGAAAAATATAGCATGGTTGGAAATGTGAAAGCTTATCATTGCTTTGGCGATCCCAGTATGATGATACGATCATGCAAACCTCAACCATTTTACAACGCTAGAATCACTCTTGATGATGATACCAAGATTTGCTCCGTAACAACAGGAGAAGGGCCTGCTTTTATTTCATTTTTCGACACGAACAATGGAAATATCAAATGTGTATACGCTGATTCTGCTCAATTTCAATTTTCAGACATCCATTATGAGTCGCATGGCAGACCGTATCAATTATACGGAAAAGAGAACGTGGCAATCTATGCTCCCAACCGAATTCCAGTCATTTCATTTTGCTGGCCTCTGCGAGTACCCGATGATATCACAAAATTACAACTGTGTACCATTACAAAGGATTATATTGTTATTAAACTTTCCTGCACATATAGCAGCAATGATATTGTGTTTATCCAGATTTCAAATGCGCTGACTGGAGCGCCAATCAGCCAGCATGAATGCACTAATACAACCGACGCACAGAACATTGACGTATCAAGCCTACCACCCGGCACATATGTAGTATCCCTCATTATTAACGGCAAAATCATTGATTCTGTAAAAGTAACAAAATGAAGACAATAAATATGCATATGAAAAAGATTATTCGCAGAGCACTTCTCCTTATCCTGTCAATCGGCGGGATTGCACCGATGAACGCGGAACAACAGGCCACAACAGACGACCCGACGACATATGACTTTGAAGCGGACGGGATATATTATAAAATTATGGTAGATGCCGAAGTGCACGACGGACCATATCTGGAAGTATCGTCAAGACTGACAGAAGATGAACAACTAACGAGCTGGAATCTGAATTTCTATAAAGGCGACATTGTGATACCAGATTCGGTGTTTGTTGAGCAGTTAAATCGTCAACTTCCGGTCAAGACCATCCGTCCATTAGCGTTCTGCAACATGGAAGAAAGCCTCTATTCTGTGACACTTCCTCCGACTTTGACAAAAATAGGAGAGTTGGCATTCTTCAACTGCGCTTATCTGAAGTCTATTGATATGCACTCGACCCAAGTCAGAGTGATACCTAAATCCATGTGCAGCAAATGTTTCAGCTTGTCCAGGATATCCATGCCAGAAGGCCTGACAGAAATAGGAGAGTTGGCATTCTTCAACTGCTTCTTCCGCAACGATCTGACAATTCCGGAATCAGTAATCCGGATCGGAGGCTTTGCGTTCGCCGACAATATGTTTCTGACTAGTTTTAGAATGAGCAAATCGTTAAAGCGCATTGAAACAAGCGCATTGAACGGATACGAACTCGAGCATATCGAATGGCGGTCGGATTCGCTGGAATACATCGGCTCGTGTCCGTTCAACACAAAAGACAGCGTCATAGTTCTGCCCAAAACCATCAGATATATCGGGATGTACCTGTGTGCCCCAGACTTGCGCGAACTGATCTGCAAGGCTGATGATCCTGCATTAATCGAACTGGAAGACGACGCATTTTCACTCATAGACACTGAAGCATGCAGTCTTTTCGTCCCGGCGGAATCGGTGGAACTCTACAGGAACGCTCCGCAATGGTGTGAATTCAGCCACATAGCGCCGATAGAACAGTCGGGGACCGACAGCGTGGAGCATGACAACGGAGTGTCGGTCAGCGCCAGCGAAGGAGTGCTGACGGTGAGCAGCTCGTCCGCGGCCTCTGTGTCGGTCTATGATGTCAACGGCCGGCGTGCAACCGGCGGCACCGTGTGCGGCAAGGCGGACTACCGAGTATCTCCGGGAATTTATCTGGTGACAGTCGGCAACAGGCGCTGTTTCAAGATCAGCGTCAAGTGACGCGGCAGGCCCCCACTGCTCTTCTCTTGAACCATTTGCGGGCCAGCGGCGTTGTAGATTAAGAATTTCTCTCTAACAGACCTTCTTATGACTACTAAAACGACAAAACCGCTGACCCGCGACTATGAAAGCCGCCTGTCGGAACTCTCCCCTTTTGAAATCAAGAACGAACTGATTGCCCTGGCCGAGAAAAAGGCACGGCAGTCAACAGCCACGTTCCTCAACGCCGGCCGCGGCAATCCGAACTGGGTTGCCGCCGACGCCCGCGAGGCGTTCTTCATTCTCGGGCCTTGGGCGCTCGACGAGTGCCGCCGCCAGGGCACCCGCGAACCGGGCATAGCCGGAATTCCGGTGGCGGACGACGGAATAGCCGACAGGCTGGAAAAGTATCTGGCGGACCACTCTGACACCGAGGGCGGCCGACTGCTGAACCGCCTGTTCCGCATGGCCACGTCGGAACTTGGATGCGACCGCGACTCGCTGGCCTATGAGTGGGCGGAAGGGATCGTGGGCGACCAGTATCCCACTCCGCTGCGCATTCTCACCAACACCGAGAAGATCGTGCGCCCCTATCTGGCACAGGAGATGGGACGCCGCGATCCCGGCAAGGGCGCCGACTACGATCTCTTCGCCACCGAGGGCGGCACGGCGGCGATGTGTTATATCTTCGACTCACTCCAGGTGAACCATCTCGTCAACAAAGGCGACCACATCGCCCTGATGACTCCGATATTCACTCCTTACATGGAGATTCCGGAACTGGACCGCTATCAGTTCAACGTCACCGACATAAGCGCCAATGCAGTCGACACGGACGGATATCACGACTGGGTTTATCCGAAGGAGGAACTTGACAAACTGCGCGATCCGAAAATCAAGCTGCTCTGCCTCATCAATCCGTCAAATCCGCCGAGCTATCGTCTGAGCGAGGAGAACATGAAGCAGCTTGTCGACATTGTCAGGAAAGACAACCCGAATCTGATGATCGTGACCGACGACGTCTATGGCACGTTTGCCCGAGATTTCGAGTCGCTGATGTATGTGTTGCCCCACAACACGCTTTGTGTCTACTCGTTTTCAAAATATTTCGGCGCCACCGGATGGCGACTGGCCGTGATTGCCCTGCACCGGAAAAATATTTTCGACAAGCTCATCGCCGCCCTGCCGGAGGAAAAGAAAAAAGATCTCGACAACCGCTATGGATCACTGACCACGGAGCCGAGAGGCATCAGATTCATCGACCGCATGGTCGCCGATTCACGCGCCGTCGCTCTGAACCACACAGCCGGACTCTCCACTCCGCAGCAGATCCAGATGTCGCTCTTTGCCGGAAAATGCCTGCTGGATTCGGCCGACGTTTACCGCCACGCCATGCAGTATATAATATCCGAGCGCCTCGACGCGCTGTGGAGCACCACCGGCTTCAAACTGCTGCCCGACCCCACCCGCGCAGGCTATTATTCAGAGATCGACCTCATGGTCTGGGCACGCAAGTTTTATGGCGAGCAATTTGCCGACTGGCTCAAAGAGAACCATAACCCGCTCGACGCGGTCATGCGGCTGTCGACCGAAACGGCCGTCGTGCTGCTCAACGGATCGGGCTTCAACGGTCCGGAGTGGTCCGTGCGCGCATCGCTTGCCAACCTTGACCGCGACGCATATCTGAAAATCGGCAGCGCCATCCGCCAGATTCTGGACGGATATCACGCCGAGTTCCTCGACAAGAAATAAAAACACACGCCAACAACCCATCCGGACGAGCACCCGCACGGCCAACCTAAAGAAACACACGCGGCGAACAGCACTCAGAACGCCAAGAATTAACAGAGGACACAAAGACAAGAATCCCACAGAAAA
>CAMWTI010000032.1 GCA_947177135.1 uncultured Porphyromonadaceae bacterium | reverse complement strand
GGAATCGACCCTAATTTTGTCTTGCCCTAAAAATTTTTTTCGGACAGCAATAATATCTTAAAGACTTATGCGAACTCTGCGGCTTGAATCAGCCGATAACGCAGACTTACTATCGTGGAAGCGAAAGAATCGATGAGGTATCACCCAAATACGAACTTATAGGCACACATACCGGGCGGCGCACATTTATCTGCAACGCTTTAATGCTTGGTATTCCGGCTGAGATAGTGATGAAGTGGACGGGACACAGTGACTATAAGGCTATGAAGCCGTATATTGATGTAACCAACGCATCAAAAGCAAAGGCGATGAATAAATTTAACGAGTTATGAAAGCAAGAAAAGGTATTAAGAAATACGATGTATATGCAATCGCACGAAAATGCCTGATTGCTGATTCTGACATTGTAGATATCGACAAGCTGATTGACCGGCTTAAAAAAGCACAGCCGATGAAAATCGGTGTGCCGAATGGGCTTGATGATATTATAGTTCGTGGAGAGAAAGCCGTGCAAGCCGGTATAAAAAGAGTTCGCAATCTTGACGAATTAGCGTCCACACTTGGAGTGACGCGTAAAACTCTAAATAGTTGGGTTAAGTTGTACAATATCCCGGAACTGAGTAATTTTAGCAACGGTGGTGGCAATGCTTATGCAGCCCAATCTGGGCGTTATGATTTAGTCGGATTCATAACAGAACTAAAAGCACTTGCAAAAAGTACACAATTTTATCAGTAAGATATTTTATATTAGAGCAATAGCGATTCGATGAATTGTAAAATATATAATTGACATTCATAGAGATTAAACTGTAAGAGAGTTGGATAACTACTCCATTATTGGCTTGATTATGTTGTAGATATGTTGCCTATATGTTGTGGGTGTGCTATTATGATTCTGACATAACTACACAACCAAATAACTAAAATAAGTGACTCGGTGTTAATTGTGATTGAATTGTATAACTTTTTGAAATACAATTAAATATACTTGATTTTGGATTAAATCCAATATAATTTTGCATCATCAATTCAGATTGAAATACAAAAACAATCAAAACAAATATGATGCAGAATCAAAATCAAATTATCGTACTGACCCCGGAACAACTCACGGAGATTGTTTCAGAAGCAACGCGAAATGCGGTTGAGGCTCGGCAGTCCGAATCCGACAACAGTAAAGAGCGGCACTATGTGTATGGGTTGAGAGGCATTCGTGAATTGTTTGGAGTATCACACCCTACGGCTCAGAGATACAAAAACACATTCCTTGCCCCGGCTGTAATGCAGCGTGGGCGCAAAATAGTTGTGGATGTTGATAAAGCGATGCAGCTATACAACGAGAACGCATAATTACCGGACGATATGGCGCTGACACACGAAATACTGATGCAGGTGTTGCCGGAAAAACAACGTCGCATCTACTCGATTCTCGCCGGTGGTGGGAAATACTCCGCAGCCGACCTCTCCGTACTGACGCACTACTCAGACCCTCGCGGACATATCCGCGACTTACGAAATAAAGGCATTGCCATTCTTGATGAGTGGCACGATAACTCACACAAAGACGGACGGCATAAAGTCTATTATCTCGCAGCGGAGGGCGATGCTCGATGATGAGCGATATTGACACTATAAATAACGGCTGTCCGTTATGCACGAATATAAAGCGGCTTGAGGCGTATCTACTCGCTCCTGATGAGGTAATATTCTTTGATTGGCTCACAATAAAGCAAAGCGCAATCTTCGGTTATAAAACATTCTATTATCCGTTTCACAGAATCCACAAAGAAACCCGGATAAAACGCTGCTCGCTTGACAGAATTATAAAACGGTTTGAAGCGATCGGGATTTTGACTACTGAAACCCGGCAGAAGCCTAATGAAGTCGGACGCACAAAATATTACCGCATGAATTTTGCTGAAGTCGTAAAGCGTTTGCCGGAGATTATAGACTGCAACCACGAAAGCGCAAAATCATTCAAGGCGTATTTTAATGCTCTCGCTCGAATGCAGACCAAAGCGGAACGCGGTAAGCTGCAACCGTCCGTTTCGGAACAACGTACCGACATAAATTCAACTAACCTTTACAATACGCTCGTTGAAACGTATAAACAGAGAATCGCCCGATATAATGCTGGTCAAGTTACCGCCGACATACCAACCCGGAAGAAAACGCCTACACAACTGACGCGTAACCGAAGTATCAATAACCGGCTCGGAATGTTGAGTAAGCGTTATAATGAGGATTCGGTAAAAATGGCGTTCATTGCATACTGTGATGCAATACTGACCGGCAAAGATAATGTCAAGGCCGTACACAATATAATGACCTACTTTCTGACTTATGACGAGGTGGAGGACTGTTTTACAGTCGTAGACACGTTTTTGGCTTATTTTCAGCAGAATTATAGTTATCAGAACTGATATTCAAATACTTGCATAAATTCAGATGCTGTTTTCAACATCTACTCAAATTCAGATGTCGTTTTCAACAATTCAGATGTCGTTTTCAGCAAATAAAGAGAACTATAAAGAGTACATAGATATTGATAAAGATATTTATGTCAAAATTGACATTTTGACTTTTTGAGTTTCTGAAATATCGTTGTCAAGATTTTTATTTGTTTGGCTCTCTCGCTTGCATAGGCATCGAAATTCCGCGCTGTCAGAACTCGGACGATAAAAGTATTACCTCAACTTAAAACAGCAGCCCAAAACGGCTAAAATCAAAAACACTTTCAACAATGGCGATACTCGAACTGATACCGCGTGAATATTGGCGGCAACTCAAGGCTGAACGATCCGGCGTTGACTTCTCGACATTGACGATAACGGAAACACCGGCACAACGCTCAAAGCGCATTGCCGCCGAATATGATGCAGCCATACGCCGCAAACAACGTGAATACAGTAGGCAGATGTCCGAGAAGCGGCGCGACCGACTGAAGCCCGACCGCAAACGTCGGGAATAGTGCGTTACTGTGATTCTCTTATGCGGTCATATCGAAATACCGTGCCTTGCGTATTCTGACCGCTCAAATTCCGCTTTTAAGTCGGCTTGTGGTAGTTTGTGTGTATGAATGAGTAGAACTCGCCACAGTGAGATATAAAGCTATTCGGACACAATAGAGTAAAAACCGCAAAAATCGCATTCAAATTCACTTAAAAACGCGCGTGTAAGAAGTAGATACGATATTTGGGTAATTGCTTATTCGATTGCCTTACGATACTCTTTGATATAAAATTCCTTAAATCCGTCTCCTTGACACCAATGGTTATATCGGTTGAAGAGCAATGCCTTGATAGTTTTAGGTGTATCGTCCCCCGACTCAAAATCCGCAAGCCCAGCACGGTTGTAATCGTCAATCATTTCGCCAAAGAGTCTTACCTCATCGGCTTCACCCGATTGTATCATCAGATTCCATTGTACCCATTTTTGTTCGTAGAAATAGAACATAGCGTCATTGCCGGTCAAAGTGCCGGAATCATCTTTGCCATCATAGTAACGGCAAAGTCTTACCAAATCTCGCTTACTCATTTTCGGATAGGTTGAGGTATTGAGGTAAGAAATTTATCTCAAAATATATTGCCGATTGATGCAAATCGCAATCAGAACCTTTGCAAAACACAGCGAACAATGCCGCAAGCAATGGCAACGGCAATGTTTTGTTATTATAATCTAAACCGGAATCAAAATATTGCTTAATTAACTCTTGTTCAAAATCCGTACCTTTGCGATTGATAAATAAGGATTCCGCTTCCCAAAACAGGAATGCTAACGGCGATTTGTATTCCAGCGACTGAGGAAATGAAGCCTCGCCATTATAGAATCTGCAAAGGTCAATTCGATTTACATTGCACATAACTTATTCTGTGGTGGCGGTATTGAATCCGACACGGCGGCGCGGAGCTGAAAGCAATAACCGTTTCTCAGCTTGCAGTTCCGCAAGTGATTCATTAATCATCTCAAGCTGCATCCGGGTTTCCTCGTTGATGTCGTTTTGGTCAGTCAGTATGTCGTTGACATATTCCTTTAACTCTCTGACTTCTGATTGTAGTTGTGCCAACTCCGATGGCTTGGGTTGAGATAGTGCCTGCCGGACACTTACGAATGCTCGCATAATGCCCATATTGACTTGCACGGCAATCTTTGAGGTTAACACACTCGAAAGCATTGCGACTCCTAATTCAGTAAACGCATAAGGCATTTTTCTGGCACCGCCCCAACTTGATGTCACAAATTGTGATTTCAAGTTTTCCCATTCTTCGGCTGTAAGTTGAAACATAAAGTCTTCCGGGAAACGCTCTGCATTACGTTTTACAGCTTGGTTGAGGGCGCGAGTTTCAACACCATACATTGCCGCTAAATCGCGGTCAAGCATTACCTTTTGCCCTCGTATCTCGTAAATCTTAGAGCGGACAATATCTACCTCGTTCATATTCATTCGGCTTTAAGCGTTATCAACTTACCGCAGTGAGGGCAGGTAATGACACCTTCGACCGGCGCGGCGAATAACTCAGACACCGGCACATTTAACGCAGATGCTATCTTTTCGATAGTGTCTAATGACGGTTTTTGCCGACCGGTTGCAATTCCGCTTATTGATGGTTGCGATACGCCTATACTTTCGGCAAGGGCATTTAGCGTTGTACCCTGCCGCTTGCAAATCTCTTTAATGCGTAGTGTTATCATACTTATATAAAGCAGTAGTTAATGATGATTTTCGCTGCAAAGATACTTAAATATTATGTAATACTTTGCGAATGGCGTAAAAAAAATAGTAGCGATTAATATTTTTGTCGCAAAATATTTGCCCAATACAAAACAATGCACTATATTTGCGTCATAAAAACAAAGTAACACATAATAAATCACTCGAACAAATGACACCGACAATAAACCTCAACGAAATAGCCGAAAAAGCAATGCAGATTCTCAAAGGACACGATTGGTATTGGATGATGGTCGATTCCGGATATTCCGCAGCCGCCGGACGCGCAAAGTCAAATATGCGCTATTTTGTAGAGACCATTGCCGGACTCACTGAAGAACTACGTGAGGCGTTCCGCATTCTTTGGATTGCAACGCACGATTATCACAGCAGCTTTCGCCCTATGTGGACTGCCCCCGATGTAGAGGAACGCAAAGCAGCAATGCAAGCCGCCGAAGATGTAGTAAAGTCGCTGATGTCTGCAATGGCAATCGCTGCATAGCATAGAATTTCAAACAATAAAACAGCATAAGCAATGAGCAACGAAAGAAAGAATCAACTCACAGCCATAATGACTCTCGCCTGGCAGTTTGTAAAGCGTAACGGATTCACTCTATCCGAAGCACTGAAAACAGCGTGGGCAAATGTAAAACTCCACGCAGCGATGAAAACCCGAATTGTTCGCTTTTATTTCCGCAAGGTTGACGGAACAATCCGCGAAGCATACGGAACGCTGCAAGCCGATAAACTGCCGGAAACCAAAGGCACAGGACGCAAAGCCAACGACACCCTGCAAACATACTTCGATACAGAACGGCAAGAGTATCGAAGCTTCAAGAAAGCCAACCTATACTCTTTTGCTTGACAGCAGCAAGCGACGCCTCAACGCAAATGATGTCTGAACCATCAACACCGGCACGGAACGGAGTGCAGCAAACGCACTCCCGACCGTAGCCTACAATCACCTCAAAAATCACAAATCACAAAAGCGATAACACAGTAACTACAATGGAAAATATCAACAACCAATCACAGCACAATGCCGGAACAAATAACCTCGGAATGCTCAAAGATGCAATCGAACGCAATGCGGCGGCATCCAACACTTACGTTTGTGCCGGTAAAAATGAAACAACAGCCGAGATTCTGCGTAAGGTTTACACGTTCCTCGATGAACTCCAGCCGATGCGGAATATAGAATACCTTGCCAATGCAGTAACGGCATATTCCCGACAGTCTAATGTTCCGTCTTATGAGAAAGAGAACGCCGCATTAGCTCTGCAATATGCCATACGTACGGCAATGGCGATTCAGTCTTTTATGCCGGAAGTGATGATACTTCAAGGATCTATCGAGGATGTAATGCCGTGTGTCCTCAACTAACATAACGACCACAATAAAATCAACCACAATGAAAACAATCGAAATGACCGACCGTGCAGCCGAAATGATAACATCGTTACGTGATGAGGAATGGCTGAACCGACGCAAAGCCGGGATATGTGATGTTATGAGTTCAATCATACAGCAAGCGTATGAAAATATCGGGGAGCAAGGTTTTAACGACTATCTACCGGAACTTGTCGAACTGTCCGAAGCCGTGGAGTTGATGAATGAACTTGGAGCAGAACCACGATGATAAAACAAGCACGATAGTACCTAATAAGTATCATCGTGCCTGTATTCCATTGTTGATTCTCGCCATTTGTGTGCGTAAAACTGTGCGTAGAAACAACAAAAGGCTGATTATCAGCCTTTATTGCGGAGAGAGAGGGATTCGAACCCCCGGAGGTGTGACCCTCAACGGTTTTCAAGACCGCCGCAATCGACCACTCTGCCATCTCTCCTGATCGATTTCGGGTGCAAAGGTAGGTATTTTTTCTGAATTCTGCAAATAGTTTTTTTGTTTAGTTGATTTTTTTATTGTATTTTTGTGGCTATATGGACGATGAACAACTTATTCCGAATTCAGAGACGGCCGGAATGCAACTGCCTGCCGATGGTGATACTGTGCGCTATCAGTTGCGGTCGATGTATCGCAGCTGGTATCTTGATTATGCTAGTTATGTGATTCTGGAGCGAGCCGTGCCTGACATGGCTGACGGTCTGAAGCCTGTGCAGCGTCGTATTCTTCATTCGATGAAGACTCTGGATGACGGCCGATTCAACAAGGTGGCTAATATCGTTGGCAATACGATGCAGTACCATCCTCATGGAGATCAGTCGATCAATGACGCGCTGGTGCAGCTTGGACAGAAGGAGCTGCTTGTGGAGACGCAGGGCAACTGGGGCAATGTGCTGACTGGTGATCGTGCGGCTGCCGGCAGATATATCGAGGCGCGTTTGAGTCCGTTTGCGCTCGAGGTGCTGTATAATTCCAAACTTACTGAATGGACCAAAAGTTATGATGGCCGTAAGGATGAACCTGTGGCGTTGCCGGTGAAGTTCCCGTTGTTGCTGGTGCAGGGTGCAGAAGGTATCGCTGTCGGCCTATCATGCAAGATTCTGCCTCATAATTTCAATGAGCTGATAGACGCTTCGGTGGCCTGTTTACGTGGTGAGGAGTTTACGCTCTATCCTGATTTTGTGACCGGCGGGTTCATTGATGTGTCGCGCTATAATGACGGTCAGCGCGGCGGTGCGGTTAAAATACGCGCCAAGATCGAGAAGGTCGACAGCAAGTCGCTGGCTATTACTGAGCTTCCTTTTGGTGTGACGTCGACGTCGCTCATATCTTCGATTCTCAAGGCGGCTGAAAAGGGGAAAATAAAGGTGCGCAAGGTTGATGACATGACATCGGCCCAGGCGCGTGTGATGGTTTATCTGCAGCCAGGAACGTCGTCCGACAAAGCTATTGATGCGCTCTATGCTTTTACTGACTGTGAGATCAACGTTTATCCCAATTGCTGTGTGATCGATCAGAAGAAGCCTCGTTTTGTTGGTGTCAGTGATGTGCTGCGCCACAGTGCCGAGGCAACTCGCGAGATGTTGCGCCGTGAGTTGCAGATCAAGCGCGGAGAGGTGAGCGAGATGTTGCATTTTGCGTCGCTTGAGCGCATATTCATTGAGGAGCGCATATATAAGGATGATGAATATGAGCAGAGCCGATCTTTCGATGAGGCCACCGCTCATATAATGAAGCGTCTGGAGCCATGGGCGCCACAGTTCATCCGTTCGGTGACAGATGAAGATGTGCAGCGTCTCTATGAGATCAAGATGGGGCGCATCCTTCGGTTCAGCGTGCAGAAGGCCGATGAACTGATCGCCTCGTATCGTGACCGTATAGCGGAGATTGACACCCATCTGTCAGACATTACAGGCTATACTGTCGACTGGTTCCTCGGGCTGCAGAGGAAGTATGGCGTCAACTATCCGCGCCACACTGTGGTTCGCTCGTTTGATGCCATCGAGGCCGCACAGGTTGCCGAAGCAAACAAGAAACTCTATATCAACAGAGCGGAAGGATTTATCGGCACTTCGCTGACAAAAGATGAATTCATTGCGCCATGTTCGGATCTTGACGACGTGATCATTTTCTATCGCGATGGCAAATATAAGGTCGTCAAAGTGCAGGAAAAGCTTTCAGTCGGAAAGAATATCGAACATATCGACGTGTTCAAGCGAAATGACCAGCGCACGATATATAACGTGATCTATCGGGACGGCCGTGAGGGAACATATTATATGAAGCGCTTCTTTGTGACTGGAATAACCCGCGACAAGGAATATGATCTGACGCAGGGCAACCCTGGATCACGCGTGTGTTATTTCTCCCGAAATCCAAATGGCGAGGCCGAGGTGGTGAGAGTGACTCTGAAACCGAAAGCACGTTTGAACAAACTTCAGTTTGACGTTGATTTCGGTGAACTGGCCATCAAAGGCAAGCAAAGCCGCGGCAATATAGTGACCCGCAATGAAGTGCATCGATTTTCGTTGCGTGAGCGTGGCGCATCTACTCTTGGCGGGCGCAAGGTCTGGTTTGATCCGGACGTGCTTCGCCTGAACTATGACGGCCGAGGAGAATACTTAGGTGAATTCTCTGGCACAGACCTCGTGCTGGTTGTGTTGCGCAACGGCGAGTTCTATACTTCGACGTTTGATGCCACAAATCATTATGAGGAGGGAATACTCCGTATCGAGCGTTTCCGCCAGGGCACGGTCTGGAGCGTGGTGCTGTTCGATGCAGATCAAGGTTATCCTTATATCAAGCGGTTTGCTTTTGAACCGACGGCAAAAAAACAGCGGTTTATCGGTGAGAATCCGGCTTCGCGTCTGATCGCTCTGAGCGATGCTCCCGGTGCCAGGTTCCGACTCACATTCGGCGGCGGTGACGAATTTCGCGAACCGATGGAAGTAACGGCGGCCGAGTTCATTGCGGTGAAATCATATAAGGCAAAAGGAAAACGTCTGACCACATGGCAGCTTGACGAAGTTACGGAACTGGAGCCGGTCGAACTGGAAGACTCTGAGGCTGAAAATGGAGAAGATGGCTCGGCTCCGGAAGCCGCTGATGGCGAAGACTCTGACGCATTGGCCGGATCTACAGGAACCGAAGGTGACGATGATGTCAGCGATGAGGAAGTGCGCGATGAGATTAACGGTCAACAACATCTTTTTTAGCCTGCTTCTGTCGGTGGGCTCGGCTGCCGGACGCACATGGGCTGCGGAGCCGATGCGGCCGGTCACCTCGGCGTGGACCATTGAAGCCGGACAAGTTCTCCGGGCCAACACTTATCTGTCGCCGTTGCGCTATAATGGATGGCGTGCCGGAATTGGGCTGGAGCGGTGGCAGGCCATGCGCTTCAATCCGCGCGACTGGGTCATGCGGCTCACTGTCGGTGCCAACCTTGACCATACTCTGAGTCCGGCGCGTAATTCCGTGATGTGGGGACTCGACTTTCGGGCGTCGTGGGCCATGATGTGGCGTAATCGCATTGACGCGTTGCCGGGAGTGACTCTTGGCTTTGGACCGGAAGCCGATCTGGATCTCGGGGTGCTTTATCTGCCGCGCAACGGCAATAATCCGGCTCAGGCGGAAGTTGCGGCTACATGCGGACTCACGGCCTATGCCACCTATGTGCTGCGTGCGGGAAAGCTGCCGATTCTGTTGCGATGGCAACCGTCGGTGCCGCTGATCGGAGCGTTTTTCTGCCCTGACTATGGAGAATTATATTATGAAATCGCACTTGGCAACCGTTCTGGACTTGTGCATTGTGCCTGGCCAGGATCATACCGGCGTTTCAAAAGCCTGCTTACGGCCGACTTAAGATTTGGCGCGACAGCGCTACGGATCGGTTATCGGGCCGATGTCATCTCAAGCAGAGCCGGTGGCATAACCGATAGGGTGGAGGCTCACTCTGTCACCATCGGCATCAGCGGAGAGTGGCTGATGCTCAATCCGCGTCGACAGTTGTCTGCCGAAACAGAAACCATATCAGCATTCTATTGATACTATGTCTCGACGAATCATCTTCATCTGCCTGCTTCTGTCCGGACTCCTGACGTCCTGTCACCCTATGCCTGAACAGTTGGACTCGCCCAGTGGCAACTTCGAGGCGCTATGGCGGGTTATTGACGAGCATTATTGTTTCTTTGAAGAGAAAGATATTGATTGGCGGGAAATGCATGACCGCTATGCGCCGATGGTGCGTGAGAATATGACACAGCGTCAGCTGTTCAGCGTGTGTGCGGCGATGCTTAATGAGTTGCGTGACGGACACACCAATCTGTCGGCTCCGTTCGCTACTTCCTACTATCGCGGATGGTGGAGCGACTACCCTCAGAATTTCGACTTGCGCCTTGTCGAACAATATTACTTCAATTTCAACTATCAGCAGCTCGGTGATATATTTTATGGCATTCTTCCATCAAACGTCGGTTATATGCGGGTGCCTTCATTCACTGTCGGGATCGGCCACGGCAACATAGGCTATATCCTGAATTATTTCAACTCGTGTGCCGGACTGATCATTGACGTGCGCGACAACGGAGGCGGCAACCTCTTCTATGCCGAATTGCTTGCCTCGCATTTTATCCCGGAAACAACCACGGTAGGGTATATCATGCATAAGACGGGCCCCGGACATAATGATTTTTCAAAACCCTTCGCCATAGAATACTCGCCGGCTCCGTCTGGCAATATTCTGTGGGGTAAGCCGGTTGTGTTGCTGACCAACCGGTCGACGTTTTCGGCAGCCAATTTCTTCGTGGCTGTGCTCAGGGCGATGCCGAATGTGACAGTGGCCGGAGCAACCACAGGCGGAGGGTCCGGTATGCCATATTCCTCAGAATTGCCATGTGGATGGGGCGTGAGGATGAGTGCGGTTTCCATTCTTGATCATGAAGGCCGTGTGACCGAGTCGGGCATTGAACCTGACAGTGGCTGTGCCGTCGGTCTCGATGCCGTTGCTGCACTCGACGGCCATGACACCATGATAGATTTTGCTGTGAAATTGATAACACGATGATTATACGACACATTATTGTTTATATAGCCGCATTGCTGACGCTTTGCGGTGTAGCCGGATGCGTGAAGTCCGGCCCTGTGCCTGGCGAATTCACGGAAATTGTCTATCAGCCGGTCTATGCCTCGGGCTTCAGGATTCTCCGGGTGCCGGGCCATGAATCCACACTGATCGAAGTGTGCAATCCGTGGCAGGGAGCCGATTCTGTAAGAAAAATGATATTTTTGGCCCGTGGCGGCGAGGTTCCGCCGGCTGGAGTCATGGCGGTCAATGGAGCGGCCGGCAGGGTGGTGTGCATGAGCACGTCGCAGATCGGTCTGCTCGATTTGTTTGGCTGCGCCGACAAGGTGGTCGGAGTCGGCGGTCTGGACTATGTCAGCAACCCCACGGTCAATTCGCGGCGAGATTCCGTTGCCGATGTCGGGTTTGACGGGGCGGTCGACTATGAGCGGCTGATCGCCTCCCGTCCGGACCTTGTGTTGCTGTTTGGCGTCCATGGCGCAAGTGCCATGGAAAAAAAACTGGAAGAGCTTGCGATTCCATATGCATATATAGGTGAATATCTGGAAAACACACCGCTTGCACGGGCAGAATGGGCTGTCGCTCTCGGAGAACTGACCGGCTGCCGAGACAAGGCCGAAGCTGCGTTCCGGCCGGTGGCGATGGCTTATGATTCAATCGCTGCCGGATGTCTGACTGGAGGAGGAGCTCAGGCGCCCAAGGTGATGCTTAATGCGCCATATTCCGACGTATGGTTCATGCCTTCGTCAGATTCCTATATGGTCAGGCTCATTGCCGATGCCGGCGGATCGTATATATACACAGGTAATAATTCCGGTATTTCCATGCCGGTTGATATTGAAGAGGCGGCCCGACTGGTCGGCGGTGCCGACATCTGGTTGCAGCCGGGTCAGGCGCAGTCCATGGATCAGTTGCGACAGATGGTGCCGAAGATTCGGTTTGACGGTCCGGTATTTAACTCCGTGCCGGATTTCTGGGAGAGCGGTGTGGCTCGTCCTGATCTTGTGCTTGACGATTTGTCGTGCATTATGCGCGGCGATTCCGCATTGACCACATATTTCTATCGGCTGAAATGAAGTCCCGCACGCTCTTACTGATTCTTGTCGCTGTGACTGTGGTGCTGATGGTAGCCGACATATGTGTCGGAGCTGTCAATATGCCGCTGTCGGAGGTGTGGGCGGCGCTTCGTGGCGAGGCTGACGACGCTTCGGTGCTTATTGTGCGCCATATCCGTCTGCTCAAGGCTTTGGTCGCCGTGCTTGTCGGTGTGGCTCTGTCAGTCAGCGGCCTTCAGATGCAGACGCTTTTCCGCAATCCGTTGGCTGGTCCTTATGTGCTCGGCATCAGTTCCGGCGCGTCGCTCGGTGTGGCCCTTGTCATGCTCGGGGCTCCGGTTTTCGGGGCGGTATCCTCCATCGGTGTGGCAATGGCCGCTTGGGCTGGAGCCGCAGCCATGCTGCTTCTGATCACTGTGGCCGGAGCCAGAATAAAAGATATAATGGTGATACTTATTCTCGGCATCATGCTTTCGTCAGCCATCAGTGCTGTGGTGCAGGTGCTTCAGTATATTAGTCGTGATGACAGTCTCAAATCATATGTGATCTGGACTATGGGCACACTCGGCGATGTCACGTCGGCACAGTTTCCCGTTTTTCTCGGCGGTATATCGGCCGGCGCTGTCATGGCTATGTTTACGGTCAAACCGCTGAATATGCTTCTTCTTGGCGAGAATTATGCACGGTCGCTCGGTCTTGACCTGAAGCGCTCGCGCACGGTGATAATTCTTTCCACAACCTTGCTGGCCGGCACTGTAACAGCCTTTTGCGGGCCGATCGGATTTATCGGTCTGGCAATCCCTCACGTGGCCCGCGCGCTGTTCCGCACTGCCGATCACCGCATTCTGATTCCTGCTTCGGCGTTGACTGGTGCCGCGGTCATGATCGTGTGTGACATAACGGCCAAACTGCTGGCTCTTCCAATAAATTCCATAACATCGCTGGTTGGTATTCCGGTGGTGGTGTGGGTAGTACTTGCCAATAAATGATCAGGATAGAGAATCTCACAATCGCCCACAGAGGTGCGCATCCTTTGCTGTCGGACGTTGCGGCAACGGTGGAGAAGGGAACACTATGTGCGCTTATAGGCCGCAATGGCGCGGGGAAATCGTCACTTCTCCGAGTCATGGCCGGCACAGACCGTCCGGTGGCCGGGCGAGTGCTGGTTGACGGCATTGATGTGACAACGGCCAGGCCGGCTGTTCTCTCGTCGGTGCTTGCAATAGTTACTACTGAACGTATTAGAGTGAGCCGACTGACGTGTCGTGATGTCGTTTCACTTGGCCGTGCGCCTTTCACCGGAGGCTTCGGTCACCTGTCGCCCGACGACTGTGAGGCGGTGGATAATGCCATGGCTATGACCAAGACGTCATCGTTCGCCTCGCGCGAACTCTTGACTCTCAGCGACGGCGAGGCCCAGCGAGTGATGTTGGCGCGTGCGCTTGCGCAGGACACTCCGGTGATTTTGCTTGATGAGCCGACTTCGTTTCTTGATGTGCCTAATCGACTGTGTCTGACAGATCTGCTGTCTTCACTGGCTCATGATTGCGGAAAAACAATCGTCTTTTCCACCCATGAACTTGATCTGGCTTTTTCTCGGGCCGACACCATATTGATTGCCGAACCGCCAACGTTACTCCATATGCTGGCGCCGGAGATGGAGCGCTATATAAAATCTCATCCGTGGGATCTGTCGGTTACCAGTAATATGTGACGCCGACGCTGCAACGGTTTTCGCGAAAGTCTATGTCGCCTTTCATCAGATCGGTCACGCCGATAGCGGCGTCTATGCTGACTGTTACGTTCCAGACCGGGAACGCGACGCCGACTTTCCATGCCATATCAAAGCGGCGAAAATTCCATTCGTCTCCAAACAGCGATGTCTCAGGCATGAACTGTTTCTCTGATTCGGAAAGCCGGATCTCTCCGCGCAGAGAGCAATTGAGTTCAGGCCCAGTATAGACAGACAGAAACATGTCGTTTTTCAGCGGAATAGTGTAGCCGGCCACAAGCGGCACTCTAACTCCGAATTTGTAGAGTCCGGGATCGAAGACCTGCGGAGCGTCGGAAGGTTCGGCGGAGATCGTAAAATCTTTATATTTATATGTGTCGTAATACAAAGACACGCCTGGCTCGAAATAGAAGCGGTTGCCAAGGTAAAGGTTACACACCGCCCCGATCGAGCCGCCATATCCGCTATTGAACATCTTGATCGACCTGCCGGCTACGTGGTACTTGCCTGGAATATTAACGTCAAAAGTGGCGCGTAATCCCCATATAGGACCGTTATTCTCCTCTGTGGTATCGTCTGCCGGCATGGCTGCGGCAGCGGTTGTCAGCATGGCCGGCAAGGTCAGCATGGTGATAAGTCGGTGTTTCATATAGATTGTGATTTTCTGGATAACGCTATATGTCAGGATTTATTGTGCTGAAATCCAGGTGCCGCGTTTCCACAGGCGCTCCAGCGGACCTTGTCTGTGAGTCGAAAGCCATCGGCGGCTGAACGCATACTGGATTCCGAATATGGCCAGGGCGATAATGACCGAACCGGTCGCTCCGACCTGGTTCCACAGATTCAGCCCCCAGTGATAATAGACAGCCACGCCTATTATTGACTGGAAAATATAGTTTGTCAGAGACATTTTTCCATAAGGAATTATGAAATTCTGAAACTTATAACCCTTATTGCCTTTATGAAACCATAACAGCACGAAAGCCGACACCAGAAAGACCATGAATGCGAAATTATAGATCATCGACGCCGCGATGCCATAATATGACAGAATGGTGATATTTGCGATCATCGGGGGAATGGCGGTTTTGAAAACATACAGCGGCACAGATGCGATCACGCTCCACACCAGAGCACGTTTCCAGAAGCGGATGCTGCGCTCTGAACGCATAAAAATCTCGTTGCGTCCGGCCCACATGCCGAGCAGGAACAGAGCCGGAGTCTGAAACAGGCGCCCGGCTTCAACCTGCCAGAAGTTGGAATATAGCTGTCCGTTCCATATGTTGTTGACGAGCGTTGCCAGAAAGCCGCCTGTGCGTCCAACCTCTTCAGCCGACGCCGCATATCTGGCAAACAGCGAGTTGGTGTCGACATACTCAGGATTGAAGCAAGCATAGACTATCTTGCCCCAGCAGAATGGCTGCAACATCAGCAATGTGGCGACAATGATCACCGTGCGGTTGCTCCACGACGACGCCGGAATCAGGATCAGGCCACACACGGCATATAGCAGCAGAATGTCGCCGTTGTAGAACAGCGCGTGGAATTGCGAGAAACACACCAGCAGAAGCATTCGCCATGCGAATCTAAACCGGAAGTCACAGCCCCGGCGACGCGCGTTGCGCATCTGAATATAGAAGCTGAATCCGAACAGCAGCGAGAACGTGGCGTAAGCCTTGCCCGCAAACACGAAGTAGATCGCGTCGGTCACCCACCGGTCAAGAGTGGTCAGCCATGCCGGCTGATTCAGTCCGTCGGAAAAAATATTATAGTGCTCGAGATTATGGAGGAGCACTATGGCCAGAAGTGCGAATCCGCGCAGGGCGTCGACAACGTCGATGCGGCTGTCTTGTCTCAAGGTTGGAGCGGTAGTCATGGATCTTACGGTGTTCTGTAGTTACGAAAGGCTGTTTATGGCCGCGACGATGGCGCTGACTTCATCGGCCGAGGTCACTTTGCGTGAATATTCGTCAGCTCCGGGCACTCCCATGCTCACTCCGCCACGGCGGAAACGCATGGGCGAAGGAATTGCCGCGCGAGCCGATGCATGGACTTCGGTGACTCCGGTATCGGCCACAAGTTTCGCTGCGTTTCCGGAATTGACTCCGCCGCCGGCCAGGATGATGATGCGTCCTGCGGCCTGAGCAACCAGCGAAGAGAGAGTCTGCGCTCCTTCAGGAGCCGATGCTGCGAGACCGGAGGTCAATACCCGGCGGCATCCGAGCCCGATCAGGGATTCGAGAGCTGACCGCGGATCGCGACAGAGGTCGAACGCACGATGAAACGTCACTTCCATTTCTCCGGCTTCGGCCATCAGACGCCGGCAGGCTTCGACGTCGACATCGCCGTCGGGCGTCAGCGCTCCGATCACCACTCCGTCGCAGCCAGCCTCACGGCATACTCTCACGTCGTGGGCCATCAGCTCAATCTCATCATTGTCATAGAGAAAATCGCCCTCGCGCGAGCGGATCAGCACGTTGACTTTCAGCCCAGGTATCGAGCGGGCTGCCTTTATTAGTCCTGCCGACGGAGTCACGCCGCCGTCGGCCAGACCGGAGCAGAGTTCTATACGGGCCGCCCCACCACGGGCCGCGGCAATGGCAGAGTCGTAAGACCCGGCGCAAACTTCAAGCAAAGGTTTCATAATGTGATATAAATTTTCTGCAAAATTAGCTTATTCCGGTGAAAATTGCTAACTTTGAGCACTCAAAAATTTTAATACCATCATATCTATATTTTCCATTGATGAATAAACTGATCTTATCATTGGTGGCAGGCGCTGCCGCCATGGCTTCAGTTTCGGCCCGTGCCGACGTGACAGCCGACTATCGCGTGGTGCCTCTGCCTAATTCCATCTCGACCGTGGCAGGACAGAATGATTTTCCGTTGCTGTCTACAACCAAGATCGTCTACAACAAGACAGACAAATTTCAAAAACGAAATGCCGAACTTCTTGCCGACTACATCTTTGACCTGACCGGCATCCGTCCGTCAATCACCACCAAGCGCCCGAAGGCCAACGCCATAATGCTGGTCAATGACCTGAAAAGCGACAACCCCGAAGCTTATGAGCTGGCCGTAACACCGCAGAACATTGTGATCAATGGAGCGTCGGCCGCCGGCACATTCCATGGCATACAGACGTTGCGCAAATCCGTCGGAATGGCCGTCCCGGAGGGTGAGCTGCTGAAATTCCCTGCTGTGAGCATCAAGGATGCGCCTGAATTCGGCTATCGCGGAATGCACCTCGACGTGAGCCGCCATTTCATCAACCCCGATTCTGTCAAGCGCTATCTGGATATCATGGCGCTCCACAATCTAAACCGTCTGCACTGGCATCTTACCGACGATCAGGGCTGGCGTCTGGAGATCAAAAAGCATCCGAAGCTGACAGAAATCGGCTCTAAGCGCGCCAAAACCATGATTGCCAAGGAGTGGGGGCATTATGACGACATTCCTTATGGCGGATATTACACTCAGGACGAAGTGCGCGACATTCTGAAATATGCCGCAGACCGACACATTACCGTGATTCCGGAAATTGACCTGCCCGGCCACATGATGGGAGCTCTGGCCGCATATCCCGAACTCGGTTGCACCGGCGGTCCATATGAAGTGTGGCCTCAGTGGGGTGTGAGCGAGGAAGTGCTTTGCATCGGCAACGACAAGACGATGCAGCTGATTGACGACGTGCTGTCGGAGGTTGTCGAGCTGTTTCCGTCGGAATACATCCACGTGGGTGGTGACGAATGTCCGAAAGTGCGCTGGAAGGAGTGCCCCAAATGCCAGGCCAAGATCAAGGCGCTCGGCATCAAGGGCGACGACAAGCATTCGGCCGAAGAGTATCTTCAGAGCTATGTCATCACTCATGCCGAGAAATTCCTCAACGACCGTGGCCGAAAGATGATAGGCTGGGACGAGATTCTTGAAGGCGGTCTCAGCCCGAATGCCACCGTCATGTCATGGCGTGGCGAAGAGGGCGGACGCGAGGCCGTCAAGCAGGGACACGACGCTGTCATGGTTCCCAACAATTATTTCTATTTTGACTATTATCAGACCGAGGACACCTCCAACGAGCCTCTGGCGATCGGCGGCTGCGTGACACTCCCTCATGTCTATTCCTACAACCCGCGTCCGTCAGGTCTTTCGGAGGAGGAGCAGAGCCGCATAATGGGCATACAGGCTAATGTGTGGACTGAATATATGCCGAATTTCCGCCATGTGGAATATATGGTGCTGCCGCGCATGGCCGCTCTCAGCGAGGTGCAGTGGTGTGATCCCGCCACCAAGGACTATGACGCATTCTCGAAGCGTCTGCTCAAGCTGATGAAGATCTATGACGTGTATGGCTATAATTATGCCCGCCACCTGTTCAATGTGAGAGCCGAATTCACTCCCGACACCGCTACCGGCGGAGTCAAAGTGACGCTATTCACCATGGGCGACACTCCGGCCCGCTATACTACCGACGGCACTGAGCCGACAGAAAATTCAACTCTTTACACTGGTCCCTTCGTCCTTTCCAAGGATTGCACATTCATGGCCAAGGCATTTCCTGTGGGCGGCGGATACACTGCTCCGCTGCGCGAGGAATTCAAGTTCAACAAGGCGAGCAACCGCCACATCGATCTGCTCACCCAGACACATTCCAACTATACCTATGGCGGCGCGCCGACGCTCGTTGACGGCATACGCGGCAATGGAAACATCCGCACCGGACGCTATCTGGGTTTCAACGGCACCGACATGGAGGCCGTGATCGATCTTGGATCGGAGCAGGAATTGAAGGAGCTGGTGGTGCGGACGTTTGTTGATCGTGACGACTGGGTGTTCAATGCACGCGGAGTGCGCCTGCTTGTGTCGGCCGACGGCAAAGATTTCACAGAAGTGGCTGCGGAGGATTATGAGCCGGCTACTGCCGATTCGCCCAAAGGCATTATAGAGCATCGTCTGACGTTTGATCCGGTCAAGGCCCGCTATGCCAAGGTTGTGGCTCTTTCCGAGCACGTGCTTCCCGAGTGGCATGGTGGTCATCCCGCTCCCGCGTTCCTCTTTGTTGACGAAATCGAACTCTACTGATCGTATTACTTGAATATAATTTGGCGGCGGGGCATTTCAGTATGCTTCGCCGTCTTTTTCTGTGCTGACTCTGTTGTGGGCCGGTGGAGTCAGCGGAATAATTTTGCACTATGCCTATTATATTGACCATGACGGCACTCTGCATTCTGGTCTTATAAAAAGAAAAGCGCTCCATGTGAGCGCTTTTCTTTTTATAGACAGGTGCTGGATATTATTCAGCTTTGCCGTTGGAGCCGAGCACGTTGACGATTTTGTGCTTGTAGAGTTTCTCCATTTCGTCGCGGGCCGGGCCGAGGTATTTGCGGGGGTCGAATTCGCCGGGTTTGGTGGCGAAGATCTGACGCACTGCGGCGGTCATTGCCAGACGGCTGTCTGAGTCAATGTTGATTTTGCAGACTGCGCTCTTTGCGGCCTTGCGGAGTTCTTCTTCGGGAATGCCGATAGCGTCGGGAAGTTTGCCGCCATTCTGGTTGATGATGTCAACGTATTCCTGGGGTACAGAGCTGGAGCCGTGAAGCACGATGGGGAATCCGGGGAGTTTTTCCATAACGGCGTCGAGCACTTCGAATGCCAGGGGCGGGGGAATGAGTTTGCCTTCGGCGTTGCGGGTGCACTGTTCGGGGGTGAACTTGTAGGCGCCGTGGCTGGTGCCGATGGAGATTGCCAGTGAGTCGCAGCCGGTGCGGGTGGCGAAGTCGATCACTTCTTCGGGATCGGTGTAGGTGTGGTGGTCGGACGATACTTCGTCTTCAACGCCGGCAAGTACGCCGAGTTCGCCTTCAACGGTTACGTCATGCTGGTGGGCATAGTCAACAACCTGTTTGGTGAGGGCCACGTTTTCTTCGTAGGGGAGGTGTGAACCGTCGATCATCACTGACGAGAAGCCGCTGTCGATGCAGCTCTTGCAGAGTTCAAAGCTGTCTCCGTGGTCGAGGTGGAGCACAATCTGGGGTTTTTCCCATCCGAGTTCCTTGGCATAAGCCACTGCGCCCTGGGCCATGTAGCGGAGCAGGGTTGCGTTGGCGTAGTTGCGTGCGCCTTTCGATACCTGAAGGATTACAGGCGATTTTTCTTCTGCGGCAGCCTTGATGATGGCCTGCAGCTGCTCCATGTTGTTGAAGTTGAAAGCAGGGATGGCATAGCCGCCCTTGATGGCCTTGGCAAACATTTCTTTGGTGTTGACCAGACCTAATTCTTTGTAACTTACCATTTTGATTTGGTTTTGAGTATTTGGTTGTGATTAATCGATTTCTGAGCGTGCAAAATTACTGATTTTGCGGTTAAAAAGCAAATTTACTTTATGTCTTCCCATTCCACGTCAGTCACTTGCTCTTCGTGGACTATGTGGGCTGTCTTGTCTGGGTCTGTGGTTTGCGATGTTGATGATTTGCTTTCGGTAAAGCGCACGTATTCACCGACTTCAGGGGCGATTTTCTTGCGACGCCTGAGAGGGTTGCTCCATCCTCCCTTGCGTTCGCGCGGTTGCTGTCCGGCATATTGTCCGCCTGTGGCCCGGCGGGCCTGGTCGAATATGGACTTGAACTGATTTCGGGCCTGCACCACGGCAAATATTCCCTTGATGAGCCACCAAAGGAAGAAGCCCAGCAGAAGAAACAGGATTAAACTCATGGCAGGAACGGATATATGAGACCGAGAAGAAGGTAGAGGACTATTGTCAGCGAAAGCCCGGGCAGGCCCATCAGAACTGTCAGGACTACTGCTGCGATTATGATCAGATAGCGCAACAGGTTTTCTGTGCTGAGACGGAAGTCATGGAATTTAAGCGAAAAAAGCGGTATATTGTCGAGCATCAGTTGCGAGAAGAGAAAGACTCCGGGCATCATGATCCATGTTTCGAACGGGCCGTTGGCGTTGATATAGCTCACGGCGCCGATCCAGAACAAGGCGTTGGCCGGAATCGGAAGTCCGATGAATGAAGTGGTCTGGCGGGTGTCGACGTTGAACCGGGCCAGGCGCAGAGCGCCACACACAGGAATTGTCAGGGCTATCCATGAGTATTCTTGTGGAAACGCGTTGTAGACCATGGCGGCGGGGGCCACTCCAAAGCTCACCAGGTCGCTGAGCGAGTCGAGTTCCTTGCCCATGTCGGAATAGGCTTTGAGAAGCCTGGCCATGGCGCCGTCCATGAAATCAAACACGGCAGCGGCAAATATCGCTATGCTCGCTTCAAGGTAAAGACCCTTGAATGCCAAAGCGATGGCAATGCATCCCGACGTCAGGTTGAGGCAGGTTATGGCGTTGGGTATCTGTGATTTGATCTTTTTAAGCATTATTTTTCAGTGACTGAAATTTCGGGACGCAGGCGTGCCACTTCGGTGATGCCTCCGATTGTGCGGTCGCCGATTTTGACCAGTATTTCGGTTCCAAGCGGCAGATACAGATCGACGCGTGATCCGAATTTGATGAAGCCCATGTGGTCCTCGATGGATGCTTCGACTCCAGGTTCGGCATATGTGACAATGCGTCGGGCCATGGCGCCTGCTATCTGGCGCATCAGGATCTCCTGTCCGGAATCGGTGCGTATCACCACGGTGGAGCGTTCGTTTTCCGTGCTTGATTTGGGCAGCCACGCGCTCATGAAGCGGCCGGGATGGTGTGTGGTGT
>CAMWTI010000031.1 GCA_947177135.1 uncultured Porphyromonadaceae bacterium | reverse complement strand
GAAGGTGGCCGTCACACTCCGTTCCACAACCACTATCGTCCCCAGTTCTACATCCGCACTCTTGACGTGACCGGTGAGATCACTCTTCCCGAAGGTGTAGAAATGGTAATGCCTGGTGACCACGTTGAGATCATCGTCGAGCTGATCAATCCGGTTGCCTGCGACCAGGGTCTGCGTTTCGCAATCCGTGAAGGCGGCCGCACTGTAGGTTCCGGTCAGATCACCGAAATCCTCGACTAATCATCCTTTACCGAAAGGATTCAGAAATAAAGCGAAGCGTCAGAAGGATGCTTCAGTCCGGAAGGCGCTTCGCTTATCAACATACGGGTTTAGCTCAGTCGGTAGAGCACTGGTCTCCAAAACCAGGTGTCGGGAGTTCGAGCCTCTCAACCCGTGCCAAAAACAACCGAAAATGAAAAAACTGAAACTACTTACGGATCTGGAGGAATCTTACACCGAGCTTCGGTACAAGACCTCCTGGCCCACAAGAACGCAGCTTGTCAAGAGCGCTATTATCGTGCTGATAGCTTCCATCATAATCGCACTGATAGTACTGCTCATGGATCAGGCTGTCGATAACATCATGAAGCTGATCTACAGCCTCAAGAACTGATTCTTGTTTTCCTCATCAACTCCCTCTCATCCGAATTATTTCACCATCAAACATCACATCTCCTAAAAGAGAATCATGGCCGAAGAGAAAGAAAGTAAACGCGCCTGGTACGTTTTGCGTGCCATTTCGGGTAAAGAAGCCAAGGTCAAGGAAGTGCTTGACGCACAAATCCATAATACCGACCTGGGTAATTACGTCTTTCAGGTGCTGATTCCCACCGAGAAAGTGTTGACAGTACGCAATGGCAAAAAAGTTGTCAAAGAACGTAATCTTTATAGCGGTTATGTTTTTATCGAAGCAGATTTGCGCGGTGAAGTGATTCACACTCTCACAACCACCACCAATGTGATCGACTTCCTGCGCGGACGCGAGAAAGGCTCGAAGCCTGAAGTGCTCCGCGAGGCTGACGTTAAGCGAATGCTTGGTACGGTGGATGAGATTAACGACGAGATCGTCGAGGACGGTATCAATGACTATATGGTCGGCGAGTCCGTCAAAGTGATCACCGGAGCCTTCAATGGCTTTATCGGTGAAATCGAGGAGGTGAACCGTGAGCGAAAGAAGCTGAAGGTCATGGTGAAGGTGTTTGGGCGTAAAACCCCACTCGAACTGGATAATTCGCAAGTAGAAAGGGAGTTGAATTCCGACAAATGAAACACCGACGAGGCCGTGTGGTTACGCACACAGCCTCATTTGATGTTAAACGAGTCTCTCACTTCCGCAGTAAACCAACCCACCAATTTTAAATTATTGTAACACAATGGCTAAAGAAATTGCTGGACAGATCAAATTGCAAATCAAGGGTGGCGCAGCCAACCCTTCTCCTCCCGTAGGCCCCGCACTGGGTTCCAAGGGTATAAACATCATGGAGTTTTGCAAGCAATTCAATGCCCGCACCCAGGACAAGGCCGGCAAGGTGCTCCCTGTCGTAATCACGTATTACACTGACAAGAGCTTCGACTTTGTCGTAAAGACTCCGCCGGTTGCCATCCAGTTGCTGGAAGCCACCAAGCTCAAAAGCGGTTCCGCACAGCCTAACCGCAACAAAGTGGGCGAAGTGACCTGGGAGCAGGTAAAAGCGATTGCTACTGACAAAATGCCCGATTTGAACTGTTTCTCACTGGAGTCGGCGATGAGCATGGTTGCCGGCACGGCCAGAAGCATGGGCATCACCGTTAAAGGCGAATTCCCCGGTAATAACTAATAAGACCTATCGACAACATGGCAAAATTGACCAAAAATCAAAAGCTTGCTCTTGCGAAGATAGAGCCCGGGAAAGCGTACACTCTGGCTGAAGCATCGTCACTGGTAAAGGAAGTAAACTATGCCAAATTCGACGCTTCGCTTGACATCGACGTGCGCCTCGGCGTTGACCCCCGCAAGGCAAATCAAATGGTTCGTGGCGTGGTGACCCTGCCCCACGGAACCGGTAAAGAAATCAAAGTCCTCGTGCTTTGCTCAAGCGAAGCCGAAGCCGCTGCCAAAGCAGCCGGCGCCGACTATGTAGGTCTTGACGAGTATATCGAAAAGATCAAAGGCGGCTGGACAGATGTTGACGTGATCATCACTCAGCCTGCCATCATGGGCAAAATCGGTGCTCTCGGCCGCATCCTCGGTCCTCGCGGCCTGATGCCTAACCCCAAGAGCGGCACTGTTACCCCCGACGTGGCCAAGGCAGTCGAGGAAGTGAAGAAAGGTAAGATCGACTTCAAGGTGGACAAGAACGGTATCGTTCACACCTCGATCGGCAAGATCTCTTTCTCGCCTGAGAAGATCCGCGACAACGCACGTGAGTTTATCAACACTCTGGTTCGTCTGAAACCTGCTGCCGCCAAGGGCACATATATCAAGAGCATATATATATCGAGCACTATGAGCCCGGGCGTGAAGGTTGACCCTAAGAGCATTGAAGAATAATATCAAGTAAAAGAAACTGATCATCATGAGAAAGGAACAAAAAGCTGTCATCATTGACCGTATTGCCGAGACTCTGAAGGAGTACAGCTGCTTTTACCTGGTAGAAACCGCCGGACTCGACGCCGAGAAGACAAGCGCGCTCCGCCGTGCCTGCAACAAGGCTGACATCAAACTGATGGTTGTGAAGAACACCCTTCTTCACAAGGCACTTGAAACGATGCCCGGTGACTACACCGAGATCTACGGAGCACTCAAAGGCTCGACATCGGTGATGTTCTCGAACGTCGGCAATGCTCCCGCAAAACTGATCAAGGATTTTGTCAAGAAAGACGATAAGCTGCCTGCACTGAAGGCTGCTTATGTTGAAGAAACCGTATATGTTGGTGCGGATCAGCTCGACACTCTTGCATCGATCAAGAGCAAGAACGAACTCATCGCCGACGTTGTGGCTCTTCTTCAGTCGCCTGCCAAGAATGTTGTTTCTGCTCTCCAGAGCGGCGCCAACAAGCTCCACGGCATCCTTGAAACCCTCTCGCAGAAGGAAGGCTGAACCTGTCCAAAACAGCCACAAAACTCACAAAACACAATCCAACCAAGTCTATAACAATTCAAAAACTATACAACAATGGCAGATCTTAAAGCTTTTGCAGAACAACTTGTGAACCTCACCGTTAAGGAAGTGAACGAACTCGCTCAGATCCTCAAGGAAGAGTATGGCATCGAACCCGCCGCTGCTGCCGTAGCAGTTGCTGCCGGTCCTGCTGCCGGTGCTCCCGCCGCTGAAGAGAAGACCTCCTTCGACGTAGTCCTGAAAAACGCCGGCGCAAGCAAGCTCGCTGTAGTGAAGCTCGTGAAGGAACTCACCGGCCTTGGCCTGAAGGAAGCCAAGGAGATGGTTGATGGCGCTCCCTCCGTAGTGAAGGAAGGCATTGCCAAAGCCGACGCCGAAGGCCTCAAGAAGCAGCTCGAAGAAGCAGGCGCTGAGGTTGAACTGAAATAAGACACCTGTCAGTCAGGTAGTTAGGTTAAGAATCCTCCTAAAGGAGGACTCTTAACCTAATTGTGTTCTTAATTAATTTTCAAGTTCTTCTTTCCTTTTACCAATCGCCAAAATCCCTTAGATGTCAGTAATCGAATCAAAGCCGCGCGTCAACTTCGCGACGGTGAAAAATCCTCTGCCTTACCCCGATTTTCTCGAGGTGCAGCTCAAGTCGTTTCATGACTTCCTGCAACTGGACACCGCGCCGGAAAAGCGCAACAACGAGGGCCTCTTCAAGGTGTTTTCAGAGAACTTTCCAATCGCCGATACCCGCAACAACTTCGTGCTGGAGTTTCTGGACTATTACATCGACCCGCCACGTTACACGATCGAGGAGTGCCTCACACGCGGCCTAACATACAGCGTGCCGCTGAAGGCCAAACTTAAACTCTATTGCACCGATCCTGATCACGAGGACTTTGCAACTGTGGTTCAGGACGTGTATCTCGGCCCGATTCCATACATGACCGACAAGGGCACTTTCGTCATCAATGGCGCGGAGCGCGTTGTCGTGTCACAGCTCCACCGTTCGCCTGGCGTCTTCTTCGGACAGAGCACCCATGCCAACGGCACTAAACTCTATTCCGCCCGAATCATTCCGTTCCGCGGTTCGTGGATTGAGTTTGCGACCGACATAAACAACGTGATGTATGCCTATATCGACCGCAAGAAAAAACTTCCTGTCACCACATTGCTGCGTGCCATCGGTCTTGAGCGCGATAAGGACATCATTGAGATCTTTGATCTTGCCGAAGAGGTCAAAGTCAACAAACAGAATCTCAAAAAATACCTCGGAAGAAAGCTCGCCGCACGTGTGCAACGCATGTGGCTCGAAGATTTCGTCGACCCCGACACCGGCGAAATGGTTTCGGTCGAACGCTCGCAGATTGTCGTCGACCGTGAAACCGAGCTGACCGAGGAAAATGTCGAGGAAATCCTTCAGAGCGGCGTGCAGACAATCCTCCTTCACAAGGAGAGCGCCAACTCGTCGGACTATTCAATTATTTTCAACACTCTGGCCAAGGATACGACCGACACCGAGATCCAGGCCATCCAGTATATATACCGGCAGCTGCGCAACGCCGAGCCGCCGGACGACGCGAGCGCCCGAGAGGTGATCAACAATCTTTTCTTCTCCGAGAAGCGTTATGATCTCGGTGAAGTGGGACGCTACCGCATCAATAAGAAACTCAATCTCGGCACTTCCATGGATGTGCGTGTGCTCACCAAGGAAGATATAATCGCCATTATCAAATATCTGATCGAGCTGATCAACTCGAAGACCGACGTCGACGATATCGACCACCTGTCAAACCGCCGTGTGCGCACTGTGGGTGAGCAGCTCTACAATCAGTTCGGTGTCGGCCTCAACCGCATGGCGCGCACCATTCGCGAACGTATGAACGTGCGCGACAACGAGGTCTTCACTCCCATTGACCTGATCAACGCCAAGACCATTTCGTCGGTGATCAACACCTATTTCGGCACCAGCGCCCTGAGCCAGTTCATGGACCAGACCAACCCGCTGGCCGAGATCACCCACAAGCGCCGCATGTCGGCACTCGGTCCCGGCGGTCTGACTCGCGAGCGTGCAGGCTTCGAGGTGCGAGACGTGCACTACACCCATTATGGCCGTCTTTGCCCGATCGAAACCCCTGAAGGCCCGAACATCGGCCTTATCTCGTCGCTCTGCGTCTATGCCAAGATCAACGACCTCGGATTCATCGAGACTCCATACCGCAAGGTCGAGAACGCCCGCGTCAACCTCAACAACGACGAAGTGGTATATCTGACCGCTGAAATCGAAGAAGGCAACATCATCGCCCAGGGAAATGCTCCTTTGCGTGAAGACGGTTCGTTCGTGCGTGACCGTGTCAAAGCCCGTCTTGACGCTGACTTCCCTGTGGTTGCGCCCGATCAGGTGCAGCTCATGGACGTGTCGCCCACGCAGATCGCATCGATCGCTGCTTCGCTGATCCCCTTCCTGGAGCACGACGACGCCAACCGCGCGCTCATGGGATCGAACATGATGCGCCAGGCCGTGCCTCTGTTGAGAAGCGAGGCGCCCATTGTCGGCACCGGCATCGAGGGACAGTTGATACGCGATTCGCGCACTCAGGTTACGGCCGAAGGCGCCGGAACCATTGAGTTTGTCGACGCTTCGACAATCCGCATCCGCTACGACCGTACCGAAGAAGAGGAATTCGTTTCGTTCGAGAGCGCGGTCAAGGAATATCATATCCCCAAATTCCGCAAGACGAACCAAAGCACCACTATTGACCTGCGTCCTATCTGCGAAGTGGGCCAGCGGGTGGAAAAAGGCATGATCCTCACCGAAGGCTACTCGACCGAGAACGGCGAGCTGGCTCTCGGCCGCAACCTGAAGGTGGCTTTCATGCCCTGGAAGGGATATAACTATGAGGACGCCATCGTGCTCAACGAGCGGGTGGTGCGTGAAGACATGCTCACTTCGGTCCACGTTGACGAATATGCTCTTGAAGTGCGCGAAACCAAGCGCGGCATGGAAGAGCTGACCAACGATATCCCCAATGTGAGCGAGGATGCCACCAAAGATCTGGACGAACGCGGAATCATCCGTGTGGGCGCCCATGTGATCCCCGGCGACATCATGATCGGCAAGATCACTCCCAAGGGCGAGAGCGATCCCACCCCTGAGGAAAAACTGCTCCGGGCCATCTTTGGCGACAAGGCCGGCGACGTGAAAGACGCATCGCTCAAGGCCACTCCCTCGCTGAAAGGCGTGGTCATCGGCACCAATCTCTTTGCCAAGGCGGCAAAGAGCAAGAAAAACAGCCGCACTAACGCCATGCTTCCCAAACTCGACGAAGAGTATGAAGAGAAGCTCTCCAAGCTGAAAGAAGAGGCAGTCCACAAACTCATGACCCTCACTCAGAACAAAACGAGCCAGGGTGTGAAGGATTTCCTCGGTGTCGATGTGATTCCCAAGGGTCAGAAGTTTACTGCCGGAATTCTCCGCGAGATAAATTATGACACCGTCAACCTGAGCAAGTGGACCACCGACGCCCATAAAAACGACCTTATCCGCGCCACCATCGTCAACTATCTCCGCAAGAGCAAAGAGATCGAGGCCGAACTCCGTCGCAAAAAGTTCGACATCTCGATCGGCGACGAACTTCCTTCAGGCATCATGCAGATGGCCAAGGTTTATATCGCCAAGAAGCGCAAAATCTCTGTCGGTGACAAAATGGCGGGCCGCCACGGCAACAAGGGTATCGTTTCGCGTATTGTCCGTCAGGAAGATATGCCGTTCCTTGCCGACGGAACTCCCGTCGACATCGTGCTCAACCCGCTGGGTGTGCCTTCGCGTATGAACCTCGGACAGATTTTCGAAACTGTGCTCGGATGGGCCGGACGCGAGCTGGGCGAGAAGTTTGCCACTCCCATCTTTGACGGTGCGTCGCTCGACGACCTCAACGAGTGGACCGACCGCGCCGGAGTGCCGCGATACGGCAAGACCTACCTCTACGACGGCGGCACCGGCGAGCGCTTTGACCAGCCTGCGACCGTCGGCGTCATCTACATGCTGAAACTCGGCCACATGGTCGAAGACAAGATGCACGCCCGCTCTATCGGTCCGTACTCGCTCATCACCCAGCAGCCTCTCGGCGGTAAAGCCCAGTTCGGCGGCCAGCGCTTCGGTGAAATGGAAGTGTGGGCGCTCGAAGCATTCGGCGCCGCTCACGTGCTGCAAGAGATCCTCACCATCAAGTCCGACGACGTCAACGGCCGCTCCAAGGCCTATGAAGCCATCGTCAAGGGCGACTCGATGCCGCAGCCCGGCATACCCGAATCGCTCAATGTGCTGCTTCACGAACTGCGCGGCCTCGGCTTGAGCATCAATCTGGAATAATTTCGCTGATCCACTATCTCAACAGAAGGATTAACCTGACATATGGCATTTAAGAAAGATAACAAGATAAAAAACGGATTTTCCAAAATCTCCATCGGGCTTGCTTCGCCCGAGGAGATTCTGGAAAAGTCCAGCGGTGAGGTTCTCAAACCGGAGACTATCAACTACAGAACCTACAAGCCCGAACGCGACGGCCTGTTCTGCGAACGTATCTTCGGCCCGGTCAAAGACTATGAATGTCACTGCGGCAAATACAAGCGCATACGCTATAAAGGCATTGTCTGCGACCGCTGCGGCGTGGAGGTGACCGAGAAGAAAGTGCGCCGCGAACGCGTCGGCCACATCAAACTCGAAGTTCCCGTCGCCCACATCTGGTACTTCCGCTCTCTGCCCAACAAGATCGGCTATCTGCTCGGCCTTCCCTCAAAGAAACTCGACTCAGTCATCTATTATGAGCGCTATGTGGTGATCCAGCCAGGCATGGCGCGCGAGCTGAAGCCCGGCAACAAGACCGAGCTGAAGCCTGACGCAAAGCCCGAAGAGCTGAAAGAGCTTGATCTGCTGACCGAAGAAGAATATTTCGAAATCATGGAGAAGCTGCCCAAGGACAACCAGCTGCTCGATGATTCCGACCCCAACAAGTTCATCGCCAAGATGGGCGCTGAAGCGATCTATGATCTGCTTCTCAAACTTGACCTCGACAAGCTGGCTGCCGTTCTGCGCGACCTCGCCCACCAGGAAGGCGGATCGCAGCAGCGCAAAACCGAAGCGCTCAAGCGTCTGCAGGTCGTCGAGTCGTTCCGCGCGAGCAAGGGCCGCAACAAGCCCGAGTGGATGATTCTTCAGGCCGTGCCTGTCATCCCGCCCGAACTGCGTCCGCTTGTGCCTCTGGACGGCGGCCGTTTCGCCACATCCGACCTCAACGACCTCTATCGTCGCGTCATCATTCGCAACAACCGCCTCAAACGTCTTGTCGAAATCAAGGCACCCGAAGTCATCCTGCGCAATGAAAAGCGCATGCTTCAGGAAGCGGTTGACTCCCTGCTCGACAACTCGCGCAAGTCTTCGGCCGTGAAAACCGAGTCTAACCGTGCGCTCAAATCGCTCTCCGATTCACTCAAGGGTAAAGCCGGACGCTTCCGTCAGAACCTGCTCGGTAAGCGTGTCGACTACTCGGCGCGTTCGGTTATCGTTGTCGGTCCCGAACTGAAAATGCACGAATGCGGCATCCCGAAATACATGGCGGCCGAGCTTTACAAGCCCTTTGTCATCCGCAAGCTCATCGAGCGCGGCATTGTCAAGACCGTCAAATCAGCCAAAAAGATCGTCGACCGCAAAGAACCCGTCGTATGGGACATCCTCGAACACGTGATGAAAGGACACCCCGTGCTTCTGAACCGCGCTCCGACACTGCACCGTCTCGGCATTCAGGCATTCCAGCCCAAAATGATCGAAGGCAAGGCCATCCAGCTCCATCCGCTGGCATGTACGGCATTCAACGCCGACTTCGACGGTGACCAGATGGCTGTGCACCTCCCGCTTGGCAACGAAGCCATACTCGAGGCACAGATGCTCATGCTCGGCGCGCACAACATTCTGAACCCCGCAAACGGATCGCCAATCACTGTGCCTTCGCAGGACATGGTGCTCGGCCTCTACTATATCACCAAACTCCGCCCCGGCGACAAGGGAGAAGGCTATAAATTCTATGGCCCCGAAGAAGCCGAAATCGCCTACAACGAAGGACGTGTGACCCTCCACGCGCCTGTGTCGGTGATCGTCGACGACATCGATGCCGACGGCAACCCCGTCAAGCGAATGATCGACCAGACTTCTGTCGGCCGCATCCTTGTCAACCAATACGTGCCGAAAGAGATCGGCTACGTCAACGAGATCCTCTCCAAAAAGAGCCTCCGCGACATCATCTCGCGCGTGATCAAACGTTGCGGTATCCCCCGTTCGGCCCAGTTCCTCGACGACATCAAGAACCTCGGATACTACATGGCCTTCAAAGGCGGCCTCTCATTCAACCTCGGCGACGTGATCATCCCGGCCGAGAAGGATGAAATGGTGCAGAAGGGCTATGAGCAGGTGCAGGAAGTGATGAACAACTACTCTATGGGTGTCATCACCAACAACGAACGTTACAACCAGATCATCGACATCTGGACTCACGTCAACTCTGCGCTCTCCAACACCCTGATGAAGCAGCTCAGCGCTGACCAGAAAGGCTTCAACCCCGTCTTCATGATGCTTGACTCCGGCGCCCGTGGTTCTAAAGACCAGATCAGACAGCTTTCAGGTATGCGCGGACTTATGGCCAAACCCCAGAAGAGCGGCGCCGAAGGCGGCCAGATCATCGAAAACCCGATTCTTGCCAACTTTAAAGAAGGCCTGTCGGTGCTCGAATACTTCATCTCCACTCACGGTGCCCGAAAGGGTCTTGCGGATACCGCTCTGAAGACCGCCGACGCCGGTTACCTTACCCGCCGTCTGGTCGACGTGGCCCACGACGTCATCATCCGTGAAGAAGACTGCGGAACCCTCCGCGGACTCGTCTGCACCGCAATTAAGAAAAACGACGAAGTCGTGGTTTCACTGGGCGAGAGAATCCTCGGCCGCGTGAGTGTCCACGACATCATCGACCCCCAGAGCGGCGAACTCATCGTCGCCGCCGGCGAGGAGATCACCGACGCCGCCGCTGACCGCATCGACGCTTCGCCGATCGAGAGCGTCGAAATCCGCTCCGTTCTCACCTGCGAGAGCAAAAGCGGCGTCTGCGCCAAATGCTATGGCCGCAACCTGGCCAACCTCCGCATGGTCCAGAAGGGAGAGGCTGTCGGCGTGATCGCCGCACAGTCCATCGGCGAACCGGGAACACAGCTGACTCTGCGTACATTCCACGTCGGTGGTGTGGCATCGAACATCGCCGCCGTCTCCACCCAGACATCGCGCTATGACGGTATTCTGGAAATCGACGAGCTGCGCACCGTGGCCACCGACGAAGTCGCTCCGAACGGCAACCCCGTAGAAGTTGTCATCGGCCGTCTTGCCGAAATGCGCATCATCGATCCCAAGACCCGCATGATGCTCACCACCGCGCCGATCTCTTATGGCTCGAAGCTCTACTTCCGTCCAGGCGACATGGTCAAGAAAGACGACGTGATCTGCGAATGGGATCCTTTCAACGCTGTCATCGTCTCTGAAGTAGGCGGTCAGCTCAAATTCAACAACATGGTCGAGAACGTCACCTACCGTGTCGACGTCGACGAACAGTCAGGCCACTCGGAAAAAGTGATCATCGAATCCAAAGACCGCACCCGAGTGCCCGAAGCCGACATCATCGACGCCAACGGCGAAGTGCTCCGCACATATGCCCTCCCTGTGGGAGCGCACATCATGTGTGAAGAAGGTGAAACCCTCAAACCAGGCCAGATCTTTGTCAAGATCCCGCGTGCCGCCGGCAATGCCGGTGACATCACCGGCGGTCTGCCACGCGTCACCGAGCTGTTCGAGGCCCGCAACCCGTCCAATCCCGCCACCGTGTCGGAAATCGACGGCGAAGTCACCTTCGGCAAAGTCAAGCGCGGCAACCGCGAGATCACTGTCACCTCGAAGCTCGGCGAGAAGAAGAGCTATCTGGTGCCCATGTCAAAACAGATTCTCGTTCAGGAGCACGACTATGTGCGCGCCGGAACAAGACTCTCCGACGGCGCCATCACTCCTGACGACATCCTCAACATCATGGGCCCAACGGCAGTGCAGGAATACATCGTCAACGAAGTGCAGGACGTATACCGCATGCAGGGCGTGAAGATCAACGACAAACACTTTGAAGTGATCGTGCGCCAGATGATGCGCAAAGTCAACATCATCGATCCGGGCGACACCGGCTTCCTCGAACAGCAGATTGTCGACAAACGTGACTTCATGGAAGCCAACGACCGAATCTGGGGCAAGAAAGTCGTGACCCAGAAAGGCGGATCGGAAACCCTCGAAAATGGCATGATCATCACCGCGCGCCGTCTGCGCGACGAAAACTCGGCTCTCAAACGCCGGGACCTGCCGCTGATCGAAGTGCGCGACGCCATGCCCGCCACCTCCGAACAGATCCTTCAGGGAATCACACGCGCCGCCCTGCAGACCTCAAGCTTCATGTCGGCCGCATCCTTCCAGGAAACGACCAAGGTGCTCAACGAGGCCGCTATCAACGGCAAGACCGACACTCTTGAAGGCATGAAGGAAAACGTCATCTGCGGACACCTCATCCCCGCAGGTACAGGACTGGCGGAATACGAACGTCTGATCGTGACCTCAAAAGAGGAAATCGAGCCTCTGCTCTCCGACGTCGACTGAGCTCTCACGACCCCACGACCGCTGAATTTCGAAACCCCTCTATATTAGTCAAGCTCGCGGCCCCGATGCTCCATGCATCCGGGGCCGCCGTTTGCTTTATATGATGCTTTTTCGTAACTTTGTCCCATTATGAATAATAACCGGAAACAACCATCGGCCGGGCGCCTTGAATCGCTCGACATTCTAAGAGGACTTGATCTTTTCATGCTTGTGTTCGCGCAACCTGTCATCGTGGCGCTGCTGTCCGTATGGCATCCCGAATGGACAGACATTCTGGCCCGCCAGCTCGACCATGAAACATGGGAAGGATTCCGCTGCTGGGATCTGGTTATGCCGCTCTTTCTGTTCATGACAGGCGCGGCCATGCCGTTTTCCATGTCAAAATTCCGCCGTCAGGACGGAGGCGTGGACCATGCTGCCTATGTCAAGATCGTGCGCCGCTTTCTGGTGCTGTTCCTGCTCGGAATGGTGGTGCAGGGCAATCTGCTCTGGTTTCGGGCCGACTGGCTGCGCGTCTACACCAACACTCTGCAAGCCATAGCCACCGGCTATCTGGTCAGCGCGCTGATCATTCTCCACTGCCGGGGATGGCGCGGACAGCTCGTGGCCACGGCGGCGCTGCTGCTGGTCTACTCCGTGCCCATGTCGCTGGCCGGCGACTGGTCCATGACCGGCAACTTCGCCTATCGGGTCGACGAACTGATTCTGGGCCGGCTGCGCGGCGATCTGAGCTACACGTGGGTGTGGAGCAGCCTGACGTTCAGCGTCACCGTGATGCTCGGCGTCTTTGCCGGCCGCATCATCAAGGAGGGCCCGCGTGACAGGATGACGGCCACTGCGCTCCGTCTGGCTCTGATCGGAGTGGCTCTGGTGGCGGCAGGATGGCTCTGGAGCTTCCACACCCCGGTGATCAAACGCATCTGGACCGGCAGCATGACCCTGCTCTCCGGCGGATATTGCTTCCTGCTGATGGCGCTGTTTTATTGGATTGTCGACGTCAAGGGCCACAGCCGCGGACTCGGGTGGCTGAAAATATACGGCATGAACTCGATTCTGGCCTATATGCTCGGCGAGGTTGTCAATTTCAGGAGCATCGCCGCGTCGCTCACGTTCGGACTCGAACCGTGGCTCGGCGATTTTTATGGCGTCTGGCTCACCTTCGCCAACTTCCTCATCCTCTTCTTCCTCCTCCGCCACCTCTACCGCCAGCGCATATTCCTGAAAATCTGATCACCGGCCGGTGATGACCTGGCGGATGTCGTGGAGCTTGTTGAGGGCATCGATCGGGGTGAGGCGGTCAATGTCGAGATTGATGATCAGGTCGCGCACCTGCGCCAGCACCGGGTCGTCGAGCTGGAAAAACGTCAGTTGCATACCGTCGGCCACCGGGGCAGTCTCGGCCGAGCCGACATTGTCGGTGATTCTGCGGTCGCCCCGCAGGTTGGTCTCGAGCTGCCTGAGCACCTGCTCCGCCCGCTCCACAATTGCCGGAGGCATGCCCGCGAGTTTGGCCACGTGTATACCGAAACTGTGTTCCGAGCCGCCGCGCGCCAGTTTGCGCAGAAACACCACCTTGCCGTCTATCTCCTTCACGCTGACATTATAATTGACCACGCGCTCAAACGTGCCCTCCATTTCGTTCAGCTCATGATAGTGGGTGGCGAAGAGCGTCTTGGGGTGCATCGTGGGGTGCTGGTGGATGTATTCCACGATGGCCCACGCGATAGAGATGCCATCATAGGTGGAAGTGCCGCGGCCAAGCTCGTCGAAGAGGATCAGCGACCGGTCGCTCATATTATTGAGGATTGAGGCTGCCTCATTCATTTCCACCATGAAAGTTGACTCGCCCAGCGAAATGTTATCTGACGCTCCCACTCGCGTGAACACCTTGTAGACCACGCCGATGCGGGCCGATTCGGCCGCCACGAAGCATCCGGCCTGCGCCATGATCACGTTCAGCGCCGTCTGGCGCAGCAAGGCAGACTTACCGCTCATGTTCGGTCCGGTGATCATCATGACCTGCGCCGAGTCATTGGACAGGCGCACCGTGTTGGTGATATAAGGCTCGCCGGGCGGGAGCTGCTTCTCGATGACGGGATGGCGTCCCTCGACGATTTCCAGACAGTCGGAACCGTCGACAACCGGCCGCGTATACTTGTTTTCGCGGGCCACCAGTGTGAATGCCGTCAGGCAGTCCAGACGGGCAGTCAGCGACGCGTTGAGCTGTATGGCTGGGATATATTCAGCCAGGCTGGCTGTCAGTTCCGAGAAAAGCCGGGATTCGATGACCGCAATCTTTTCCTGCGCGCCGAGAATCTTCTCTTCATATTCCTTCAGCTCTTGGGTGATATAGCGTTCGGCGTTGACAAGAGTCTGCTTGCGTATCCACTCCGGCGGCACCTTGTCGCGGTGGGTGTTTGTCACCTCGATGTAATATCCGAACACGTTGTTGAAGGCAATCTTCAGGCTCGGGATACCGGTGGCGGCGATTTCGCGCTGCTGTATGCGCAGCAGATAATCTTTGCCAGAAAAGGCGATCTCGCGCAGCTCGTCAAGTTCTTTGTCGACTCCTTGCCTGATAACCGGTCCCCGTCCCAGTGCGGCCGGCGCATCGTCGGCCACCTCGCGGGCGATCCTGTCGCGAATCAGCTCGCAGGGGTTGAGCTGGCTGCCGATGGAGCGCAGTGTCTCCTGGCCTGACTCGACGCAGGCCGTCTTGATCGGGACGATGGCGGCGAGCGCTCCTTTCAGCTGCACCACCTCGCGCGGAGTCACGCGACCGACGGCCACTTTTGAAATCAGGCGTTCCAGATCGCCGACATGTTCGATCGAAGAGCGGATCTGCTCATAAGTGTCGGGCTGGCGGAAAAAGTGCTCCACAACGTCGAGCCGGCGGTTGATGGCCTTTGGATCGCGCAGCGGGAAAAGGATCCACCTGCGGAGCATGCGCGCGCCCATCGGGCTGACCGTGCGGTCGATCACCGACAGCAGGCTCTTGCCCTCTGACGTCATCGGAGCCACCAGTTCCAGATTGCGTGCTGTGAACTTGTCGAGCCTGACGTAACTGTCTTCCTCGATGCGGCGCAGCGACGTGATGTGGCCGATGGCCGTGTGTTGCGTCAGATCCAGATAGTGAAGCACCGCTCCTGCGGCTATTACCGCCGCTCCGAGATCGTGGACTCCGAAGCCCTTCAGCGATCCGGTCTGGAAATGCTTAAGCAGCCGGTCATTGGCCGAATCGGCCGTATAGATCCAGTCATCAAGGTCGAAGTTGAGGTATCTGGCCGTCAGCTCCGATTCGATCTCGGACTTGCGTCCGCGCTCTGTCAGCAACTCTTTCGGGGCAAAGCTGCCCATCAGTTTGTCCACATAGTCGGGCGCGCCCTGGGCCACAAGAAACTCGCCTGTCGAAATGTCGAGCAGTGCCAGTCCCCACAGCTTCCGGTCCATCACATGGATCGACGCCAGAAAGTTGTTTTCGCGATGGTCAAGAATATTATCGCCGATCGACAGGCCGGGAGTGACAAGTTCGATTATGCCGCGCTTGACCAGCTTTTTGGTCGTTTTCGGATCTTCGAGCTGCTCACAGATGGCCACCCGCTTACCGGCTCTGACAAGACGCGGCAGATAAGTATCGAGCGCATGATGCGGAAATCCGGCAAGCTCCACGCTCTGGGCCGAGCCATTGGCGCGTTTGGTCAGTGTGATTCCAAGAATCTCGCTGGCAGCGATAGCGTCGTCAGAGAAAGTCTCGTAAAAGTCTCCCACTCTGAACAGCAGAATTGCGTCGGGATGCTTGGATTTCATCTCGACATACTGCCTCATCAACGGAGTTTCCACAAATTTCTTAGCCATTTCAGTATTTTTTAGTACTGCAAAGATAGCCATTTTCCAGCTAAAATCCGCCTCGGAACGCCATGAATCCGTCAATTCCCGACATTGTGGCGCCGATGGCGTCAGATTCGCTGTCCGGGCATTGGATGAATGAAAGCCGGCTGACCGGAGAGAGGGCAGCCGGCCTGATAACACAGATTATTGCAATTTCACATTTTTTTAGTAACTTTGCAGCACGAACCAATATATACAACATGGAGTTTTCAGCGAAACAGATTGCCGAGACGGTCGGCGGAACGGTTGATGGCGATGGCGGGGTGACTGTGCGCACCTTCGCCAAGATTGAAGAAGCCCGGGCCGGATCGCTCTCGTTTCTTGCCAATCCGAAATATTCTCACCATATATACACCACCGGAGCATCGGCAGTGCTGGTGCGCCGCGACTTTGTGCCCGAGCGTCCGGTCAGCGCCACACTGATCAGGGTCGATGACCCTTATGCCACTCTGGCCATGCTCATGCGCATGGTCGACGAGTTGCTGAATCCGCGCCGCCGTGGCATCGAGCAGCCGTGCCATGTGGCCGACGGAGTGAAACTGCCTGACGATGTCTATGTCGGCGCGTTCGCCTATATTGGCCGTGGCGCGGTGATAGGCGCTGGAGTGCAGGTTCACCCTCAGGCTTATATCGGTCCCGGCGTAACCCTCGGCGAGGGGACAATAGTCTATCCGGGCGCCAGAATCTATCACGGATGCAAGATCGGAGCACGCTGCGTGATCCACTCCGGCGCTGTGATCGGAGCCGACGGATTCGGCTTCGCCCCGATGCCTGACGGCACATATTCAAAAATTCCGCAGATCGGATGCGTGGAGATCGCTGACGACGTTGAAATCGGTGCCAATACAACGGTGGATCGCGCGACCATGGGCGCCACGGTGGTGGGCAAAGGCGTGAAGCTTGACAATCTGATCCAGATCGCCCATAATGTGACGGTCGGCGCCAACACTGTTATGGCCGCCCAGGCCGGAGTTGCCGGATCGGCCAAAGTCGGAGAAAACTGCATGGTTGGCGGACAGGTCGGCATTGCCGGGCATATCCGCATCGGCGACAAAGTCGGCATCGGCGCGCAGAGCGGTGTGCACACCAACACTCCGTCGCAATCGACGCTGCTCGGCACCCCGGCAATCGACGCGAAAAAATTTGTCAGACAGAGCGCTTATTTCAACCGCCTGTCGGAGATGGCGGCAAAGCTGTCGGCTCTTGAAAAAGAAATTAAAAAACTAAAAGAATAATGAAGCAAACCACTCTTAGCAAAGGCTTCACTCTCAGCGGAAAAGGGCTGCATACCGGCCTTGATATCACCGCTGAATTCCTTCCCGCTCCTGAAAATCACGGATATAAATTTCAGCGTACAGACCTTGAGGACGAACCCGTCATCGATGCTCTGGCCGAAAATGTGAAAGCGACTACCCGCGGCACTGTGATCGGCCGCGGCGACTCCTCGGTCAGCACAATCGAGCATGCCCTGGCCGCGCTTTATGCCGCCGGCATCGACAATGTGCTCATCCGCGTCAACGCTCCCGAAATGCCGATTCTCGACGGATCGGCACGTGACTATGCCGAGGCCATAGCCGAGGTCGGCACCGTGGAACAGAGTGCCGATAAGGATTTCTATGTGGTAAAGCAGAAAATCGAAGTGCGCGACGACACCACCGGATCATCGATCCAGGTGCTGCCCGACGACGGATTCTCGATCGACACGATGGTGGCTTTTGACTCGCCCGTGCTCCCGAACCAGTTCGCATCGCTCGACAGACTTTCTGACTTCCCTTCGGAGATCGCGCCGAGCCGCACCTTCGTTTTTGTTCGCGAGATCGAGCCGCTGGTCAAGAACAATCTGATCAAAGGCGGCGATCTTGAAAACGCCATCGTCATCTATGACTCGCCGATGGATCAGTCGGAACTCGACCATATCGCCGATCTGGTCGGCGCTCCCCACCAGAGCGTCGAGTCATTCGGATACCTTAATGACCGTCCGCTCCAGCACGACAATGAACCGGCACGCCACAAACTGCTCGACGTGCTCGGTGACCTTGCGCTCATCGGCCGTCCGCTCAAAGGCAAGGTAATCGCCACCCGTCCCGGACACTCGCTCAACACCACCCTTGCAAAGCAGATACGCAAAGAGCTGAAACGCCAGGAAATACAGGCTCCGGTCTATAATCCGAACATTGAGCCTGTCATGGACGTCAACGCCATCCGGGCTTCGTTGCCCCACCGTTTCCCGTTCCTGCTTGTTGACAAGATCATCGAAAAGGGCGAGCGCCACATTGTCGGTGTCAAAAACGTCACTGTCAACGAACCGTTCTTCCAGGGACACTTCCCGCAGGAGCCTGTGATGCCGGGTGTGCTTATGGTCGAAGCCATGGCCCAGACCGGCGGACTGCTGGTGCTCTCCACCGTTCCCGATCCTGAACGCTATTCAACGTATTTCATGAAGATCGACAACGTGCGCTTCCGCCAGAAAGTGGTGCCGGGCGACACTCTGATCTTCCACGTTTCGTTCATGACCGACCTCCGGCGCGGATGTGCGGTGATGAAGGGATATGCGTTTGTCGGTGAAAAAATTGTGACCGAGTGCGAATTCATGGCACAGATCATCAAGAACAAATAACCTCCCCCCCCGTAAGAACAACAATACTACACTTCACTTCACATAGGATTATATGAACGTTAACCAGCCGCTCGCATCGATTCATCCTGACGCAAAGATTGCCGAGGGAGTAGTGATCGATCCGTTTGTAACCATTGCCGGCGATGTTGAAATTGGAGAAGGCACACACATCTGCTCGCACGCAGTAATAATGGACGGTGCGCGCATCGGTCGCAACTGCACTATTTTCCCCGGAGCCGTAATTGCCGGAATTCCGCAGGATCTCAAGTTCCGCGGAGAGAAAACTCTCGCCATCATCGGAAACAACACCGTTATCCGTGAGTGTGTGACCGTGAACCGCGGCACGGCCTCTAAGGGCTATACCCGCGTCGGCGACAATTGCCTGATCATGGCCTATTGCCATGTGGCGCACGACACTGTTGTGGGCAACCACGTGATCATGTCGAATTCCACCCAGCTGGCCGGCGAGGTGGTGATCGACGATTATGCCGTGATCGGCGGCGGATCGCTCATTCACCAGTTTTGCCACATCGGCGCTCACGTGATGCTTCAGGGCGGCGCCCTTGTCAACAAAGACGTGCCTCCTTACGTCAAGGCAGGCCGTGATCCGTTGTCGTATGCCGGAATCAACTCCATTGGTCTGCGCCGTCGCGAATTCGCCTCGGAGACCATCAGGGAGATTCAGGATACCTATCGCTATATTTTCCAGTCGAATCTCAACGTTTCGTCGGCACTCGAGTGCATTGAAGCCGAACTTCCCGCCACCAAGGAGCGCGACGAGATCATACAGTTCATCCGCAACTCCCGCCGCGGCATCATCAAGAGCTATTTCTGATCAGCCGCCGTGTGACGATATGAGGAAATATCAGAGCGGGCGTCTTCCGGTCAAAGGGAGACGCCCGCTTTTTCATGTGACGGATGGGGTTATTCGCGATTGTCGGTGCGGGGGTGGAGGAGGGTGAGCTGGAGGATGACTGCGAGGGCCACAATGCCGCCCATCAGAGCGAATCCGAGTCCGAGGTTGCCGTGTTCGGCCCAGTTGCCGAGAACCTGGGTGACGAGTGCGCCCATGAATACGCCGGTCATGTTCATCAGTCCATAGGCAGTGGCCCGGCGGTGTGATGGCACGAACTGGCAAAGAATCGGCATGTTGTTGGCGTCAAACATTCCATAGCCCACGCCGAAGAAGAGTGCGGCTCCGGCGGCGGCATAAATGTTGTGTCCAAGTCCGATGCAGATCAGCGCCGGAATCATCATGCTCATGCCGATGGCCGACGTGTAGATGCGTCCGCGCAGGTTGCGGCGCACCCATCTGTCGCTCATCGGTCCGCCGATCATCACTCCGGCAAACGATGCCACGGCGATGGTTATGGTGGCCAGAGGGCCGGCTTCGGAGGCGGGCAGGCCGAGGCTGTCGGCAAACAGGGTCGGGAGCCAGTTTTTGGTGGACCATCCGGGCAGTGACGAGGAGGCGAAGACGAAGAGCACGATCCAGAAGGCCATGTTGCCCAGAACCATGCCGAATCCTTTGAGGATTGATTCGCCTGATGGCCTGGCGTCGGTGCCGGTGGGGGAGTCGGTGCGTCTGTCGGCGCGTTTTTCGTGAAGGAGCATGATCAGGATCAAGGCATAGGCGATGCCGATAATGCCGAACCAGTGGAACGTCTGCTGCCATGACCATTGGGCGGCGGCTGTGGCGCCGAATCCGCCGAGTGCCTGGCCGGCATAGAGTCCGGTCATGTGTATCCCGATTGCCAGGGAGCGGGTCGAGCCGGTGAAGTAGTCGGCGATCAGGGCGAGTCCGGCGGGGATGTAGAGTGCTTCGCTGATGCCCATAAGCGCTCTGAGCCAGTAGATCTGGGTGAAAGTGGTGCAGTATCCCATCATGAGGGTCACGGCGCTCCAGACTCCGAGGGAGCCGATGATGAGCCATTTGCGGTTTATGCGGTCGGCTATGGCTCCGGCGGCCGGGCTTATGCAGCCGTAGACCCAGAGGAATATCGCCATCAGACGGCCGAAGTTGGCTGTGTCGGCCACGGCCGGGATGTCCATGCCGATGCTGTGTTGCATGGTGGAGAGCATCTGTCTGTCCATGTAGTTGAGCAGGGCCACGATCCATAGCAGCCCGACCACGATCCAGGGATAGAAAGAGCGTTGTTGCAGTCGTGTCATGGTATGTTTGGGTGGGTGTGTTGTGTGGGTTTTAAAACAAAGGGCCACGGTGGAGGCCGTGGCCCTTTGTGCTGGTGTTTTCTTTATCCGGTTTCGGCTGGCACCACGCTGTGGCGTCAGTCGATGATGTCGAATCCTGTGTATTTCCGCAGGCATTCCGGCACGATGATTCCGTCGGGGGTCTGGTTGTTTTCCAGCAGAGCTGCCATTATTCGTGGCAGAGCCAGTGCGGATCCGTTGAGAGTGTGGCAGAGATGCGTTTTTTTGTCGTCTCCGCGGAAGCGGCATTTCAGGCGGTTGGCCTGATAGGTCTCGAAGTTGCTCACCGACGAAACCTCCAGCCAGCGCTGTTGGGCCGCGCTCCAGACTTCAAAGTCAAAGGTTATGGCCGAGGTGAAGCTCATGTCGCCGCCGCAGAGGCGCAGAATGTGCCATGGGAGGCCGAGTGCGTCGAGCAGCGACTGTACGTGGTCTTTCATCTCTTCGAGGGCGGCATATGAGTTTTCAGGACGTTCGATGCGCACGATCTCCACTTTGTCGAACTGGTGGAGGCGGTTGAGTCCGCGCACGTCTTTGCCGTAGCTGCCGGCTTCGCGTCGGAAGCAGGCCGAGTATGCGCAGTTTTTCACCGGAAGCTGTTCGGCCGAGAGGATCACGTCGCGATAGAGGTTGGTCACCGGCACTTCCGCTGTGGGAATGAGGTAGAGGTTGTCGGCCTGGCAGTGATACATCTGTCCTTCCTTGTCGGGGAGTTGTCCGGTGCCGTATCCGCTGGCTTCGTTTACCACGTAGGGCGGCTGCACTTCGAGGTAGCCGGCTTCGGAGGCTTTGTCGAGGAAGAACTGGATCAGGGCACGCTGCAGTTTGGCTCCCTTGCCCATGTAGACGGGAAATCCGGCTCCGGTGATCTTGACGCCGAGGTCAAAGTCGATGAGGTTGTATTTTTTTGCCAGATCCCAGTGGCAGAGGGCGTCGGCCGGCAGGTCGGGCATGTTGCCTCCTGTTTTTTCCACGACGTTGTCGGCAGCCGATTTTCCGGCGGGCACCATGTCGGCCGGCAGGTTGGGCACCGTGAGCAGGATTTCGCGGATGTTTTGTTCGGCGTTTTCGAGTTCGTCGGCAATGGCGTTCTGCTGTTCTTTCAGTGATGCCACCTGAGCCTTTGCGGCTTCGGCTTCGTCTTTGCGTCCTTCTTTCATCAGGGCGCCGATCGAGGCCGCCAGTTTTTTTAGCTCGGCGGCCATATTGTCGTTTTGCAGTTGGTTGCGCCGGCGGTTTTCGTCGAGGGCGATCACGCGGTCAATCGCTTCTTTGCCGTCGAAACCTTTGATGGCGAGGCGTTCGATGACGTTCTGAGGGTTTGCCTTTATTTGCTGAAGTGTCAACATATGCTTAAAAAATATGGCTTGGCTCGTTTATGACAACATTTCTCTGACTTTGGCGCTGATGACTTTGCCGTCGGCGCGTCCGGCCAGAGTTTTCGAAGCCACTCCCATGACCCGTCCCATCTCTTTTGCGGAAG
>CAMWTI010000030.1 GCA_947177135.1 uncultured Porphyromonadaceae bacterium | reverse complement strand
TTCCGCCTGTGAGGGTTCGAATCCTTCCAAGGCAACACAAAGAAAGAGCTAAGTCACGCAGACTCAGCTCTTTCTTTATTTTTCACCCCGCCGCAAAATGTTAAAAATTGCATATTCAACGGATACTCAGGATTTTTCAGCCATCTCACCGAATTCAATTATATCGGAGAGGTAGCCGCTATTATCGACATAACTGCTCTAACACCAACTTGTCAGTCTTTGAAAAGAATATCTCTCATAGCTGAATAGAGATTGGGATTTGAGGCCAGTATGCTGTGATTTCGATTTGCGCGGATTGATTCTATCAAAACCCCGGATTCAGCAGCAATAAGTTGCCCTGCGGAAACATCCCAACGGTTTAGGTTTAACTCCCAGTAAGCATCAAAGAATCCCGCTGCGGTATAGCAGAGGTCTATTGCCGCCGACCCCATTCTTCTTATACCACGCACACATAACGCCATACGACATATTTCAGCGAGATTGTTGTCCGGGTTATCATTTCTGTCATAGGGCATTCCGGTTGCGACTACTGATTTTGACAATTCCGATTTGTCAGAACAATGAATAGGACTACCATTTAGCCATGCCCCCATTCCTCTGACAGCATAAAAGCATTCTCCGAGATATGGAGCATATACTACACTGAGCACCGTTTCTTTGTTGCGTTCCAAAGCAATCGAAACGCAGAAAGCCGGTAAACCCATTGCGAAATTGGTCGTGCCATCCAATGGATCAACAACCCAACGCCATTCTCTGCTGTCATGCTCTCTGCCTGATTCTTCCGAGATTATTCCATGTAAGGGGAAACGCTCATGGATGAAAGAGAGAATAGATGCTTCCGATTCTTTATCAGCAATGGTGACAACATCGCTGTCATTCAGTTTGGTCGTTTGTTTAAGACCTGCTTTACGAAAGTATTTCATATGGATATTACCAGCATTTTCAGCCATAGTAAAAGCAGCAGTCAACAACACTCGATACTCATCCGGGATGTCTGGAAGAAATTTGGTTAAATTCATGAAGAATGTTTTTATGCGTCCGTCAGCTCTGAATGGCGCAGATAACGAAAAGAAACGTGAGCCAACCATGCTACGTCTTGATTTGAAGGTCGTAGGAAACCATTTGGACAGATGTAACAATAGTAGCCCACGCTATATGCGTGAGAACCACTATGCCAATCTCTGTCCGATTTGTTGAATTTCCTACGTTCTCAAATCCAAAGATTACGCATAACGCTTCTTATTTTCCAAAATGTCGTGGACAGACTACGCCTATCCGACTGCAAAATTAACTATTTTTGCCCGGAAATGCAAATTATAGGCTGCCCCGTCTTTAAGTGCCTGAAATTTGCAACGGTAAAATAATTGTCATAACTTTGCGATCATGACAACAACACTGATGACCAAACGGACAATGCTCCGCCCATGGCGCCTGTCTGACGCCGAAAGCCTATATGAATATGCGTCTGATCCTCGTATCGGTCCGGTGGCCGGATGGCAGCCTCACAGCAGCATCGGCGAAAGCAGACAGATCATACGCGAAATTTTCATGCAGGACGGCGTATTTGCCGTCACACTGAGAGATGCCGGTGACGACAGGGCAATCGGATGTATCGGACTGATCCGTGGCACAAAAAGCAACTTGCCGATCGGAGACGACGAAGGCGAGATTTCTTATTGGATCGGAGTCCCGTTCTGGGGACAGGGCCTGATTCCGGAAGCGATGGCGGCAGTGATCAGATATGGCTTTGACGAACTCGGGCTGTCGACTCTATGGTGCGGATATTTCGACGGCAACGAAAAATCACGCAGAGTGCAGGAAAAATGCGGATTCCAATATCATCACACAAATCCGGCCACATACTTCCCGTTGACCGATGACGTCCGCGTCGAACACGTCTCCATACTCCGCCGTCACTGACCAGACACCCGCCCACATGGAGATTCGGTCAGCACGAAATCAACCTGATTGAATCTCTCCCTGTCAAACATCATCAGCATCTTAGGTCCTATCAAAAAAATTCCCCGAAAACCACGGCGGCGTTCGGGGAATTTCACTTGTCTTACAGGTTTCGTTGCGGATAAAGGTCATCCCACCACGACGAATCGTCTTGCAGCCATTTGGCAAACCAGGCCATAATGGAATTTTGCCAGAGAATGCGCTTGGAGTAGTCGGAGATAAAATGATTCTCGCCATCCACGCTGATGAACTCAACCGGCTTGCCCAGAATCTTCAGAGCGTTGAAAATCTGGATGCTCTCGCCGATGGGCACATTGGTGTCCACCGTGCCATGGAGCAGCAGCAGCGGAGTGTTGATCTTGTCGGCCTGAAAGAGCGATCCCTGCTTGAAGAGATCTGGGTCGCTCCATGGATAAGAATCGGCGGCGGCAACAGAATTGTAGCTGTAGCCCCAATAGCCCTCGCCCCAGTATGAAGTGACGCTGGAGATGCCGGCGTGCGACACCGCAGCGGCAAAGAGGTCGGTCTGAGTCTGAAGATACTGCGTCATGAAGCCGCCATAGCTTGCGCCCAGACAGCCGATTTTCGATGCGTCGACAAACGGGTGGGCCTCGGTGAACTTCTTTACGCCCTCGATTATATCGTCGGCAGTCTGGCGGCCCCAGGCGTTGACGTGGCGGGCCGAAAATTCCTGTCCGTATCCGGTCGTGCCCGACGGATTGACCACATATACAACATAGTCGCGCGACGCAAACAGCTGCGGAGTATATGGCTGAGTGATTGATCGCTGGGTGGGCGATGTTCCGCCATAATAATACACAATCAGCGGATACTTCTTATCAGGATTGAAATCCGGCGGATAACAGATCACCCCGTCAATCTCCGTTCCGTCAGCCGCGGTAAACGTCCACGGATCCACCTTTCCAAGCTCGATCTCAGCGATTCGTTCGGCCGACGGATCGGCAAGCAAAGTCGAAGTTCTGCGCTTGACGTCATAGAGATAAGCCCGGCCCATATACTCATATCCCTGGCCGGAATATGCCAGACGGGCAGCCGAGCGGTCGCCCATGCTCATCGACGCGTTGTCCACCTCAATCGGCAACTGCTCGATCTTGCCCGACGCGGGATCCAGTGCATAGATCCTGTTGTAGAATCCGTCCTCGCCGACAAAATATACGCGGCCGTCGGCTGCATTCCAGCAGTTCACGCTCTTGACCGACGGATTGAAGTCGCGCGTCAGCGGAGTGACATTGCGGGAATCAATATCCATCACATACAGCTGCACATCAAAGTCGTTGGCTATGGGATGGCCACCGTCATTCTTGCCGATAGCACCGAAGGCCGACGGAGATCCGCTGAAAAGCACCCGCTTGCCGTCGGGCGAGTAGATGGCCGAATTGACAAACGAAGGCTGCGGAGCCACGATAGTGTCGGCCGTCATCGTGGCCAGATCAAGCTGATAGATGCACTGACGATAGAACGGGCGGGTGGTCGGATCGTCCCACGAAGTCGTGATGAGCAGACTCCGGCCGTCGGGGCTGATGTCGTTGAGCGACGTGGTGTGATTGCCATACGTCAGACGCTCGCTCAACCCCGTGGCCAGATCATACTTGATCAGAAACCAGCGCTGGCGGTTGCCCGGCTGACGGTCATCGGGAGTGACATAACGGCGCAGCGGACCCTGCTCCTGCACTCCGGCTTCATAATGGTGATATACAAAATATTTTTCGTCAGGACTCCAGATGATATTGTCAGTCGGCATGGACGTGGCGGCCACGGTCTCGGCACCGGTGGCAGGATCAACCAGAATCAGGTCATGGCCCTCGGACGCAGTGACCGTATAATACAGCCGCTTGCCCGACGGCATCCATTTGACAGAACCGTTCAGATTCTCGTTCACCACCTTGCCGCTCTTCAGGTCGGTCAGCGTCGACCAGACACGATAGCGGTTCAGCCCATAATAATTATAATATTTTATAATGAGCCAGCGGCCGTCAGGACTCATGGCCAGGCCGCTCACGCGGTTGCCGAACTCAGAGTCATCGAGCGTGAACCGGCGTTTGATGTCGGGACCGGACACAATCTCTACCGAGTCATAAGCCTCGTCTGGCACGAACTCCACCTTCACTCCCGGAGCGGCCACCGAATCCGAAGCATAGGCCAACAGCTTAACGGCAAGTGTCACATCATGTTCAGGCTCGAGACGGAGCTGGGCGGTGGCGGTCGACTCAGAGCTCACACTGTCGCGCTGCACCGACTCTTTGGTGATGATGTCGGCACCGTCCAGTGCCACCTTGAACGGCAGCTGCGACGTCACTTTCAAAGTGCCTTTGGCAAACCGGGCCGCGCGCAGCCGGCTCTGGAGCATCTGCAGAGTGCCGTCGGCAGCCGGTGCTGCAAGAGCCACGACGCCGGCGGTGTCGGCAGTCAGCAGCACTCCCTCGGCCATCTTTCCGCGCAAAGCGGCACCAAGCGGAGCGGTTTGCTTATAGGCCTGACCGTCAGGCGAAATTGAATCGTTCATGAACGGAGCACGAACAACGACCGGCTCCGTCGAGCGCCATTGAGTGGCGACGTGTGGGCCGGCCGAAGCCGACACGGCCGCCAGAGCCAGTGCCGGAATCAGAAGCATTGATTTGGTCATGGGTGTGATTATAAATTGGTTTTATGCCACAAAGTTAGCGCATTTTTTCCGCACGATAAACTTTTTTACAAATTCTAACGTTTCTATTACAGCTACAACTTCAACCTGTCACTCTCAACTGTTTATCAAGATTTATGAAACTACGATTCCTCGGCACAGGCACCAGCACCGGAGTGCCTCAGATCATGTGCAACTGTCCGACATGCCAGAGCCGCGACGAACGCGACAGACGCCTGCGCTGCTCGGCAATGGTGACATACAAAGACAAAAACATACTGATAGACTGCGGCCCCGACTTCCGCCAGCAGATGCTCGAAAGCGGATCGCCATCGCTCGAGGCTCTGCTAATCACCCACAGCCACTATGACCACGTGGGTGGAGTAGACGACCTGCGGCCATACTGCGCCATGGGAGACGGATTCCCGATATACTGCCGCGCCGACGTGGCCGGCGACCTGCGCGACCGGGTGCCATACTGCTTCGCTGAAGTGCCCTATCCCGGCGTTCCCGCTTTCAACATCACCGAAATCACCACCAAACCGTTCGTCGTGGCCGACCTCGAAGTAATCCCGCTGCCGGTAATGCACCACCGTCTGCCGATCGTCGGATTCAAGATGGACAACCTCGCCTACATAACCGATGCAAAAAAGATCCCCGACTCCACGCTCGAACTTATCCGCGGCATCGACACCCTCGTCATCAACGGCTTGAGGATCAAGGACCACATCTCCCACATGAACCTGCAGCAGGCCCTCGACGTGATTGCCGAAGTGAAGCCACGCGTGGCCTACATCACCCACATCAGCCACGACATGGGGCCATATGCCGAAGCCTCGCTCAGACTCCCCGATGGAGTCAGACTCGCCTACGACGGACTTGTGATCCACATTCCAGACCAATTCGACCAAGATGAAAACAATTGAACACTCGCGGCTCGGAGCCGCCCATTCCCACGCCGTGGCCCTGCCGGGCGTGATTCTGGCGTTCGATCCCGCCGACGACCCCGAATTCCGCCTATCGGCCATGATCAGCGCCCGACCTGGAGTTCCGGTAGTGATCCTGTGCACACGCTTCGACCAGAACGTATTCTCTCTGGCCGACAACACAAACCGCACCTACATCTTCGCCGCCGCCGACATTCCCGCCGGCGACGTCCCTGCCGGCGATCCCATCTGCTGGCTCGCTCCGGGCGACTTCATCCCGATGATCCCCGGCGGAGTGAGCGTGACGGCAATCGGAACCGGATTCTTGGTTGAAAAACTCGGAAGCCACATCAAAGTGCTATTCTCGCCACGGGCCGACGACGCCGAGACCATCAGAAACAACGTCGACGTCGCCATCGTCCCGCCCGACACCATCATCTCCGCCGGAATCCGCGCCGACTACTGACCCTACAAAATCAGGGGCAGCCCGCCACTCACTCATGCGGTGCCGCCCCTGATTTCATTGTGTATCCGCGCCGTCAGAAGCGGATTTTGCGACCGTCGGAGCCGACATAGATACGGCCAGGCACCGGCGCGGTGACACTGCGGCCAGTGAGGTCAAACAGCGCCGGAACCGCCTCGCCATCGGCGGCATCCACCGCCTCCACACCGACCTGGCTCAGCGGACGGATGTCAGTGAAAAACGAAGTCCACCGCTCTGATGCCTTGTACTGCTCCAGACTCTCGTCAGGGACCCACAATGTGCAATCCGGATTCGACCCATAAAACACACTATTCATGTCGGATTGCTGATGACCATCAAAATCTTCAGGATCTATTTTCAGCGAAATGACATCTTTAAGCTGTGCCAGGTCATGGAAAGACAAAGACATCAAGTAACGGACTCCCTCATGTATTGTTATTTTAGTCAGAGAAGTTCCCTGAAAACAATTGGCGTCATAAGCATAGACAGCCTCAATACCGCTGACTTCTACAATATCCGAAAACGCAAAAGCCTGATTTCCTAACGAATTGACCGATGCCGGCAATGCGAGGGCTTTAAGCCCGACACCCATAAATGCACGATCATTGATGTGGATCAATGACTTAGGGAAAACCACCGCCGAAAGTTCGGTGCAATTCATGCAAACACCACCATCCAAAGTTTCCATCGTCACATTTCCCATATCAAGCTTTTTTAAAGCAGAATAGGCAAACGCGCCGTCGCCAATGCGGCTGATTGTAGTCGGCAGAATCACCGAATTAATGTCTGGTGAATTATAAAATGCACAATAACCTATAGACGTTACAGCAAGCGGTTTTTCGTAACCATCAACCTTAACAGCATCAGGTATCTTTATATCGCCTGAATAGTCATTGGTCTCATACAGCGCCTTAACCTTTTTTGGCGGCATTCCATAATCAGGATGGAAATATGATATATAAGGATAATCCACCGCCGATGTCACCTCCAGATTTTCGCCATCGATAATATTATAATATATGCCGTCCACCTTGACGTCGTAGGCCGATGCCGATACCGCGCCGATGGCCATTGTGGCCACTGCCACTGCAATTCTGTGTTTCATGTTGTCAGTTAATTAAAATTGTTGAAGAATCTACATTATTGCTGTTAACCACAAGAGTAATCACATACGACCCAGACGCTTCATTCGACAGATCAATAACCGCCTCCATTTCGCCCTTGGGCTGCTCTACCACACGGCTCTTTCCTGTTGATACCGACGTGACTATAAATTTGACATCATCATCTGCGTTACAACTATATGTGACGCGAACCATCTGATTAAACACCTCCAAATTGTTTCAACTGCAAGGACAGCATCTTCAGCCGACGGAACCTCAATGGCATCGAGTTTTGACGGCAAAGCCGGTCGGCCAGGAATTTCACACAGGCCAAACCCATTGAATGAAACAATAAATGTCAATCGTCTGCTGTGCCACCATCTCACAAGAGAAAAACGCCACACTTGCAAGAATTGTCAAAGCGTTCATGTTATGTGAGATATGACTGGTTAACGAATAATTTTTTTGCAAAGATACAGTATAAATCGACAGAATACAACTTCAATAACATGTTTTGCAGCAGGTTTACACAATAGTCGAAAATTTTTTCAACTGCGATATTCAGCCCATCCCGGGATGCCTTGTGTGTGCTCTGCTACCGTGGGCGCTCGCGTCCGGGGTAGATGTCTCGCCCGAAAGCAGTCCTGCCGGCGATCCCGTCTGCTGGCTCGCTCCGGGCGACTTCATCCCGATGGTCCCCGGCGGAGTGAGCGTGACGGCAATCGGAACCGGATTCTTGGTTGAAAAACTCGGAAGCCACATCAAAGTGCTATTCTCGCCACGGGCCGACGACGCCATCATCTCCGCCGGAATCCGCGCCGACTGCTGACCGTCTCCCGACCCACTGCTGCGGGCGTGGCCTTTGTGGCCACGCCCGCAGTATACACATAGTTAATATACGTTAAAAATCGGGGGGGGTAACAAAAATTCTGTTAACTTTGCGAAGGATTATTTGGTAATACTTAAACAGACAACAATGGATTTTCGGCATTAAGTGATGCAACATAACCAGAGTTTACAGGGATTTTCTCAACTTTTATGACTCATTTGTTGTTTATTTGGTATCTAAATAAATTTAACAACCGTTCGCAAAACAACATCACTTTTTAACTATTTATATTTCAGCATGAAAAAACTGTTTTCAATCATTCTGACAATTGTGCTCACCGGCTTCGCGGCCATGGCACAACAACAGAAGACAGTGACCGGCACCGTCATATCGGGCCAGGATCATGAGCCTCTGGTCGGCGCCACCGTAATAGTGGTCGGCACCCAGACCGGCGCCGCGACAGACGTCGACGGACGCTTCTCGTTTGAAGTACCGGCATCTGCCAAAGAACTGAAAGTATCCTATGTCGGATTTGAAACCCGCACTGTGGCCATCGACTTCGCCCACCCGATGACCATCGCCCTGACCGACATGGCCCACAGCCTTGACGACGTGATTGTCGTGGCATACGGAACCGCCAAAAAGAGTGAATACACCGGATCTGCTTCCGTGGTGACATCGGCCGACATCTCCGACGCGCTCGTCACCTCGGTCACTTCCGTGCTTCAGGGCAAAGTCTCGGGCGTGCAGACCCTCAGCTCCGACGGACGCCCGGGCGGACAGCCTTCGATCCGCATCCGCGGTGTCGGCTCGATCAACGCCTCGCAGAATCCTCTGTATGTGGTTGACGGTGTGCCCTATGAAGGCGACATTGCCCAGCTGGCCTCCAGCGACATCGAATCGATGACCGTGCTGAAAGACGCAGCATCGACAGCCCTCTATGGCGCGCGCGGCGCCAACGGCGTGGTACTCATCACCACTAAAAAAGGCTCTTCCGGCGAAGCAAAAGTGACCCTTGAGGCCCGCTGGGGCAGCAACCGACGGGCCATCGACAACTACAACGTCATCGGCTCGACCGACAAGTATTACGAAATGCTCTATGCCGGCTACTATAACTACTACACCCAGACCCGCGGCATGTCGGCCAACAGCGCATGGGAATCGGCCAACAACCAAGTGCTTCCGCTCAACGGACGCGGAGGCGTCACCGGCTACCGCATCTATTCGCTGCCCGAAGGCGAAAGACTCATCGGCCACAACGGACGCCTGAATCCCAACGCATCGCTCGGCTACAGCGACGGCACATATTACTATACCCCCGACAACTGGACAAAACACACCATCCAGAACGGACTCCGCCAGGAATACAACCTTGGAGTCAGCGGCGGCACCGACAAACTCAAATACTATGTCGCTGCGTCATACCTTGGCGACGAAGGCATCATCACAAACTCCGACTACAACAGACTCTCCACCCGCGCGAGCGTTGACTATCAGGCAAAAAAGTGGTTAAAGATCGGCACAAACATGGCCTATATACACACCGCTTCACTCTATCCCGGCGAGAATGACCTTGAAGCGTCCGCATCAAGCGGAAACGCCTTCTTCCTGATCAACTCACTGGCTCCGGTATATCCGATTTTCGTGCGCGACGCAACAGGAAAAGTAATGCGCAACGAACAATACAACCGCCCCATCTATGACTATGGCGACGGACAGACAAACTTCACCCGCAACTACATGTCCATGTCAAACCCCGCGGGAGACCTCATCTACAACAAAGACCAGTTCCTGAGCGACGCGTTCGACGGAAAATGGTTCGCAACAATCACACCCGTCGAAGGCCTCAACATCACCGGCACCGCCGGCTACTTCGTCGACAACACACGCGAACACATGTCTGACAACCCCTTCTATGGACAGACCGCCGAATCAGGCGGCTCCGCCATGCAATACGCCGCACGCTCGATGAGCCTCAACCTCCAGGGCATAGCATCCTACACCCGCACCTTCGCCGACCTCCATAACATGGACCTCATGGTCGGATATGAAGACTACCACTACACCCGCGAATACGTCTACGGACTCGGCTACAACGTCTACATCCCAGGCGGATGGAACGTGAGCAACACCATCGACAAGCAGGTCACCTCAGGCGGCAAAGACATCGACTACACCACCCGCGGCTTCTTCGGACGCGCCAAATACAACTATGCCGGACGCTACTTCGTCCATGCCAGCTACCGCCGCGACGCCTCATCGGTATTCGCCCCCGGAAAACGCTGGGGCAACTTCTGGAGCGCAAGCATCGGCTGGGACATTGCCAAAGAGGCATTCATGCAGCAGTTCACCAACGTCGACCAGCTCAAGTTCAAATTCTCCTTCGGTCAGAACGGCAACGACAAACTCTCGGGCGACATGAGCAGATACCCGCAATACTATTACGCATGGCAGGACCAATATCAGGCCACAGGCGCCAACGGCGTGTGGAACGACGCCACCCTCATGTTCAAGGGCAACCGCGACATCACCTGGGAAACATCCAATGCTCTCAACACCGGATTTGACTTCTCGTTCTTCCAGGGACGCCTCAGCGGAACGGTGGAATACTTCAACCGCCGCACATCCGACATGCTCTTCAACATGCCCTCGGCCCCGTCGCTCGGATACTCAAGCTACCCCGCCAACGTCGGTTCAATGAGCAACTACGGCGTGGAAGTCGAACTCAACGGAACTCTCATCAACACCAAGGACATCACCTGGGACGTGAACTTCAACATCACGACCATCGGCAACAAAATCAACAAACTCGCATCATATCTCAACGGCCAGTGGATCGACGGCAGCCGCATATACTGCGAAGGTGAAAGCATGTATCAGTACTATCTCCCGGCCTATGCCGGAGTGGACCGCGAAACCGGTGTGGCTCTCTACTGGGCAAAACAGGCCGACGGAACCGAAGTCAAGACTTCTGACTATAATCTGGCATACTCGGGCAACGGAAGCGACTTTGTGGCCAACAGAAAAAAATCAGGCTCACTCCTGCCCAAAGCATATGGCGGATTCGGAACCTCGCTCAAAGCCTATGGCGTGGACTTCTCAATCAGCTTCGCCTATCAGTTCGGCGGAAAGATCTTCGACAACACATACCGCTCGCTCATGCACGGCGTCACCACCAACGACGTGGGCATGAACTGGCACATCGACATGAACAAAGCCTGGACTCCCGAAAACCGCGACACTGACGTGCCCCGCATCAACGCCGGTGACCAGTACACCAACTCCGCGAGCGACAGATTCTACGTGTCGAGCGACTTCCTCTCGCTCAACAACATCACCCTCGGCTACACACTCCCCGACAACTGGTGCCGACCGATCGGAGTCGAATCGGTTCGCATCTACGGTGCCGCCGAGAACGTGGCCCTCTGGACCAAACGCCACGGACTGGATCCGCGCCAGAGCTTCGCGTCGACCAACAACTCGACCTACAGCCCCATCCGCTGCATATCAGGCGGCCTGAGAATCACATTCTAATCTCCTCACGCTCAAAATTCCAATATTTTCTATGAAAAGATTCTTAAAATATGCGGCCCCGGCACTGGCCCTGGCCCTCAACATAAGCTCATGTTCCGACCTGGCCACAGACCCCATGGACCAGAACGTCACCACCGGCCAGAAAAACGAAGCCAAGGAGATGAACCCCGAGATGGCTCTGGCCGGAGTGTCGGGCGTGGCCAAGACGCTCAACACTTACATGACCGTGCTCGAACGCCACAACGACTTCGGCTATCCTGCACTGATGCTCTTCTCAGACTGCCGCGGAGTCGACATGGTCAGCCCCAACTCCGGCTACAACTGGTTTGCCGATTCAGCTGAACTGAGCGACTGCAACGTCAACTCCGACTACACGGAACTGCTCTGGGGCGTGCTCTATCAGCAGGTGTTCGCATCCAACGCAGTGCTTGACGAAATCAAGGCCGACACAACGGACCCGTTCTTGCAATTCTACCGCGCACAGGCTCTGGCCTTCCGCTCATTCGACTTCATGATGCTGGCTCAGAACTACCAGTTCCCCTATGCCGGACACCAGGACGACCCGTGCATCATGCTCATCACAGAAGAGAACCGCGAAGAAGCCACCGTCAAAGGATGCCTTCGCTCATCGGTTGCCGAAACCTACTCGCGCATCATCGATGACCTGACTGAAGCGATCAACCTGCTCACCGAATCCGGAGTGCGTAGCTCGCAGGTCATCAGCTCACAGCCCAAACGCTTCATCTCACTGGCCACCGCCTACGGACTGCGCGCACGCGCCAATCTGCTGATGGAAAACTGGGCCGACGCAGCATCCGACGCAGGCGCCGCTATCATCCAGGCCGGACGCGAAGGAATTTCGCCGCTAAGCATGGCCGAAGCCGCCCAGCCCGGATTCAACAACATCGACTCCCACAGCTGGATGTGGGGCATACCCGTCGCCGAAACCGACCGCGTTGTCACCTCTGCCATCGTAAACTTCCCGTCACACATGGGCTCGATGAACTATGGCTATGCCGGAGTGGGAGCATTCCGGTCGATCAACCAGGCTCTCTTCGCATCGATTCCGGCCTCCGACGTGCGCCGCGGATGGTGGCTCGACGCCGACGGCATCTCCACAAACCTCTCCGCCGAATGGCAGGAATATGCCTCCGGCAGCGGACTGCCTCCGTTCACCCAGGTGAAATACGCACCCTATCAGAACGAACTCGGCACCTCCAACAATGCTTCCGACGTGCCGCTGATGCGAATCGAAGAAATGTATCTGATCGAAGCCGAGGCCACTGCAATGGCCGGCGACCCCGGCACCGGCGCAGGATTGCTCACACAATTTGTATCCGCCTATCGCGATCCGGCATTTTCGGCAACATCCGGTTCTCCGGAACAGGTGCAGGACCAAGTGTTCACTCAGCGCCGCATCGAACTGTGGGGCGAAGGCCTGACATACTATGACTTCCTGCGTCTGAACAAAGGCCTTGACCGCACCGGAGCAGGTTTTCCCGACGAATGGGACTACAACGTGCCTGCCGGATCCGACCTTCTGCGCCTGCCAATTCCCCAGACCGAAGTGCAGGGCAACGAAGCCTTCCGCCTGGCCAACAACAACAACCCATCGGCATCACGCCCAGTAGCACAATAATCCACAGCATAGAGCAAAACAAACATGAAAACCAGACATATACTCGCAGCCGCCATCACAATGGCCGCATCGGCGCTCGGATTCTCCTCATGCGACGGTTCCGAAGACCTGCACTATTCGCCGGCGTCGACGCCGCAGGGGCAGCGCATCTACTTCACATCATCAGTCATCAATGAGGAGGTGGGCGACGACGCCACATCAGTAACCGTCGAACTGTTCCGTCCGGCATCCGAAGCAGCCGAGGCATATACCGTACAGCTCGCTGCGACCACACCCGAAGACCTGATACACGTGCCCGGGCAGGCCACATTCGCCGCCGGAGACACCGTCACCCAAGTGACCGTCAGCTTCAATGCCGCCGAACTGACCTCCGGAAAAGTCTACCCCGTCACCATCACGGTCGACGAGGCCCAGGCCAACGAATACGGCATATCGACCGTCACCATCAACATCATCCACCTCTCCTGGAGCGAATGGGCCGAAATGGGCGCCGGTGTCTACACCTTCACCATGTGGTATGAAGGCGACTGCCCCGCCAAAGTGATGGAACGCCACCTCACCAACGACCCCGCCACAATCCAGTATCAGTTCCTGGCCGCGCTCGACGACGAAGATCCCGAATCATACTATCTCTACCTCGAAGCATCGACCGACGACGGCGGAGAAACCATCATCGTGCCGCAGCAGATTGTCGGTGAGCATCCTGCATATGGCGATGTCTACATGGAAGACGTCTACTCCTACACCGGCGACCCATCCTACGCCCCCGAATCATACTATGACCCGGAAACCGGCCTGTTTACTCTCTATCTGATATTCTACTGCGAAGCCGGTGAATTCGGCGACACATACGAATACTGCCAGCTTGACGGATTCACCGACAATGGAGACTACAAACTGACCCTCACTGACATAGGCCAGGTAAACGTGGACGGCCAGGTGTTCGCCATTGTGTCGCTCCTCAAGGGCGCAGACATCGCCACCGTGAAATACACCGTGGCTGAAGGCTCGCTCTCAACCGATGAAACAGCCGCTCTGGCCGAGAAAATCGCCAGCGGCGACTCATCGGTAAAGACCACCGAAACCAGCGTGTCCGGCAACATCGCCCTCCGACCCGAAACCACCGGTGACAACACCCTGGTGGCCGTCGGATTCAACGATGCCGGCGAACAGAAAGCCACCGCATCGCTGACCTTCAGCTATGGTTCCGACGCTCCCGCCGCGAAAGTGGCGCCGCGACGCCTGCCACGCCGCTGACGCTCACCAGCATACCGTCACACAGGCCCTGTCGTAAACACAATTACGGCAGGGTCTCCGCTTTTGTTACACCGTTATTTACCGGATTTCGTTATCTTTTGCTAACTTTGCGGTGTGAAAACGAAAATAACGACTTTAGTTGTTGCGGCGGCAATGGCCCTTCCGGCTGCCGCCCAATTCAATTCGCCGCAGGCCAAAGGCTATGCGGCACGGGCTTCGGCAATGCTTGCCGAAGGCAATTTCCAGGGATGTATCGACCAATGCTCCATGGCATTGCAGATCAGCCCGGCCGGACGCGAAGGCCTGATGTGGATGAGTGCGGTGGCCGCCTACAGAGGCGGATTCGCCGACGCCGGCGAACGTCTTACGGCATTCATGCGCGCGTTTCCGGCCTCTCCCATGCAGGAACAGGCCAGGCTAATGAGCGCGTCGCTCACGTTTTTTCACGGTGACCATGCTGCGGCACTGACTCAACTGCAGGCCATCAGCGCTTCATCGCTCGAGCCCGGAGCAGCCGAGGACCTGACATACCGGATGGCCTACTGCTGCATGACGCTTGGTGAGCACGACCGCGCGGTCAGCCTCTTCCAAAAACTCGAAAAAACAAACCGATATGCCGACGCATCGCTTTTCTACCGCGGATATACCGCATGGACCAAAGGCAATCTCGACGAAGCCGAGCACCTATTCTCGCAAACGGACCGTGACGCTGAGCCGGGCCGCCTCGCCCCATACTATCTGACCGAGATAGCTTATGCGCGCGGCGACTTCAAACGCGCCGCCGAACTGGCCGAACCGCTGCAGCGGCTACAGAACGTGCCTGCCGATCTCGCCGCCGAAAACCGGCGCCTGCTCGGCGAATCGCTGTTCGCGCTCGGCCGCGAAAACGAAGGTGTGGCCATCCTGCGAGAGTATCTTGCCGAAAACCGTGATTCGGCACCGGTGTCGACACTATATGCCGTCGGAGCCGACGCCTATCGCCACGGACAATGCGAGGAAGCGGCCGAACTGCTGTCAGCGCCCGGATTCGGCCACAACGCCATGGGCCAGAGCGCGGCACTGATGCTCGGCCTCAGCTACCTGAACCTCGGCAACACTTCCGCGGCAATCCTCGCCTTCCAGCGCGCCATCGACATGGACTTCGACCCGGCTGTCTCGGAGACCGCATTCTATAACTATGCCGTGGCAAGAACCGAAGGCGGCCGCGTGCCGTTCGGAAACACAATCGGCACCCTCGAAGAATTCCTGAAACGCTTTCCCGACAGCCGCCACGCGCCCACTGTCCAAGAATATCTGGTCAAAGGCTACATTGCCACCGACGACTATGCCGCCGCACTCCGCTCGATCAACGCGCTGAAACGCCCGTCGGCCGACGTGCAGGCCGCCAGACAGCGAGTGCACTTCGTGCTCGGCACCCGCGCACTCCAGGCCGGCAACGCCGACGCAGCCATCGAGCAACTGCGCGCAGCCGACAGGCTCGGAGGCCCGGATCAGGACATAGCCCGTCAAAACACCCTCTGGCTCGGCGACGCCCTTTACGCCAAAGGCGACTATCAGGGAGCCGAAAAGCAATATCGCGCATTCTTGAACCGCGCCCCCAAAAACGACCCTAATGCGGCCACCGCCACCTACAATCTCGGCTACGCCCTGTTCGGCTCACGCTCTTATGAAGCGGCGCGCGAACGCCTGCTGACAGCCTCCGAAGCTGACGACCTCGGTTCGGCCATACGCGCCGACGCCTGCAATCGCGTCGCCGACACATATTATTATCAAAGCGATTTCCAGAACGCGCTGAAATACTATGGCATGGCCCGCGAGATGAATCCGCCGGCAGGCGACTACCCGATGCTGCAGCAGGCAATGATGCTCGGCCTGCTCGGGCGCAACCAGGAAAAGCTCAACGGCCTTGACCGCATGGTGGAAACCTATCCGCAGAGCGCCCTCACCCCATCGGCACTCATCGAAAAGGCCCTGACCCTGGCCTCGGCCGGCCAGACACAGAAAGCGATGGACGTCTACTCCTGCGTCACAAGCCGATATCCGTCGACCGCACAAGGACGAAACGCCATGCTCCAGCTGGCAATCCTCAGCCTCAACGCCGGCGACCGCGCCAGGGCCATCGACCGCTACAAGCAAGTGATATCCTCCTATCCGTCGTCATCGGAAGCAGCCATAGCGGTGCAGGATCTGACCAGAATCATGGGCGAGGATGACCAGATTGACGAACTGACATCGTTTCTCGCCACAGTCAACGGCGCACCCGCCATCGACTCCGTCGAACTCAACGCCCTGGCTTCAGCCTCACTGCTCAAAAAGGCGGCAAGCGCGGAGAGTGCCGGACGGCGAGCCGATGCAATTGCCCATTCATCAGACCTGCTCGACAGATTTCCCGACTCTGAAGCGGCCGAAGAGGCCCGGGCAATCAGAGCCAAGGCTCTCTATGAAGAAGGCCGCACCGAAGAGGCTCTGACCGACTGGCGCATCCTCGAAGAGCGAGCCTCGTCGGCCCGCATGCACCACCGTGCCCGCATGGGAGTGCTCGCCGCAGCAACAGACCTCGGCCGCCACGACCTGATCATTGCCACAGCACGGCAGATCAAATCATCGGCCGCCGGCTCAGACTCAGACCTGCCGCGCGTCAACTACCTGTTGGCGTGCGCGCTCCATGACAACGGACAGCAGAACGAAGCGATGGAACTATGGTCCTCGCTGGCCGCACACCCCGAAAATCTCTATGGAACGCGCGCGGCGCTGTCAATGGCCGAAGCCATGCGCGAAGCCGGAGATAACCGGCGCGCAATGGACACCGTCAACAAGCTGATCGACGCCAATCCGCCTCACGCCTACTGGATGGCCCGGGCATTCATCCTGCTCAGCGACATGCTCCGTGACGAAGGCTCGGAATTTGAAGCCGACGAATATCTGCGTGTGCTCCGCGCCAACTATCCCGGCAACGATGCCGACATTTTCCAAATGATAGACCAACGCCTCAAATGAAACACATCTATATCATTGCGGCAATGATGACCGCATCGCTGCTGACAGCCGCGGCCCAGGAGTTGAATTCGGAATTCACTGTGACACACCAGGTGGTACCTGAGGAACAGGCCGCTACCCGGCTGCAACTGCTTCCTTCGATCGCGCTCCGGCCTGTCGAAGCCGGCCGTCTGCCGGCTTCGACCCTGCTTGGCCACACAGCGCTGATGCCAGTCACCGCCGGCCTCGAACCGGCGCCGTGGCAGACAAGTCTGCCACGGTGGCCCTGGCGCGGATATGCCCAGCTGGCCTATGGACCGGCCTACAACCTCGACGCATCGGCCGGATATCGCGTGGTTGCCAGCAAGAACTTCAGCCTCGACGCATTCATGCAGTTCAACGGATTCAAATACTCCAGCAAACACCCCGACCGCGCATATCGGGTCTATGGACCGCAGCGCATGTGGCGTGACTCATTCACTGCCGGATTCCGGTCAACGTGGAATCCGGTGCGCGACGCATCTCTCAAGCTGGGCGGACATTACAATTTATCGGCCCACAACATACCGATGCCAGTGGTCGATCTCTCCCTCCCTGTGCCCGGACCGTTTGCCGACCCGGAACTATGCACAATAAACCGCAACTTCGTCAACCACAACGGAGTCGCGCTCTCGGCCGAATGGCGCCATGCCGTCAGCCGCAAATTTTCATACACCGCCGGCGCGAGCTATGGACTGACAGCCTTCAGCCGCTACCCCGACGCTCCTCACGAAAACCGCGGATCGCTGTCGGCCGGACTGCGCTATGACCACGGACGCCGCTCGCACTGGATGATGGACATCTCCGCCCTCTGGATCAGCGTCGACGGATTCGGCCACAAAGGCGTGTTGTCGTTCGCCCCGCGCTATCAGCTCACCCTCAGCCACTTCAGCGCCTCGATCGGCTTCAAGGCCGACTTCCGCATGGGCAACGTCAAAAACATGAGCCTCAGACCCGACATAACCAACAACTATGTAACCACCGTCGGCTGGCTCTATCCGCAAATCGACCTGCGCTGGCGGCCATCGTCCAAATTCACCCTCTGGGGACGCACCGACGGCCGCACCGATGCCAACTCACTGGCCGCACTCTTCGAAGCTCAGCCATACAACTACCCCGCAAACTACTCGCCCGTGACATACTGGAACGACGGCGCCACACAGACCATACGCGAACCACTGGCCTACTCGCGCATCTATAACTTTGAAACCGGCATGACCATCGGCCCGTGGTACGGAGCATCGATCACCGCATTCGCCGGATTTCACATGGCCTCCGACTGGCTCATGCCGGGCACACGCACCGGCTATTGGGAAGAACATGACGTCGCAGGCGGACTCTACGGCATCGCCCTCGATTACTCCTACCGAAGCTACATCGCTGTCAAAGCCCGGCTGGAACTCTCGTCGGCCGACGACGGTGACTATGACTCGGGCTATTACCTCTGGCGAGACCATGCCAGAATGGACCTGACACTAAGCGCGTCGTCACACCCGATCAAACCGCTGGCCATTGACATAACATACCACCTTCGCACCAACCGGCAGAAACAACTGCCGGGCGACGCCGACCAGAACCTGGGCAACATCCGCGACCTCGGCGCATCGGCAGCCTACGACATAACTGACCGCTGGACAGTGTCGCTACGTGGCGAAAACCTCATGAACCACATTTATTACCTCGGACCGGCGATTCCCTCACAGGGAATCCGATTCATGGCCGGAGCAACATATAAATTCTAAAAAGACCTATGAAAGAAATAAATCTTGCCGAAACTGATTCCTTGATAAGTCAATACGTCATGGAATTGCGCAACGTCAACATCCAGGGCGACATGCTCAGATTCCGACGCAACCTCGAACGCATCGGCGAACTGATGGCTTATGAAATTTCCAAAACCATGCGCTACAGGACCATCGACGTGACAACACCGCTGGCAACAGCCCCGGCACGCGTGATCGACGAAAAAGTAGTGCTCGCCACCATATTCCGCGCCGGAGTGCCGTTCCATCAGGGCTTTCTCAACTACTTCGACCACGCCGAAAACGCATTCGTGTCGGCCTACCGCAAATACAAGGAAAAAGAAAACTTCGACGTCTTCATCGAATACATAGCCTCCCCGCGCCTCGACGGTAAAACAGTGATCATCGCCGATCCGATGCTGGCCACAGGCACCTCGATGGAACTGAGTTACCGCGCGCTGCTCACCAAAGGCGAACCCGCCCACATACATGTGGCGTCGGTCATCGCCTCGCGCCAGGCCGTCGACTACGTCAAAAGCGTATTTCCCGCCGACAAAACCACAATCTGGACCGCCGCCATAGACCCTGAAATCAACTCCCACTCCTACATCATCCCCGGACTGGGCGACGCCGGCGACCTCGCATACGGCACCAAAGAGTAAATGCCACAGCCTGGCAAATACTCTCCGGATGTGGCACTTAGACAAATTTTAAGACGATGGCGCGGAGTTTACGCTGAAAAATTCGTAACTTTGCATTTCGGAACAAACCAATCAACACAACCAACGAAATGAACTACGTGATTCTTGCAGCCGGACTTGGCTCCAGATTCTCCCGCGAAGGCGAGAAGAACCCCAAGCCGCTCGTCAGCATTATGGGACAACCGATGATCGGACGCCTCATCAAAGTGCTGATGAACTGCAACGCAGACCAGATATATATCGTGGCCAACAGCCGCATGCCCGAACTTGTTGACTATCTCGACGGACTCAAGGCCGAAGGCTACCCGCTGCACGTGCGTCCGATCGTGAGCGACAATTCATACTACAGCCTCTCCGAAGCATGCAAGGGAGTGGAAGGCCGGTTCATCGCCATGACCGTCGACGCCATCTTCCCGATCGCCGAGTTCCGCGAATATGCGGCAGCGGTCGAAAAAATGCCCGACTCCGACGTGATGATGGGCCTGACACGCTTCGTTGACGACGAAAGCCCGCTCTGGGCCAAACTCGCCGCCGACGGATCGGAAGTCGTGGACTACCGCTATGGCGGCGAACCGTTTGCCGGCGACAAGATCATCTCGGCCGGCCTTTACGGGCTCACCCCCAAGGCCATGGAATTCGTGGCCGCCAGAGAGAAATACCCCGAATCACTGAGCGACTTCCAGCGCATACTCGCCGCCGAAAGCCCGCTCAAAGTCAGAATCTTCGACTTCAGCAAAGCGCTCGACGTGGACTGCGGCCACGACCGCGAAGTGGCCGAAGCGTTTCTCCGCGAAATCAACGGCGAAGAATATGTTTGAATCACTGAAAGCCGAATACCGGTCATCGCTCAAATCCTCCGACACAGAAGAAAACATCGACCTGGCGTTCTATCGGCCGATCGGATTCGCCTGGGCGTGCCTGTTCCGCAAACTCGGCATCACGCCCAACGCCGTCACGATCGCATCGATATTCATCGGCGTGGCCGCGGGAATATGCTTCTATCCGACCGACATCTGGACCAACCTGCTCGGAATGCTGCTCCTGATATGGGCCAACTCATACGACAGCGCCGACGGCCAGCTGGCACGACTGACAAAACAGTACTCTCGGCTCGGACGCATTCTTGACGGAGCGTCGGGCGACTTCTGGTTCGCCAGCATATACATAGCCATTGCCCTGCGCACCAACGCCACAGTGCCATTCTTCATGGAACACCAGTGGATCATCTGGGCCGTGGCGGTCGCCGCCGGACTCTGCCATGCCAAACAGGCCGCAACGGCCGACTACTACCGCCAGTTCCACCTGTTCTTCCTCAAAGGAGCGGCCGGAAGCGAACTCGACTCGTCGGCCCAGCTCAAAGAAGACCTTGAGCGACTCAAAGCCGAAGGCGCAAGCCCGTTCCGGCGCATAGCTCTGTCCACATACTATAACTACACCCGCCAACAGGAACAATTCACCCCCGCCATGCAGCGGCTCCGCGATCACATGCGCGCCGACTGCCCCGACGGCCAGGTGCCCGAACCAGTGCGTCAGGAATTCCTCAGACTCAGCTTCCCGCTGTGCAAATGGGAGAACTTCATGACATTCAACTGGCGCACCATATTCCTGTTCGTCACCCTGCTGGCCGGATATCCATGGCTCTACTTCGCCGCGGAACTGACAGTCTTCAACGCTGTGCTGCTAATGACACGAAACCGCCACGAGCGACTCTGCGCCACAGTGCTTAACTCCCTCAAATCAGCATCAAAATGAACCAAGACGAACGTCTCATAAAAGTAGGAATAACCCACGGCGACATAAACGGCATCGGATATGAGGTGATCATCAAAGCGCTTGAAGATCCGGCCATGCTCGACCTGTTCACTCCCGTCATCTACGGATCGGCCAAAATCTGGACATACTATCGGCGCGGAATGGGCCTGCCGGCCGTCAGCCTGAACATCGTGGACTCAGCCGCAGACGCGCGCAACGGTGTGATCAACATCGTCAACGTCATTCCCGAAGACACCCGCGTCGAGCCCGGACGACCCTCAGAGTCTTCTGGTGCGGCGGCCCGCGCCGCCCTGCAGGCCGCGGTGACCGATGCCCGCAATGGCGCCGTCGACGTGCTCGTCACCGCCCCGATCAACAAAAGCACGGCCCAGTCAGACGAATTCCACTTTCCGGGACATACGGAATATCTGGAATCGGCCCTCGGCGACGGCGCCAAAGCCCTGATGATACTGTGCAACGACACAGTGAAGGTTGCCCTGTGCACCACCCACATCCCCATCAGCGAAGTCCCCGGAGCGCTCTCCCGCCAGCTGGTGACCGAGAAGCTCCAGCTCTTCTCCGCAAGCCTGAAAGCCGACTTCGGAGTGCACCACCCCCGCATAGCGGTTCTTGCACTCAACCCCCATTGCGGCGACTCCGGACTGCTCGGGTCCGAAGAAACCGAAATCATCGCCCCTGCCATCGAAGACGCGCGCGCAAAAAAAATCGACGCATTCGGACCATATGCCGCCGACGGTTTCTTCGGCGCAGCACATTACCGTAAATTCGACGGCGTGCTGGCCATGTATCACGACCAGGGACTGGCTCCGCTCAAGGCCCTCGGCATGGACTCGGGAGTCAACCTCACTGCTGGACTGCCGGTCGTGCGCACATCGCCCGACCATGGCACCGCCCACGACATCGCCGGCAAGAACATGGCCGACGCACAATCGATGCGATGCGCCATCTATGCCGCAATCGACGCCTTCAGAAACCGGGCGCGCGAAGCCGCTGCCACAGCCAATCCGCTGCCCAAACTCTATGTGGAACGCGGACGCGACAACGTCAAACTCAATCTTGAATAACTACCGTATAGCCGCAATTCTCAGATCGCCGGCCTACTCCCCGAACCACATCGGAGCCGACGCCCAGATCCTCATGGCCGTGTGCGCGCGACTGCGCAAGCGCGGACGCGAAGTGGCAGTGTATAGCGAACCCGAGCTGCAGAACGGCGACGTCGACGAAGAGATTGTGCTGAGCATGTGTCGCGACCGACGCTCGATCGAGATACTCCGACAGATGGAAGACTCCGGCACGTTGATCGTCAACTCCCCATACGGAATCGAAAACTGCAAACGCGGCATCATGGCGCCGCTGCTCACTCAGGCCGGCGTCGGATACGTGGACTCCATAACCGTAGAGACTGACCGGCTGGTCACCGACGTCATCACCAAAGCCGGCATGAGCCGATGCTGGGTGAAAAGGGCTGACTTCCACTCCATGCACAAAGAAGACATCACCTTCGCACGCGATCCGCGCGAAGCCCAGCGAGTGCTTCAGGAATATTTCCTGAGAGACATCCGCTCGGCTGTCATCGAACGCCACATTGACGGCAACCTGGTGAAATTCTACGGCGTGCGGTCAACCGACTTCTTTCACTACTACTATCC
>CAMWTI010000029.1 GCA_947177135.1 uncultured Porphyromonadaceae bacterium | reverse complement strand
GCCTTTGGTATAGCTGATGCGCAGGTCAGCGAGATAACAGTGCGCGTCAAGGACAGGCTGACGAATATGGGACTGAGGGCTACAGTTCTGATTATGAGCGAAGACAGCCTGACGGCAGATGGCAATGCAATCGATATGGTGTTCAGTGATTATATGCCAACAAATTCCGAAGGAATTCTGACATTTCGGCCACCGCGAAAGGTGACAAATTATTGTCTTGCTGTCTTTGCCGCCAAAAAGCGGCTTAATGAGAACAATGAGATAGTATATGGCATAAATTTTGATGATTTTGAAGCTGAGGAGGTCAGATTTTCAGTGCCGGCAGACGCTAAAGGGCGTTTTGACGCTCCGGTTGTGTATCTGGAGCGCAAGAAGAAAACCACGCTCAACGAGGTGACAGTCACGGCGTCGAAAGTGATGTTTTATCACAAAGGCGACACGCTGGTGTATAATGCCGATGCATTCTTATTGTCAGACGGATCGATGCTCGACGCATTGATAGCGAAGATGCCGGGTGTGGAGCTTAAGACCAACGGCGTCATTGAGGTCAACGGCCGCCGGGTTGAACAGATGCTGATAAACGGTAAGGATATGTTTAACAGCAATAGGGAACTAATGCTTGAAAATATCGGAGCCTATGCGGTAAAGGATATATCTTTTTACGATAAAACAGGAAATATCAGCAAGCTGATGGGCCGGCGGATTGGTGATGACACACAATACGTCATGGACGTGAAATTGAAGCGGGAATATTCAAGCGGATGGATCGTCAATGCCGAGGGCGGTTATGGCACACATGACCGATATATGGGACGGTTGTTTGCCGGATGGTTCAATGACAACGTGTCGGTGTCTGCCTATGGCAACGTCAATAATATGGCTGATGACAAGACCCCGGGGCGCAAGCCTGAAATATGGTCGATTCCAGACTATCTTTTGCTGCAGGGGTTGATGACCATGCGGAAAGGAGGCGTGACATATCATGCCGAAGGGACTGACAAAAAATGGACTCTTAAGGGGCTGGCTGAAGTGAAAGATGCTGACACACGTAACACTCGGTCGACCAACAGCGAGATGTTTTTTGCCGGGCCTACCATATATCAATATGGCAAAAGAGATTATAGGAACAGTAGCCTGACCGTACATACCAATCACAGTCTTTTTACGCAAATCGGTGACCGTGCGATTCTGGAGTTGGAGCCATCTATTTTATATTGGAAGCAACGACAGCGGGAAACTGATGTCAATGCGTCGTTCCGAAAAACGCACTCTGAGCTTGCCTGCGATGGCGACAAAAAGCTTTGGGCTGAAGGCACCGAGTGGGCCGAAGACGATTCGCTGGTCAACAGTCAGCGAATTTCCCGGAATATGAAGTTTGATCAGATGGATGGCTCAGTCCGCGTCAGATCAAACATAAGGCTCACCGATGGCTTTACCCCGAATCGTCTTGAACTGAAAGCCTCCGGCAGATACAGCCAATGGAAAGACCGCAACTTTGAAAGCCAGGAATATCACTATGGCGACAGCGGGCAACATCCAGAAAAGACGCATCGTTATCGTGATGGTGCTCCAAACGTCAATGCATCATATCGTGCCGGAGCTTCGTTCACACATTATGCTTACGGTTTCACCCTCGGAGCATCATACGATTATGGGCATGATTTCACCGAAAACAAAACCAATGCATATCTGTTGGAGCGTCAAAACGACTATCGGCTTAGCGAACGTCCACTGGACAACCTTCCATCAATGACGGAACAGTCTGCCACATTTGATCCGACGCAATCTTATCGCAGCGACGAAAATATCGGCACTCACACGATAGCAATCTCAGCCAACGGCTCAAAGAGATTTTCGTCATCGAACCATTATTTGTCCTGGAATGCAAGGCTCGGGCTGTCGGCAGCCGTCAGAAATTATGAATATGACCATATGGGTCAAGACAGTAAAATAGACGATACGGCACTGCTGACTGACTGTCAGCTGGGCATAGGTTTCCAGTCGAAAAATTGGGCCTCAGAACTGAATGCTGAATTCAGGCAACGTGGTGCCGACTTGGAATATATGGTTGACCGTGCCAGCGCCGTTGACATTTTCCATAATATCGGGAATCGCGACCTGAGAAACATTTCTGACTTGAACATAGGGCTGAACATACGGTCGGTCAATTCAAACGTCGGTCACAATATCAGTGCACGATATCATTTGGTTCATGATGCCATAGGCCTTGGCCGGTATTACAATGTCAACAATGGAGAAACGTTCTATAAAGCGTTCAACGTCAACGGTAATTTTGATGCCAGCCTTTCATATGACGTCAATATCCCTCTCAACCGCCAGCGCACACTGAATCTGTCAAACACTATCCGTGGGGGGCTGACGCATAGTGTAGACTATTCTGAAGTGTTCAGTAACGAAATAGATTTGAGTCAAAGGCCGTCAAGAAATGTAGTCTGGAACCGTTCTGTCGAGGATCGCGTCAGGCTGACATGGCAAAAGAATATATTATCACTTTCCGGTTTTGCTGACGTTCGTTGCAACTGGTATGAAAGAATGGGATACAATGACGATTTCTCTGTCGTTACGTGCAATTATGGGGCGACGGCGCTGCTGAAACTGCCGAAAGGCTGGGACGTGTCTACCGACCTGACGCTCTACACCCGGCGCGGGTATGGCGACTCGCGGCTCAACACCACCGATCTGGTGTGGAACGCGCGTGTGAGCAAGTCGCTGTTCAAGGGGGCGCTGGTGCTGGTGGCCGACGGTTATGACCTGCTGCGGCAGCTGAGCAACGTTAGCTATACGGTCAATGCCCAGGCGCGCACCGAGGTGGTGACCAACGTGATTCCGAGCTATGTGCTCTTCCACGCCCAGTGGCGCTTCAACCGCCAGCCCCGCCGCTGACCGTGGCGTCTGGATGCCATCGTCGCCCGGCAAAAGCGGTCCGGGCAGGCAATAATCGGCCGTCAGTGTGCGTTATCTAATGGTAAATCCGACGATTCATCCGATGGCAAGGCGCATCAGAAACTATATAACATACTGCGTGATATTCGTTTGCGTGGCGTTGACGGCCCTGGCTGTCAGCGCGCAGTCAACCGATGCGCCAAAGCTTTCGCCGCCTCCGCCCGCAATGCCTTCGGGCGCCAAGGCCGATTCGTCGGCCGTTTCGCCGCTGTTTCCGGTGAAATTCACGTTTCCGACGGACTATAACCAGCTGATGGGCACGGGGTCGGCCGTTGATCTGGCCGATCCGTCGAACATCACCACCGTTGCCGAATATGATCCGAAAACCGGTTTCTACTCCATCCACACGCGCGTCGGAGAAACGGACATAACGCCTCCGTTTTTGCTGACGCGCAAGCAGTATGAGGACTGGCAGCTGCGCCAGGCCATGGAATCGTATTACCGCAAGCGAAATGCCGATCTGCTGAAAGACGAACGGACCAAGGAACCGTTCAATATCTTCGACATGAATTTCTCGCTCGGTCCGCTGGAAAAGATTTTCGGCCCGGGCGGAGTGCAGTTGAAGACTCAAGGCTCGGTGCAGGTGTCGATGGGTATCAAGAGCAACAAAACCGACAATCCGGCTCTGGCGCTCAATGCCCGCCGAAAGACGTATTTCGACTTCGACCAGAAGATTCAGGCCACGGTCAATGCGTCGGTCGGCGACAGGCTGAAGTTCAACATGAGCTACAACACCGATGCCACGTTTGATTTTGATTCTCAGAACCTGAAACTCGGATATGAGGGCGGCGAGGACGATATAGTGCAGTCGATCGAGGCCGGCAACGTGTCGATGACCACAGGGTCGTCGCTGATACGCGGCGCCACGTCGCTGTTCGGCTTCAAGTCGAAGCTGAAGTTCGGCAAGCTGACAGCCACGGCGCTGGTGAGCCAGCAGAATTCCGAGTCACGTTCGGTCAACTCCAAAGGCGGATCTCAGGCCACGGAGTTTTCTGTCAATGCCGATGAATATGACCAGAACCGCCACTTTTTCCTGGCGCATTATTTCCGCAATAATTACGACCAATTCGCGTCGAAACTGCCATACATCACGTCGGGCATAAACATTGCGCGCATTCAGGTCTGGGTCACTAACAAGACCAACAACTATAACGAAAGCCGCAATCTGGTGGCTTTCATGGACCTTGGCGAAGCGACCGATTTGGCCAACGACTACTGGCAGCCGAATCCTGCGATGGTCAACCCGGCCAACAGCTCCAACAATCTGCTGACGACAATCAAGACCGACTATCCCGACGCGCGCAACATCGCGTCGGTGACCCAGGCGCTCGAACCGCTGTCGGCCTTCGGGGTGGAGGGCGGTCGCGATTATGAAAAAGTGGAGAGCGCCCGTCTGCTCAGCGCCTCGGACTATGTGCTGAACCAGCAGCTCGGCTACATCTCGCTCAAATCTGAACTGCGGGCCGACGAGGTGCTGGCCGTGGCGTTTGAATACACCTACAACGGTCAGGTCTATCAGGTCGGCGAATTTTCCGACGACATCACTTCGACAAACGACTGCCTGTATGTGAAGATGCTGAAAAGCACCACCGTGGCCCCCCGCCTGCCGATGTGGCGCCTGATGATGAAAAACGTCTATTCGCTCGGCGCCATCAACGTGCAGGCCACCAATTTCAAAATGCAGATCAAGTATCTGAGCGACACGACCGGAACGGCCATCAACTATCTGCCGGTGGGCGAACTCTCTAACAAGACCCTGCTGCAGGTGATGAATCTTGACCGCCTTGACTCGAACCGCGAGGGCAATCCTGACGGCCTGTTCGACTTTATCGACGGATACACGATCCTGCCCTCGAGCGGCAAGGTGATCTTCCCGGTGGCCGAGCCATTCGGCTCCCATCTGGAGCAGGCCATCGGCAATCCGGTCACTGCCGAACGATATGTCTACAAGGAGCTATATGACTCCACGCTGGTCGTGGCCCGGCAGTTTTCCGACAAAAACAAATTCATGCTCACCGGCCAGTATCAGGCATCGGGCGGTTCCCAGATCCGCCTGAACGCCATGAACGTGCCGCGCGGTTCGGTGGTGGTCACCGCCGGAGGCGTCACCCTGACCGAAAACAGTGACTACACCGTCGACTATGCCATGGGCATCGTCACCATCACAAACCAGAGCATCATCGATTCGGGCCAGAGCGTCAGCGTGACTCTTGAAGACCAGAGCCTCTACAGCATGCAGCGCAAGACCCTCGTGGGCCTTGACCTGAACTATGAATTCAGCCGCAATTTCAACGTCGGGGCCACACTGCTCCATTTTTCGGAAAAGGCCCTGACCGAGAAGGTGAACATCGGCGACGAGGTGATCAACAACACCATGTGGGGCCTGAATTTCAGCTACAACACCGAATTTCAGTGGCTCACTAACGCCTTGAACTGGATTCCGACGGTCAACGCCACCGCGCCGTCGAAACTGTCGGTCACCGGAGAATTCGCCCAGCTTGTGCCCCACAACAACAAGTCGGGGTCGAGCAAAGGATCCAGCTATATCGACGACTTCGAGGCCGCCCAGTCGGGCATCGACCTGCGGTCGCCCTATGCCTGGCAGCTTGCCTCCACTCCCTACGATAATTCGGCCGACGCCCTCTTTCCCGAGGCCGCTCTCAACAACGATCCGCGCTATGGCTATAACCGCGCCCTGATCAACTGGTATTACATAGACCGTATGTTCACCCAGCGCAACTCGTCGCTCTGCCCGTCATATATCAAGAGCGATCTCGACCAGCTGAGCAATCCGTATGTGCGCGAAGTGACGTCGATCGAGATCTTTCCCGGCCGTCAGCCCAACTATGGCGAGTCTTCGATCGTGCAGACTCTGAATCTCTCCTTCTATCCCACAGAGCGCGGACCCTACAATCTCGATGCCGACAACATCGCCTCCGACGGCTCCCTGCTCAATCCCGAAAAGCGCTGGGGCGGAATCATGCGTAAGCTCGACAACACCAACTTCGAGCAGAGCAATATCGAATACGTGCAGTTCTGGATGCTGAATCCGTTTCTTGATCCTGATAATCCTAATTATGAGGGCGGCGACCTTTACTTCAACTTCGGCGAAGTTTCGGAAGACATTCTCAAAGACGGACTCAAAAGCTATGAGAACGGCATTCCCTATGACGGCGACGACCGTTTTCTGGAGGAAACTGTCTGGGGCCGGGTGAGCAAACAACCGTCGCTTACATACTCTTTCGACAACAACACCGGATCGCGGCGGGTGCAGGACGTCGGTCTCGACGGACTCATCAATGTCGACGAATTTGAGTTTCCGACCTATGCCGAATTTATTCAAAAACTGCGCTCGAAACTGTCGCCCGAAGCGCTTGACGCCTTTCAGAACGACCGCTTCTCGCCGCTGAACGACCCGGCCGGCGACAATTATCACTTCTATCGCGGACGCGACTATGACCAGGAGCGTCTCGGAATCCTCGAGCGCTACAAACGCTATAATGGTGTCGAAGGCAACTCGCTGTCGCCCGAGGACGCCGGCGACGACCTCTATCAGAGCTCGCGATCAACCCCCGATGTCGAGGATATCAACCAGGACAACACCCTGAATGAATATGAGCGTTACTACCAGTATCGGGTGTCGATACGCCCGGAAGACCTGGAGGTGGGACGCAACTATATCACCGACAAGCAGGTGAGCCGGGTGCCGACGCGCAACGGCAAGCATCTCGACGTGGAGTGGTATCAGTTCAAGATTCCTTTGAGCGACTGGCAGAAGAAGGTCGGCTCGATCTCCGACTTCTCGACGATACGCTTCGTGCGCATGTTCATGACCGGATTCAGCAAGGTGACGCATCTGCGCTTCGCCACTCTCGAACTGGTCAGGGGCGAATGGCGCGCATATCAGTTCAATCTCAACAACCGTGCCGACACTCCGGCCGAAGGCCAGCTCGACCTCTCGGTGGTCAACATCGAGGAAAACGCCGGCCGCGAGCCCGTGAACTATGTGTTGCCGCCGGGAGTGAGCCGCATCTCCGATCCTCAGCAGAGCCAGATCGTGCAGCTCAACGAACAGTCGATGTCGATGAAGCTGGAGGGCTTGCAGGCGGGCGACGCCCGCGGTGTCTACCGCAACATGCAGACCGACCTGCGCAACTACAGCCGCATGCAGATGTGGGTTCACGCCGAAGCGCTCATCGGCGACGTCACCGACCTGCGCAGCGGACAGCTGTCGCTGTTCGTGAGGCTCGGATCCGACGTCAAGAGCAACTACTATGAATATGAGATTCCGCTGACGCTCACTCCGCCGGGAAAATATAAAGGCGACTTCAACTCGCAGCGTGAGATAGTGTGGCCGCTGTCCAACCGCCTCGACTTTGAGCTCCAGAATCTGGTGCGGTTGAAAAAAGAGCGCAACCAGGCCCAGAACTCAGGCGCTCCGGGTGTCAGCTTCAGCTCGAGATTCACCGGGCGCGATCCCGACAACGAGGCCAATACCATGGCCGTTGTGGGCAACCCGTCGCTCTCTGACGTCAGGGTGATGCTGATCGGCGTGCGCAATAACTCGTCGCTGGTGAAGAGCGGAACAGTGTGGGTCAATGAGTTGAAAGTGACCGACTTCAATCAGGAAGGCGGTTGGGCTGCCAAGGCCAACGTGAACCTCGCCATGAGCGACGTCGCCACGTTCAATTTCGGCTCACATATCGAAACCGCCGGATTCGGCGGCGTGGATCAGGGTCTGAATGACCGGCGCATGGACAACTATCAGCAGTTCAACTTTGCCATGCAGGTTGACGCCGGCCGTTTTCTGCCCGAAAAGGTGAAGCTTCGCGCGCCGATCTACTACTCGACGTCGCACGAAAAGACAACTCCGCAATATAATCCGCTTGACCAGGACGTGAAACTTGACGACGCACTCGACGCCTGCACCACCCGCGCGCAGCGCGACTCGATCAAGGCATATGCAGTTGAGCGCACGACGATACAGTCGTTCAGCATCTCCGGACTGAAATTCGACGTGAAGGGCAAGAATCCGATGCCGTGGGATCCGGCAAACCTCACTCTTAACTTCTCGTTCAACAAGCAGCGCTTCACTGACCCGACAACTGAATATCAGAACACCGATGACTATCGCGGATCGCTGGCCTACAGCTATTCGCCGTTCAAGCGCGGAGTGAAACCCTTCGCCACAATGGCCAAAGGCAAGAAGGGCAAGGGCATGAAGTTTCTGGCTGACTGGGAATTCAATTATCTGCCGAGCAACTTCTCGTTTCTCACCACCATGTCGCGCTATTACTATGAGCAGCAGACACGTTCGGAGATTGACGATAATTTCCGCCTGCCGGTGTCGGTGAGCAAGAATTTTCTGTGGAACCGCCAGCTCAACATCAGCTGGAATTTCACCAAGTCGCTTAACTTTACATTCGCCTCCAACACCGACGCCCGAATCGAGGAACCGACCGGAGCAGTGAATCGCCGTCTTTTCCCCGACAAATACAAAGAGTGGAAAGACACGGTGCTTTCGTCGCTGCGCAATCTCGGCACTCCGTGGAGCTATAACCAGACGTTTACCGGCACTTACAAGGCGCCGTTCAACCAGATTCCGGCTCTGGACTGGCTCACAGGGTCTGTGACCTACAACTCGACTTACAAGTGGGACCGCGGCGTGACTATCGACGATATCTCGACCGGTAACTCCATTGCCAACCAGGCCACGCTGAGCACTGAAGGACGAGTGAATTTCGAGACGCTCTTCAACAAAGTGCCCTATCTGAAAAAGGTGAACCAGCGTTTTGGCGGCAGCGGGTCGAGGCGAGGTGCGCAGGCCGCACGTGTGAACAGGCCTAAGCGTTTCGAACGCACATACAAGCTGAAGGAAGATACATCCATAGTGATCAAACACAATCTCAAGGTGCCTAAGGTCAGAGTGACGGCCACGACTCCCGCCGGTCAGCCCGTGAATGTGGAGACCCGCAAGATAGACGACAACTCGATCGAGGTGTTGACCCGCGGTTCGCAAAACGTCAGATTCCTGATAGCCGAAATCAAGGAGAAGGAGAAGAAAAATGTGATGAAGGAGATTGCCGACTACACGGCACGCTTTGTCATGAGTCCGCGTTCGGCGTCGGTGCGTTTCCGCACCCAGAATTCGATGTCGTTGCCCCTGTGGCGTCCGGCTGTAGGCGCGGCCTTTGGCCAGCACAACGGCGACGGTCCGCTTGCGCCGGGTCTCGACTTCGCGTTCGGATTCGTTGGCGACGATTTTATCGAGCGGGCCAAGCAGCGCGGATGGCTCATTACCGACGACGGTCAGACCTCGCCGGCCACCTCAAGCCGTTCCACTGAAATCAGCGCCGAGATGCAGCTCGAACCGGTCAAAGGGCTCAAGATCACGCTCAAGAGCAACCGCACCGACAATCGCACACACCAGGTGCAGTTCATGTTTGACAATATGCCGGTGTCACGTTCCGGTTCCTACACCAAGACCCATGTAGCCCTGGCTACCGCCCTGCGTTCGTCGAAAGCCTCCGACGGATATTATGATCCGGTCTTCCAGCGCTTCCTTGACTATATCCCACTGATGGCCGAGAGGGTCCAGGGCCAGTATGCCGGAATGCGTTATCCCTCCGGCGGCTTCATGGCCGGACACGCTCAGGCCGGACGTCCGTTCAATCCCGAAGTGGGCACAGTCAGCCGCACTTCGTCTGACGTGCTGATTCCGGCCTTCCTCGCCGCCTACACCGGCGTCAGCCCCGGCAAACAATATCTCAATCCGTTCCCGTCGTTTGCCGCCGCCCTTCCCAACTGGAATCTGACCTATGACGGCCTGATCAACCTGGGCAATCTGCGCAACATCTTCAAGTCGTTCCAGATCAGCCATGCCTATCAGTGCACATATTCCGTCGGATCATATTCCGGCTATCTCAACTGGATCAGCGCCGACGGCGGCAACCTTGGCTTCACGCTCGACGAACTGACCGGGCAGCCCATCCCTTCGTCGCCCTACAACATAGCGTCGGTGGTGATCAAGGAGAGTTTCGCACCGCTCGCCGGTCTCTCGGTAACGCTTAAAAACGATCTGCGTTTTTCGGCTGAATACAAAGATTCGCGCACGCTAACCCTCAACAGCTCGGCCGGACAGCTTGTGGAGGCGCGCCAGCAAGGCATCACCGTTGGCGCCGGCTACAAAATAGCCAATTTCAATTCAGTTCTCAAGATCAAGGGTAAGCAGACCGGAGTGAGCAATGATCTCAACATCAACGCCGACTTCAGCTATGCCTTTTCGCAGGCGTTGATACGCCGTATAGAGAGCAACTACACGCAGGCCACCTCCGGCTCGCGCAACATCACCATCAACTGCTCGGCGCAGTATTCGCTGAGCAAGCGTGTCAGTCTCGGGATGTATTTTGACCATCAGGTCAACACTCCTCTGGTCAGCACCTCGGCCTATCCGACCTCCAACACTTCCTACGGCATCACTATCAACCTCAACCTGGCCCGATGACCTTGTCCTTCCAGAGCATTTCCGACAATTTTTTAGGGGTATTTGATGCAGTATTGAAATATAAGAGCCTGAAACACACATAGGCTTATAAATAAAAACAGTCGATATCAGGGGGTGAATAGGCAGAGTTACAGATCTTTTAGGACTATTAAAGAAAAATTTCCATAAATATTGGAGCTATTTTTGCTCAGGTTCAAAAAAAATTGCGTAAATTTGCGGTGCTGAAATTCAAGCAAACACATAAAAACAATAATTATTATAAATTTAACTCGTTATGACAAAAGTAGGTATCAACGGTTTTGGCCGCATCGGCCGTTTCGTGTTCCGCGCCTCCACCAAGCGTTCTGACGTAGAAGTAGTCGCTATCAACGACCTTCTCCCCGTGGATTACATGGCATATATGCTGAAATATGACACCATGCACGGTCAGTTCGACGGCACCGTAGACTTTGACCTGGAAAAATCAGAACTCATTGTCAACGGCAAGCACATCCGCGTAACCGCCTGCAAGAACCCCGCCGAAATCAACTGGGGCGCAGTAGGTGCAGAATACGTGGTTGAATCAACCGGTCTCTTCCTGACTGAAGAGAAGGCTCAGGCCCACATCGAAGCCGGCGCCAAATACGTGGTAATGTCAGCTCCCTCAAAGGACGCTACACCCATGTTCGTTGTAGGCGTTAACGACAAGACCTATGCCGGTCAGAAGTTCGTTTCCAACGCATCCTGCACCACCAACTGCCTTGCGCCCATCGCCAAGGTCCTGAACGACAAGTGGGGCATCACCGACGGCCTCATGACCACCGTTCACTCCACCACCGCCACCCAGAAGACCGTTGACGGTCCTTCGATGAAGGACTGGCGCGGCGGCCGTGCCGCTTCGGGCAACATCATTCCCTCGAGCACCGGCGCAGCCAAGGCTGTAGGCAAAGTTATCCCCGAACTCAACGGCAAGCTGACCGGTATGTCGATGCGCGTTCCCACCCTCGACGTATCTGTTGTCGACCTGACCGTCAACCTGGCCAAGCCCGCCACCTACGCAGAAATCTGCGCAGCCATGAAGGAAGCTTCTGAAGGCGAGCTCAAAGGCATTCTGGGCTACACTGAAGACGCAGTGGTTTCCAGCGACTTCCTGGGTGACGCCCGCACTTCGATCTTCGACGCCAAGGCCGGTATCGCCCTGACCGATACTTTCGTGAAGGTTGTGAGCTGGTATGACAATGAGATCGGCTACTCCAACAAGGTGCTCGACCTCATCGCAGTCATGAAGAAATACAACGGCTAATCCATCTGGAACAGCTTAAATATCAGGAAAGACACTCTTGAAAAAGGGTGTCTTTCACTGTTTTTTGGAAAAGCGGATAAATTTTATTATCTTTGCGGCGGCGTTCAGTAATGAATGCCGCTTTAATTCACCTTATTTAATCACTTAATTAACTAAATGTCAAACGATTTAAACAATTCTCCCGTTGCTGATTTCGACTGGGATGCCTATGAACATGGCGAAAGCCACGCCGGCAAATCGCGCGAGGAGCTGACCAAGACCTATGACGAGTCTCTCGGCCAGGTCAAGTCACAAGAAGTAATCGAAGGTACCATCATCGCCCTCAACAAGCGTGAGGCAGTGGTTAACATCGGCTACAAAAGCGACGGTATCATCCCCGTCAGCGAATTCCGCTACAACCCTGACGTCAAGGTCGGTGACACTGTAGAGGTATTTATCGAAAACCAGGAAGACAAAAAGGGACAGCTGATCCTTTCTCACCGCAAAGCCCGCGCCGCCCGCGCATGGGGCCGTGTCAACCAGGCTCTCGAAAACGATGAAATCATCAAAGGCTTTGTCAAGTGCCGCACCAAGGGCGGCATGATCGTCGACGTGTTCGGCCTCGAGGCGTTCCTGCCCGGCTCACAGATCGACGTGAAGCCTATCCGCGACTACGACATCTTCGTGGGCAAGACCATGGAGTTCAAGGTCGTTAAGATCAATCCCGAATATAAGAATGTGGTTGTCAGCCACAAGATCCTCATCGAAGCCGAACTCGAAGAGCAGAAGCGCGAAATCATCGCCAAGCTCGAAAAAGGCCAGGTGCTTGAGGGTGTTGTCAAGAACATCACTCCCTATGGCGTGTTCATCGACCTGGGCGGTGTTGACGGCCTGATCCACATCACCGACCTTTCGTGGGGCCGCGTAAGCCATCCTTCGGAAGTTGTCGAGCCTTATCAGAAGCTCAACGTCGTTATCCTCGACTTCGACGACGAGAAGAAACGCATCGCTCTTGGTCTGAAGCAGCTTGAAGCTCATCCCTGGGACAAGCTCGATCCGGATCTGAAAGTGGGCGACAAGGTTCATGGCAAGGTTGTTGTCATGGCCGAATACGGTGCTTTCGTTGAAGTGGCACACGGTGTTGAAGGCCTGATCCACGTCAGCGAAATGAGCTGGAGCCAGCACCTGCACTCTGCTCAGGATTTCCTGAAAGTAGGCGACGAGATCGACGCTGTGATTCTGACCCTCGACCGCGAAGACCGCAAGATGAGCCTCGGTCTGAAGCAGCTCAAGCAGGATCCGTGGGCTGACATCGAAGTGCGCTATCCGATCGGTAGCCGCCACACCGCCAAAGTTCGCAACTTCACCAATTTCGGCGTGTTCGTTGAACTGGAAGAAGGCGTTGACGGACTGGTTCACATCTCTGACCTCTCATGGACCAAGAAGATCAAGCACCCCAGCGAATTCACCCAGATCGGTGCTCCTCTGGAAGTGCAGGTTCTGGAAATCGACAAAGACAATCGTCGTCTGTCGCTCGGCCACAAGCAGCTTGAGGAAAATCCCTGGAACGCATTTGAGGAACAGTTCGCTGTCGGCTCGATCCATCAGGGCACAATCGCATCGCTCACCGAAAAGGGCGCTGTGGTGACTCTGGCCGAAAACGTTGAAGGCTTTGCAACTCCCAAGCATCTTGTCAAGGAAGACGGCAGCTCCGTTAAGCAGGGCGAAACCCTTGATTTCAAGGTGATTGAATTTAACAAGGACGGCAAGCGCATCATCCTGTCGCATAGCCGCATCCATGAAGATGAGACCAAGGCGGAGCGCAACGCCGAACGCAAGGCAAAGCGCGCATCGGCTCCCCGTCGCGAAGACACTGTGAGCCTGCCCGCTCCCGAGAAAACCACTCTCGGTGACCTCGAGGCTCTTGCCGCTCTCAAGGAGAAACTCTCGTCGGGCAACTGATAAAGAGAATCTGCATGATATAAAAGAGCTTCCGGTTGAATGCCGGAGGCTCTTTTTGTGTTAAAAAATATTGATAGTAAATGAAATCAACAAAAAAACATTAATTTTGCAAAATAGTTGCAAGTCGTTAAAATTAGCCTGAAAACAACCAAGTTAACATAAATCCAACACTACACAATCAATCAACAAACACATGAAGATTACCAGAAAACTCCTAATGACAATGGTTGTCATGTCAGCCGCAGTCTCAGGCGCGACGGCCCAGGAGGAGCTGAGTCCGGTGACCATATCTGTCGACAAGGAGAACGGCATACTTACGGCCAATCTCCAGAGCAGCACGTGGAACAATGCCTGGACGAGCACAGCCACCAAACCAGGACTGACTCTGACCTGTCCGGCCAACAACATGGCCTGGAGCGGAAACGATATCGACGTTCGGTCCGGCGCTGCAAAATCGGCAACCTACACTCTGTCGTCGACCGACAACCGCTATTACGTCTCGGCCGGATCGTTCAACTATTCGCTGATCGGTGCCGGACCTGAGAGCATCGTCTTCGGCAGCGAGACTCTCGAGGCCACCTCTGCCGCCAAGACTTTTAGTTTCAAAAATGAGGATGAGACCGCCAATGTGGTTTTTGTGGTCAACGGACAGAACACCGGAGTGCTTTTCTCGGACTTCACCGTGACCCTGACTCCGAAGAGTGTCCAGCCTGAAGCCGAGGAGCCGGCTTTCATCACCACCACTATCACCAACGGCGAATTCGCTCCCGGCACCAACTGGTATACTCTGCAGATCGGTGCCGCCGGCCTGCACTTTGTCTACGATGCAGGTGCTTCGTATATGACTCTTGACCGCACCACCACTGAATTCGCAGATAGCGATCTGTGGTGCTTCGTCGGCAATGAAGACGACGGTTATCGTGTCTACAACAAGGCAGCCGGTCCGGACATGATGTTTGCTGCCCCGACCGAGATGAAAGGCACGACCGGCAGCACGTCATATGCCATTGTGAAGGCTCCTGGCGATGCGGCTTATTGCTATGAGTGGCAATTTGCCGAGTCGACGGCGCTCGGCAAAGACACTCCGGCATTCTGGATGTATGAGAAAGGCGAGATCGCCAAGGCGCTCAATAACCGCGACAGCAAGCTTGCCTTCTGGAGCACCGGCAAGGACTCAGGCTCGGCCGTTCAGGTCGTGTGGGCCGAACAGACTGTCGCAGTCACTCCTTCAACCGGCGAGCTGTGGCGTGCCGACGGCGCCAGCTCGGCCTGGCGTTCGGAATGGCGCTCCAGCCAGGTGGAAGGACTTGTGTTCTCCACGACCAAGAACAATATGGCTGCGTCAGGCACAGACAATCTTCAGCTTGCCACCGGCATGGAGTTCGGTCCCTGGCAGTTTACCTGCCCCGAGGGCAAGTACTCTGTGGCTTATGAATTCGATTTCGTGAAGAGCGGAGACTGGGGTAGTGCCACCGGTACGATCACCGGCCCTGACGGCAAGGTCTACAATGTTACTGACCAGACCCAGCATTTTGCCGCAGGCAATCTCGATTCCAATGGCGATCTGTCGTTTCTTGTGTCGGCCGATCCGGCCACTGCCAACAAGATCGTGCTTGTGTCGAACTTCACAGTGACCATGCGCCGTGTCACCGAGCAGGCTCTAGGCACTATCATATTCCGTTATGACGGCACCCCCGGCTATAACGTCTGCTACCGCATTCCTTCCATAACCACTATCGAGAACGGCGCCAACAAGGGCCGTCTGCTCGCCATCAACGACTACCGTTACTCAGGTGCCGACATCGGCAACGGCCGCATCGATCTGTATATGTCGTATTCCGACGACAATGGTCTGACATGGTCCGCCCCCGACCATATGCGCAATGCCGCAGGCGATCCTGTGGCTCAGGGTACAGGACTCGGCACTGTGGAGACCTCGCTCCAGCATCCCGACTGCGGATTCGGCGATCCTGCCATGGTGAGCGACCGCGAGTCGGGTAAGGTTCTGGTGGTGAGCGTGTGCGGACGCACTCCTTTCTGGAGCGGGCGCCGCAATAATCCCAACCAGGTGGCCCGCTGGTATAGCGAAGACGGCGGCGACACATGGACCGAATATTCCAATATCACGGAAGATATCTACTCTCTGTTTGACGAAACGGTCCCCAACGGCTATATCGACAGCCAGTTCATCGGTTCGGGCCGAATGGTCCAGAGCCGCACGATCAAGGTCGGTGACTATTATCGCGTATATGCCGTAATGAGCGGTTATCACGCCGCTTCCGGCAATGTGTCGAACTGGGTGCTCTACACCGATGACTTCGGCCAGAGCTGGCACATCCTGGGCGATCCGATGAAGCCTGCCGTTTCGTCGGCCGGCGACGAACCCAAGGCCGAGGAGCTTCCCGACGGATCTGTGCTTCTGGCCGCCCGCCGCAATTCCGGCAACCGTCATTTCAACATTTTCCGCTATACCGACCATGCCAATGGCGAAGGCGCCTGGGCCGATGCCGTGGCCACCGATATGGGCTTCGGCTCGATCAATGCCTGCAACGGCGAGATCATGATTCTTCCGGTGCGCAATGTCGAGACCGGCGAGCAGTCCTATATGGCCCTCCAGTCGTTCCCCTATGGCGGAGAGCGCCGCAATGTGTCGATCGCATGGAAGCTTCTGGCTTCGCCCGCCGACATTGACTCTCCGTCGGCGTTCACCACCTGGAACGGCCGCGTGCAGGTGTCGAAGATGGGATCGTGCTATTCGACCATGTGCTGGCAGCATGACAACACTCTCGGTTTCCTCTATGAGGAAGAGACTCTTGGCAAGGCTTACTGCGAAGTATACCGTAACTTCACCATCGAACAGCTCACTGACGGCGCCTATGAATATTGCGCCGACGCCGACGGCTCCGTTGCCGCCGCTCTGACCAAGGCCCTGGTCGACTATCGTCTGGAAGCCGCTACCTCCGGTGAACCCGGAAAGTATGTGGGCCAGCCCGCAACAGCGGGAAACGCACAGGCCGAAGAGGCCGCCAAGACCTACGGTGAGAATCCCACCGTGGAGAACTATCTCCTCTTCAACAAGGCCATTATTGACGGCGGAAGCAGCGACAAGCTGATCACTATCCATCACGGAGGCGTCTACACTCTGAAATCGGCTCATGCTTATACTGAATTCGCGGACCGCTGGCTTGGCACCGACGGCAATACTCTGGTGCCTGCCGCCGAGGAGTCCGATGCCACGAAGTTCGTGTTTGTCAACAAGGAAGGTTCTGACAACTGGATTGTCTACAATCCTTTCACCAAGACCTTTCTGGCGCAGACTCCCGCGGCGATAGAGACCAAAATCACTGTGACCACGGACTTGAATGCCGCCCATGAGTATGAGGCCGAAAGTTCTCTCAGCGGCCTGACCCATCTGACAGACGTCGCTCCCGGCAACGCCAGTTTCGGCACGATTCATTTCGGCCGCAATAACAATGGCCACATTGTGATCTGGAACAAGACCGAGCAGGCTTCGCAGTGGTATATGTCGTTTGAACGTGACGCCACTGAAGATGAGATGCCTGATATGGCCGAAGTTTCGATCTCGGAGGTTGTGGCCGAGGGTGCGGAGGTGAACTATTTCGACGTTACGGGCCGCCCGGTGGCAGTGCCCGTGCGCGGTCAGCTCTATATAACCTCAGACCGCCGCAAGTTGCGTTATTGATCAGCACAATTCCCTATTATGATATGAAGGATGCGCCGAATTGCCGGCGCATTCTTTTTTTTGAACTTTTTGGCGGGGGTGAGTGTCATATCTGGGTATGATGAAAATTACTCTTGTCCCGTTTCTGTGCGTTCTGGCATCGGCGCTGGCGGCTGCCTGCGGCGGTCATGGCGGTGTGCCGGGGCAGGCGGACGGCGATCAAGGTCAGGAGTGTCGTCTGCCCGACACTTTGCGTGTGGGTACCCTTTATTCCCCGACGTCGTTTTTTATCTATCGCGGCGATTCGCTGGGATATGATTATGATCTGGCGTGTCGTTTCGCCGAAGATTGCCGGCGTCCGGTCTCGTTGACGGTGGGCCGCTCGCTCGGCGAACTTGTGGACATGGCGCGATCGGGGCAGATCGATCTGATCGCCTATGAGGTGCCTGTCACGGCGGAATATGCCGAGCATCTGCTGCCGTGCGGTTATGAAAATGTGACGACTCAGGTGCTGATTCAGCGCACTGACAATCCCGACAGTCTGATCACCGACGTGACGCAGCTCGTCGGGCGCGATGTCTATGTCGAGGCCGGGTCGAAATATTATTACCGTATGCTGAATCTCAATGCCGAGCTTGGCGGCGGTGTCAACGTGATTCCGGTGGCGAGCGACACTGTTGTGACCGAGGATCTGATCGACATGGTGAGTGCCGGCGGGCTGCCGCTCACGGTGGCCGACAGTGACGTGGCTGCGCTCAACGGCACGTATTATGCCAATCTGGACTTCACTGTGGGAGTGTCGCTGGAGCAGCGCGCCGCCTGGGCCGTGGACCCGTCGAGGCGCTGTCTGGCTGACTCGATCGACTCATGGATGACTCAGGCCGAGCCTGCCAAGGCCCAAAAGGAGTTGCTGAAACGCTATTTCCAGCTGGCCAAGATCGCAGGCAATCCCTATACCAACATCGACTTCACCGATGGCACTATCTCAAAGTATGACAATATTTTCCGGCGTTATGCCGGCCACATCGGCTGGGACTGGCGTATGCTGGCCGCGCAGGCCTACACCGAGAGCCGCTTCAATCCGCGGGCGCGTTCGTTTGCCGGCGCGCGCGGTCTGATGCAGATCATGCCGAGGACGGGACGCGCCTATGGTCTGCGCAATGCCAATGATCCGGAGCAGTCGGTGCGCGCGGCGGTGAGTCTGCTTGCCGACCTGGACCGCCTGCTGGAGCCGAAAGTGCCCGATCCGACCGAGCGCCTTAAGTTCGTGCTTGCGGCCTATAATGGAGGGATCGGCCACGTATTTGATGCCATGCGTCTGGCCGAGAAACATGGCCTTGATCCTAAGTTGTGGGACGGAAATGTGGCCGAAGCGGCCCTCATGCTCGCAAATCCAGTTTATTATAATGATAATGTCGTGAAATATGGTTATCTTCGCGGTCGTGAAACGACAGATTATGTTGACCGCATACTCCGTTTCTACGATGTCGGCAAAACCGCTATCCCTGTATAATCACCCAATATTCAACCTATTTTGTTATGAGAAAAAATTCACTTCGCGTCGGCGTGATCCTCACTCTGGCGGCTTCTATCGGTCTGAGTTCGTGTATCGGCAGTTTCGGTCTGACCAACCGCCTGCTGTCGTGGAACAACAGCATCGGCAACAAGTTTGTCAATGAACTGGTCTTCTTTGCGTTTCTTATTGTTCCTGTGTATGAAGTGTCTGCTCTGGCCGACATTCTTGTCATCAACTCGATCGAATTCTGGAGCGGCGAGAATCCCATGGCCTGCGGAACCAAGCGCATTCAGGGCAACGACGGCCGCGATTATCTGGTGAAGTGTGACGGCAAGGGCTATGACATCGTCTGCGAGAACGATGGCAGCAGCGTGCGCCTTGACTTCACTGCTGACGACCAGACCTGGCGCGTGGCTCTGCCCGACGGCGAAGCCTATCCGCTGATCACCTTCAACGGCGATGGCAACACCGTGACTATGCCGACCGCCGACGGACTCGGCATGACTGTGGATCTGACTCCCTCTGGAGTTCTGGCTTATCGCGCCGCCGCCCGCACCATCGATTTCGCGTCGATCCGCTGATTTGTTTCGGCAAAACTTCAGACAGCCCCGGAGAAGCTATCGTTCAGCTTTTCCGGGGTTGAGTGTGTATATAGAATTGGTTAATTTTGGAAAGCAGAGTAAAAAGTTGTAACTTTGCGCGTTAAATCTTAAAAATAAAGCAATGCTAACTGCAAAGGAAATTCGCGAATCCTTCAAAGAATTTTTCAATTCCAAAGGACACCGCATCGTGCCGTCCGCGCCGATGGTCATCAAGGATGATCCGACGCTGATGTTTACAAATGCCGGAATGAACCAGTTCAAGGACATTATTCTCGGCAATAAAGCGGCAAAATATAGCCGTGTGGCTGACTCGCAGAAGTGTCTGCGAGTGTCGGGCAAGCACAATGATCTGGAAGAGGTGGGAATGGACACGTACCACCACACCATGTTCGAGATGCTCGGCAACTGGTCGTTCGGCGATTATTTTAAGCAAGAGGCCATTGACTGGGCCTGGGAGTATCTGGTAGACGTGTTGAAGCTGGATCCGGACAGGCTGTATGCAACGGTGTTTGAAGGCTCGGCAGACGAAGGCCTGGGCCGTGACGACGAGGCGGCCTCGATCTGGTCGAAGCATCTGCCCGAAGATCATATCATCAACGGTAACAAACACGACAATTTCTGGGAAATGGGTGATACCGGACCTTGCGGACCTTGCTCGGAGATCCACATTGACCTTCGTCCGCAGGCCGAGCGCGATGCTGTTGCCGGCCGCGATCTGGTCAATCATGACCATCCGCAGGTGATTGAGATCTGGAATCTGGTGTTCATGCAGTATAACCGCAAGGCTGACGGATCGCTTGAGCCGCTGCCCGCCAAGGTTATCGACACCGGCATGGGCTTTGAGCGTCTGTGCATGGCCCTGCAGGGTAAGACGTCAAATTATGATACCGACGTGTTCACTCCGCTGATCGGCCGGATATCAGAACTGAGCGGCAAGAAGTATGGCGCGGACCGCAAGGTTGACGTAGCCATGCGGGTGATCGCCGACCATGTCCGTACCATCGCCTTCTCGATCGCCGATTCGCAGCTGCCAGGCAATGCCAAGGCCGGTTATGTGATACGCCGCATTCTGCGTCGTGCCGTGCGTTATGCGTATACTTTCCTGGATCAGAAACAGGCGTTTATGTATCAGCTCGTCGACACGCTGATCGAGTCGATGGGAGAGGCTTATCCCGAGCTTCCGAAGCAGCGTGAGCTGATCATGCGGGTGATCAAGGAGGAGGAGGATTCCTTCCTGCGCACTCTTGAAAACGGCATTTCGCTGCTTGAGAAGACCATGTCTGACGCCCGCGCTCATGGCAAGACCGAAATTTCGGGTAAGGACGCGTTTACGCTATACGATACATATGGATTCCCGCTCGACCTGACTGAGTTGATTCTGAAGGAAAACGGCATGACGCTCGATCAGAAGGAGTTTGATTCGCAGATGCAGGCTCAGAAGGAGCGTGCGCGCGCCGCGGCCGCCACAGAGGCCACTGACTGGGTTATGCTGGCGGAGGGCGAGCAGCAGTTCTGCGGTTATGACGAGAGTGAGTGCACGGCACGCATACAGCGTTATCGCAAGGTGAAGCAGAAGGGACGTGAATATTACCAGATTGTGCTTGACCGCACGCCTTTCTATGCGGAGATGGGCGGTCAGACCGGTGACCGCGGCACTTTGACCGATCTGTCGACTGGCGCCGTGACCGAGATTTATGACACTAAGCGCGAAAACGGTATGGGCGTGCATCTTGCCACCGCTCTTCCTGCCGATCCGTCGGCCTGCTTCAAAGCTGCGATCGACGTCGAGGCCCGCCGCGCCACATCGGCCAACCACACGGCCACCCATCTTCTGCACCATGCGCTGCGCACCGTGCTCGGCGATCATGTTGAGCAGAAAGGCTCGTTTGTCAGCCCGGACGTGCTTCGCTTTGACTTTTCGCATTTTCAGAAGCTCACACCATCGGAAATCCGTCAGGTGGAGCATCTTGCCAACAGTTATGTGCGTCAGGCGACTCCGCGCGACGAGCATCGCAATGTGCCCATCGCCGAGGCCCGCGCCATGGGTGCCATGGCTCTGTTTGGCGAGAAGTATGGCGATGAGGTGCGTGTGATACGTTATGGTGATTCTGTTGAGTTGTGTGGCGGCACCCACGCTGACAACACCGGCAATATCGGCATGATCCGCATTGTCAGCGAAAGTTCTATCGCCGCCGGCATACGCCGCATCGAGGCCATTACCGGTGCTCGCGTCGAGGAGGCCGTTGACCGTTTTCAGGATACCATCGGCGAGATTTCGGCTTTGTTCAACGGCGCGCCGGATCTTGTCGGAGCCATGCGCAAGGCTATCGGTGAAAATGCCGATCTGCGTCGTCAGCTTGATGAGGTGATGCAGCAGCGCATTGCGGCAATGGCATCGGATCTGGTGGCCAACGCTCAGATCGTCAATGGCGTTTCGGTTGTCGTTGTCCGTGGCTTCCATCCGGCCGATATGGTCAAGAATCTGGCGTTTGCCGTTCGCGCGGCATCGCCCGAACACACCGCATTCCTTGCCGCTACGACTGACTCGCAGCGCAAACCGTTGCTCACGGTGATGCTTACGGACGATGTGGTCAAAAACGGACTCAGCGCATCTGCTATGGTGCGTGAGGCGGCCAAGGCCATCAAGGGCGGCGGCGGCGGTCAGCCTGGATTCGCCCAGGCGGGTGGCAAAGACGCCGACGGGGTGTCGGTTGCCGCCGATATGCTGCTTGCGGCTTTAAAGGCATGAACGCATAACGAATGACGGCATACGGCACAAGGTTTAAGGCTTGTCAGCCAAGAGGCCGGCAAGTCTTAAACCGAAGCCTGCCATCGGGCGTTATTCTTCCGATGTTATAATCATACGTTTAATCATATCTCCTCCGCATGATGCATGACGATCTGATTCAGCTGTATCAGTCAGTGATACGCAAAAACTGGGAGCGTCTGGCTCTCACGGATTTTAACGGCGAGTCTCTGCAATATAAGGATCTGGCCCGAAAAATAGCAAAACTACATCTGCTGTTCGAGCATGCCGGCATACGTCCGGGCGACAAGATAGCGCTGTGTGGCAAGAATTCATCGCAATGGGCCGTGTCGTTCATGGGCATACTGACCTATGGCGCCGTTGTCGTGCCGATACTTCACGAATTCAAGCCCGACAATATCCATCATCTGGTGAGCCACAGCGATGCCCGTCTGCTGTTTGTCGATGATTCGATATATGAGAATCTCGATCCTGATTCCATGCTTCACCTTGAGGGCGTGGTGATGGTGCGTGATTTCTCTCTGGCGGTGTGTCGCAATGAGCGTCTGCTCCATGCGCGACGGCATCTTAACGAATTTTTCGGCAAGCGTTATCCCGAGCGCTTCGCTCCGGAGGACGTGGAGTATTATACGGTGGCAGATCCGTTGTCGGTGTGTCTGATAAACTATACGTCCGGTTCCACCGGATTCAGCAAGGGAGTGATGCTGAGCTATGAGTCAATCTGGAGCAACGTGCGTTTCTGCGTTGACAATCTCACTTATCCGCGTCCGGGAGAGGCGATGGTGTGTATGCTCCCGATGGCCCATATGTATGGTCTGGTCATCGAGATGCTTCACGGCATGGCCAAGGGCGCGCATCTGCATTTCCTGACCCGGGTGCCGTCGCCCAAAGTGCTGGTCGATGCTTTCAAGGCTGCACGCCCTGGGCTGATCATCACAGTGCCGCTCATTATCGAGAAGATCATAAAGACAAAGGTCTTTCCGATGCTTGACCGGCCTTTGATGCGCATATTGCTACACACTCCGTTTATCGACACCAAGATAATGGATAGTGTCAGGGCCAGGCTGATGGACACATTCGGCGGCAATCTCGACATGATGGTGGTTGGCGGCGCCGCTCTGAATTCCGAGGTGGAGCATTTTCTCCATAAGATAAAATTTCCGATCACAGTCGGCTACGGCATGACGGAGTGTGGCCCGCTGATCGCGTATGAGTATTGGGACAGGACAAAAACCGGTTCATGCGGACGCCCGGTTGACAGAATGCAGGTCAGGATCGATTCTCCAGATCCGGAGCACGTG
>CAMWTI010000028.1 GCA_947177135.1 uncultured Porphyromonadaceae bacterium | reverse complement strand
GTTGTATGTAGCGCAAGTTGTTGTGTTTCAGTTGGTTTGAGCGGTGTAGGCGGCGATCGGTATCGTTTGATTATAATTGACTGAAACTCAGCAGACTTGTGACTCAATTATAAAAACCAAATTTTACGGCCGTTGTTTTTTTAAATTATTTTCAGGAATTTTGTAGTCGGAAATCGGCGTAAATCAATTGCAATGTATCCAAATTAAAAGTCGCCGATTACATTATAATTAATGACACAAGCCATGAATGAAAAATGGGAAAATTGTCTGCGCAAGTTTCGCGATAATCTCCCGCCAGAGCAATTTGAAGCGTGGTTCAGTCCGATCACGTTTCTGAATTTTGAAGACGACACTCTGACAGTCGGTGTGCCGTCCGAATATTTCAAAGAGCATCTTGAGACCCACTATCTCAAATTGCTCGGGTTCACCTTGCGTCATGTTTATGGACCGAATGTGAAGTTGCGTTATAAGTTCAGGATCGTGAAGAACGAACCTGACACCACTGTCACTATGTCTGGTTCTAATTCTTCAACCGCCATCAGCGACCGTGCCCGTGCCGCAAATCCGTTTCGTGCCGCGGTAGCTGAGGATGCCGAGATTGATTCGCAGCTTAATCCACGCTATAATTTCAATAATTATTGTGTCGGAGAGTGCAATCAGCTGGCGTCGACCATTGGCGAGGCTATAGCCAAGAATCCGACCTGTCAGACCTATAATCCGCTGTTCGTGTTTGGCCCTCCTGGTGTGGGCAAGACGCATCTTGCCCAGGCCATAGGCATTGCCGTGAAAGAACGCGATCCGCGCCGTCGTGTGCTTTATGTCACCGCGCGCCTGTTTGAAAGCCAGTATACGGCCGCCAACGCCCGCGGAAAAATCAATGAGTTCATAGCTTTCTATCAAGGCATCGACACTCTGATCATAGATGATATTCAGGACTTCATCGGCAAGCCTGCCACTCAGCGTACATTCTTTCATATTTTCAATCATCTGCATCTGAATTCAAAGCAGCTGATCATGACCAGCGACGTGCGCCCGGCCGAGATGGACAATATGGAGGAGCGTCTGCTCTCGCGATTCAAATGGGGCATGACCTGCGAACTCTATCGTCCGGACTATATGATCCGCCGCGAAGTGCTTGTCCGCAAGGCCGAGCAGGATGGGCTGGATCTGCCTGAAGAGGTTCTGGAACTGGTGGCGCAGAATGTAACGGCCTCTTTCCGCGAGTTGGAGGGGATCGTGGTGTCGCTGATGGCTCATGCCACCATACTGAACCGTTCGGTCGATGTCGAGCTTGCCAAGTCGGTTATGGCTAATGCTGTGAAGATACGCCGCAAGACGGTCAACTTCGAGATGATAGCCGAGCAGGTGAGCGAGTATTACAATATTGAGCCTGACGCTCTCTTCACCAAGAGCCGCAAGCGCGACATTTCGGATGCCCGTCAGCTTGTGATGTATATGACCAAGAAACTGACGTCGCTGTCGGTCAACGCAATCGGCAGTCGTCTGAGCCGCACTCATGCAACGGTGCTTCACGCTGTGAACGCCATAGAGAACCGTATGGCCACGGAAGCCAAACTCAGGGCAGACATATCGAGCATTGAGGCGGCGCTCATTCCAAGGTGATAAGTTGAAAGGCTGGCGCTGACATAATATCATGGAGGTAAGACTGGGATTTGACGAACTTGAGGAATATGTGGAAGCCCACTATGGCCTGAGGATGACTTTCGGCAAAGTTGACAGACGCACGGTGGGCGTCTGTCTGATACGCCGGATGTTGTTCAAGGAACGGCAATTCAATGTTTCTCTTGTTCTGGAGTCTGCTTCCGATACTGAAATCACGTTTACGTATGGCGCATCAGCCGCTTTGGAATTGTTGATGCGGATTGCGCTTAATTATATGGCGCGGCACAAGCCTGACATGATCGAGGCAGTATGTATCTGTCCTGGTCAGCGCCTGAAACTTAATCTTGCCAAGGTGCCGCGTGCGGTGGCATTGGTTGAGTCGTTGGCTTTTGAGTCGATAGCGGTGGAGGAGGACTGCTTTCTGGTCGGCCTGTCGCTTCGTTGACCGAAATTGATGATTGTGTGAAGCTCTTTTGGCTCGAAAGTGTGCCGAAAGAGTTTATTTTTTATTCCTTTTGTTGGTGAAAGTTGTCTGTTTTGGAGTTGTATATTGCTGATCGATATTGTTTTATTTGTTCGGGGGTGTGGTGAAAGTTGTCCGAAGTTGATAACTTGATGATAACTTTTGTTTGCTGAAAAGTTGCTGGAGCCAAAATAATAGTTTAACTTTGTGCCATTGGAAAATATCTCAGACCCTCAAATAAAATGATTCAGACAGTACTCAAACGCGACGGCCGAATTGTCGGTTACAATGAAGAAAAAATAAAGGCAGCGACACGCAAAGCCATGCTTACAACAGAGATGGGCGAAGACGAGGCGCTTATCCAGCGCATTGTCGACCGCATCGGCGTGAGCGGCGCCGCCCAGATGAGCGTTGAGGAGATTCAGGACCGCGTTGAGCTGGAGCTGATGAAGTCGCCCAGAAAGGAAGTGGCGAAGCGCTATATAGCCTACCGCAATCAGCGGTCGGTGGCTCGCCGCGCCAAGACGCGCGACATGTTTCTGGAGATCATCGAGGCCAAGAATAATGATATCACTCGCGAGAACGCCAACATGAACACAGACTCTCCGGCCGGGATGATGATGAAGTTTGCAAGCGAGACCACCAAGCCGTTTGTCGATGACTACCTGCTGTCGGAAGAAGCCCGCGAAGCTGTCGACAACAACTATCTGCATATCCACGACAAGGATTACTATCCGACCAAGTCGCTGACCTGTGTGCAGCATCCGCTTGACCGGATTCTGAAATATGGATTCACTGCTGGCCACGGAGAGTCTCGGCCTGCGAAACGCATCGAGACCGCAAGCATCATCGGATGTATTTCGCTTGAGACCGCTCAGAATGAAATGCATGGCGGCCAGGCCATTCCGGCGTTTGACTTCTATCTCGCTCCGTTTGTGCGCACATCTTTTATCGAAGAGGTGCAGAATCTGGAAAAGCTGATCGGGCGCGACCTTTCGGCCATGTATGATGCCGAACTTGATGATTTTATCAGCCGCCATCTTGAGGGATTGGATGGCGACGCGCGTCTGCTGCAGCATGCTGTCAACCGCACGGTGTCGCGTGTGCATCAGGCCATGGAAGCATTTATCCACAACATGAACACGATTCATTCGCGAGGCGGCAATCAGGTGGTGTTCAGTTCGATCAATTATGGCACTGACACATCGGCCGAAGGGCGCTGCATCATCCGCGAACTGCTGCAGTCGACCTATGAGGGTGTGGGCAATGGCGCCACCGCGATCTTTCCGATCCAGATCTGGAAGAAGAAACGCGGGGTGAGTTATCTGCCTGAGGACCGCAATTATGATCTTTACCGTCTGGCATGCAAGGTGACGGCGCGGCGCTTTTTCCCGAATTTCGTGAATCTTGACGCCACGTTCAACCAGCATGAAAAATGGTGTGCCGACGATCCGAAACGCTATGAATATGAGGTGGCCACGATGGGTTGCCGCACCCGTGTGTTTGAGAACCGATATGGCGAGAAGACGTCGATCGGCCGAGGCAATCTATCGTTCTCGACCATCAACATTGTGCGTCTGGCCATAGAACTTATGGGCATCAAGGAGCAGGAAGAGCGCATACGCCGTTTCTTCCAGAAACTCGACGAAGTGCTTGACATTACCGCCCGCCAGCTTCACGACCGTTTCTGTTTTCAGAAAACGGCGCTTGCCAAGCAGTTCCCGTTGCTGATGACCCGGCTATGGAACGGTGCCGACGGGCTAAGGCCCGACGAGACCATCGAGCCGGTGATCAACCAGGGCACGCTGGGCATCGGCTTTATCGGTCTGGCAGAGTGTCTGGTGGCTCTGACGGGCAAGCACCACGGCGAAAGCGAGGAAGCGCAGGCGCTCGGTCTGAAAATTGTGAGTCATATGCGTTCGCGCGCCAATGAATTCTGTGAGACTTATAATCACAACTATTCCGTGCTGGCCACTCCGGCCGAGGGTCTTTCAGGCAAATTTACCCGTCGTGACCGCAAGTCATTCGGCATATTGCCTGGTATCACCGATAAGGAATATTATACCAATTCCAATCACGTGCCGGTATACTATCACTGCTCGCCGCGCCACAAGGCCAAAATCGAGGCTCCGTATCATGAGCTGACTAGAGGCGGACATATATTTTATGTTGAAATCGACGGTGATGCGACGCACAATCCGCAGGCGATAGCCGATGTGGTCGATCTGATGGACCGTCATAATATAGGGTATTGTTCGGTTAACCACAACCGCAACCGCTGCATGCAGTGCGGTTATGAGGATGCGGCCGAAAATCTGGACGTGTGTCCGAAATGCGGCAGCAAAAATATTGATAAGCTCCAACGGATCACAGGGTATCTTGTCGGGACTACCGACAGGTGGAATTCGGCGAAACTTGCCGAACTCAATGACCGCGTGGTTCATAAATAAAAACAATCAGCGAGATATTAAACGAGGCGGTGAATAATGCCGTCAGCTTAATAAAGATGGATACATTGCTAAAAGTGCTTCAAGTAGTGCCCGGGACGTCGGTAGACGGCCCGGGGCTACGCACTTCCATCTATCTGGCGGGTTGCACGCACCGTTGCCCGGGTTGTCACAATGCGTTGTCGTGGGAGTTTGATCAAGGCACGCCGATGACTGTGGATGAGCTGATGGCTCAGATCCGCGCACATGATTTCAACGTGACGCTGACTGGTGGAGATCCGTTGCAGCATCGCCCGCTTGAGGCTGTGAAGCAGCTTGTCAAGGCAATACGCGCAGCCGGCTACACGGTGTGGTGTTATACCGGCTACACGTTTGAACAGTTGCAGACCATGCCGGAAATGGCAGATCTTATTCCAATGTTTGAGGCTTTGGTCGACGGCCCGTTCGTGGAGTCGCTGCGCGACACTTCTCTGATTTTCCGAGGTTCGTCCAATCAGCGCATACTCCGTCCGGACGGCACAGAGGCCGACATCTATCAGTAGTCTATCTCAGGATCGGAAACTCCGATGAACGGATCGATCGATTCTATGTCGATCTGTTTCTTGGAGCTGATGGCTTTGCGCACCTGGGTCATCTGAAGCGCGAAGCCTGAAGCGCGCAGAAAGTTTCCGACGCTCCATTGTGGTTGTGCCGGATTCTGATCCATGATTTTGAGCATTTCGGCTGCCTGATCGTGATATCCGAGTCTCAGCATTGAGAGCAGTCCGGTGAGGACGATTTCCGGTGTGACATTTTCGGGCGCGTTCTTGAGGCTTGTGTCGAGCAGCAGGGCCGATGCCATGTAGAATCCTGTAGCATAAAGCGCGCTGGCATACATGTTCAGGTTTTCAGCCGACGACAGTCCGTCGTGGTTGTGGAAACAGCCGAGGATCATTGCCGCTTCCTTGTATTTTCCTTCATTGAATTTTTCAGCGCCCCATGATGCCCATGCTTCTTCGGTGTTTTCGGCTGTCGACATTGAGTCATAGTGGTCGGACAGCACTTTGTTTATGGACGGATAGCGGAGCACAAGCAGATATTCGATGACGGATCTGTCCCAGGGGCATCTGCCGATGAACTCGGCCAGCGCTTCCATCGCTTCGGCGTTCATGTTGAGCTGGAGCATGGCTGCGACGGCGATTTTGAGCGCGCGCGAGTCAGTGGAATCAGGAGTGAGCAGCGGTTTGACCATGCGCAGCAGTTCGTCGGGGTCATATCCGCCGATCACGGTCATGGCGCGCGCTCTGGCCAGTATCGCCTCCGGATTTTCGGCATTTATGGCCATGGCATAATCAGCGGAGTTGATGGCCGCGTCGGCATTTCCGGCATTCATCTGCTCTTCGGAGAGGATGATCCAATAGTCGGCGTTGAAAGGCTCGAGTTCCGTCAGTTCTTCAAGTTTTGCTATGGCATAGTCCCGGTCACCGTTTATGGTTGCCACGACTTGCAGTTCATATAGCAGAGTGGGGCGGTAGCTTGTCTTGGATTTGAGGAGCTTTTCGTTGCGTTTCAGCCAGTCGAACGCTCCTGCTTCGGATGCGAGGTCGACAAGCTGTATCATTGTTTCGTCGTCGATGTCTGTTTCGTTGCCGATCAGTTCAGTCAGGCGTTTTTCCAGTTCTTCGGCCGATGTTTTTGCTGATCTTAGCGCCAGGATCTTCCATATCAGATCGGAGGATCCGTCATATGTTTTCAATAGCGCTTCGACTCCCTCGTCCATGTTGTAGGACCAGAGGAAGTAGCCCCTGCGCGCCGCCATGGCCTCGCTCTTGGGGTAGAGCCTGTAGGCCAGTAGCAGCACTTGCAGTTTGACGTATTCGTCTTCCATGTCGCTGGCCTGGTCATAGATTTCGATCAGGTCATCTTCGTCATAGAAAAGATCCGAAATGTCTTGGTTGAGTTTCTTGCGGAAACTTTCGTATATTTCCTTGCGGTGGTCGGATTCGTTTTCCAGTGCCATATCAGGATTTTACCTTCTCCCAGGTGTCTTTCAGGGCAATGGTTCGGTTGAAGATCAGGTTTTCAGCCGTCGAGTCATAGTCAGGAGTGAAGTATCCGATTCGCTGGAACTGGAATTTTGCGCCTTGTGTGGCGTTTTCGGCGAGGAACGGTTCGACTTTTACTCCTGTCACGGTTTTGAGCGATTCAGGATTCAGCATTTCGCGGAAGTCGCGTTCGGTTTCGGCGGCCGGGTTCTCGACGTTGAACAGACGGTCGTAAAGGCGGACGGTGGCGTCGATGGCGTGGCTTGCGCTCACCCAGTGGAGGGTGCCTTTGACTTTGCGCATTGATCCGGGCATGCCGCTCAGGGTTTCGGGGTCGTAGGTGCAATGCAGTTCGGTGATGTTGCCGTCAGCGTCTTTGACCACGTTTTCGCATTTGATGATATAGGCTCCTTTGAGGCGCACTTCGGCTCCGGGTGCGAGGCGGAAGAATTTTTTGGGCGGGTTTTCCATGAAGTCGTCGCGTTCGATGTATATCTCGCGGCTGAATGGCATGGAGTGGGTGCCGGCCTGCGGGTCTTCAGGGTTGTTTTCCATGCTGACCTGTTCGACTTTGCCTTCCGGATAGTTGGTGATGACGAGTTTGACGGGGTTGACAACCGCCATGACTCTCGTGGCCACACGGTTAAGGTCGTCGCGCACGGCGTGTTCAAGGAGCGATACTGAGTTCAGAGCCTCGTATTTGGTGTAGCCGATCGTGTCGATGAAGTTGCGGATCGACTGCGGGGTGTAGCCGCGTCGGCGCATTCCGCTGATTGTCGGCATGCGCGGATCGTCCCATCCGGCCACCAGTCCTTCCTGTACCAGTTGAAGCAGTTTGCGCTTCGACATGACGGTGTATGTGAGGTTCAGTCGGTTGAATTCGATCTGTCGGGGGCAGTAGTCGCCGCCTTTGGCCAGCTCTTGAGCGAAGTAGTCGTAGAGAGGGCGGTGAGGCACGAATTCCAGGGTGCAGATCGAGTGGGTCACGCCTTCGAAGAAGTCGCTCTGGCCGTGTGCGAAGTCATACATTGGGTAGACTTTCCAAGTGGTGCCAGTGCGGTGGTGGGGGTACTTCGTGATGATGCGGTACATGATCGGGTCACGGAAGTGCATGTTGTCGGAGGCCATGTCGATTTTGGCTCGGAGCACGCGTGCGCCGTCGGGGAATTCTCCGGCGTTCATTCTCATGAACAGATCGAGATTCTCTTCGGGAGTGCGGTCGCGATATGGCGAATTGGTGCCAGGGCGTGTCGGGGTGCCTTTTTGTGCAGCGATTTCTTCCGAGGTCTGGTCGTCGACATAGGCTTTTCCTTCCTTGATCATTCTGATTGCAAGGTCAAACAGCTGGGGGAAGTAGTCCGATGCGTAATATTCTCTGTCGGCCCAGTCGAATCCGAGCCAGTGGATGTCTTCACGTATGGCGTCAACGTATTCTGTGTCTTCTTTCACAGGGTTGGTGTCGTCGAAGCGCAGATTGCAGGTGCCGCCGAATTTTTCGGCAACACCGAAGTCCATGCAGATGGCTTTTGCGTGGCCGATGTGGAGGTAACCGTTAGGCTCTGGCGGAAAACGGGTGTTGAGGCGTCCGCCGTTTTTTCCTTCCTGCAGGTCGTTGAACACAATCTGTTCAACAAAATTCAAATTTTTCTTTTCTGAGACTTCTGCGTTGCAATTCTCGCTCATAATGTATGGTCTATTATGTGAAGTGTTTGAAATCGTTTTAATTATGCAAAGTTACGCATAAAAAGCGAAAAATCGGCTCTGCATCCGAAAATTTTTATTGATGTCGGGGTCATTCTTCCGGCAGCTGGCGGGCTTCGTCGAATTTTGCTTTCATTGTCGGGTTGCCATAGGTGAGTTTCTTGATTGTGAAGTCGTTTTCAATCACTTCGCCGGCACGTGTGAGTTTTTGGACGCTTGTGTCGAAGAGGGTTTTGATCTTGCGCAGGCGGTCTATCTGTTTTTCGGCGTCTTCAATGGCTTTGTCGATGGTGGTTATCGCTTCGCTGTGTTTCTTTTTGTGGCTGTCGACGAATTTCATGAATTCGGCGGCAAATCTGTCGCGTTTCTCTTCGAATCTTGTCACGTCGATGCTCTGTGCTTTGGCCACCGACAGTTCACGGCGCAGTGAGTTGATGGTTTCTGCGCCTCGTTTTGACGACTGGCTGAGCAGCGAGATGAGCGACATGAAAAACTGCGGCCTGATCACGTACATTTTTTCATAGCGGTATGACACGTCGACTATGCCGGCGTTATATAGGTCGCTGTCGGCTTCAAGGGTGCTGACCAGCACGGCATATTCGCATTTTTTGTCGCGGCGGTCTTTGTCGAGTTTCGCGAAGAAGTCTTCGTTGCGGTGTTTTGTCGCGGTGCGGTCGTCTTCGTTTTTCATTTCAAACATGATCGAGAGGCATTCTTCGCCGTCGATGTAGTCACGGAAGATGAAGTCTCCTTTTGTTCCGCCGCTGGCGTCGTTGTCTTTTTCAAAATATGCTGAGTGGAATCCGCCCTGGCTTCTGGCCATGTTGAACATGTTCTGGCAGTGTTGTTCCAGGGTTTCGCCGAGCATTTTGGTCGACAGTCGGCTTTTCATGTCTTTGTAGCGCTCGATTTCTTCGTCTTTTGCCTTGAGCAGCAGTTTGTATTGCTCTTTGATTTCCAGTTCGCGTTTTTCCGAGGCGAGTTCTCCGGCTTCGAGTCGTGATGTCAGCTGGGTTATTTCCTGCTCCTTGCGGTGGAGGGCGTCTTTGCTGAGATTGCGTTCTTTTGCCAGGTCAAGTTCATGGCGTGAGTCCTGCATCTGCAGGCGGCTGCGCAGGTCGGCTATCTCTTTGTCTTTTTCGGCGGCAATCCGGCTTATGAGTCTGGCGTTTTCGGTTTCGACTCCGGCCAGTTCCGCGCGTTTCACGGCATCATGATTTTCAATCATTCCTTTTAGTCGCTCTATTTCCTGGCCGAGGGCACTGATTTCCTTTTCTTTGGCCGACAGGCTTTCGGTCATATTCTTTTCGGCCATGAGTCTGCGATTTTGTTCTTCAGCTTTGTGCATTTCGGTTATTTCGCCGAGGCGTCTCTGGAGTTCCGCTTCAAACTCAATTGTTTTGACTTGGGCGAGCAGTGCCGCATAATGGCTTTCGTCTACTTCAAACGTTGTGTTGCAGTGCGGGCATTTCAGGTTCATGTTTTGCAGGGAAGATTAATCAGATTTAATATATAAATGTGTGTCGGCCGTCAGTTCTTTTCAGTTAGGTAGCGCCAGTAGCGCACCGGCATGTCAGCGCGCTGTTTGCGCGGGTTTGTGCGCTCTTTGATGGCGATGGCTTTGAAGTATGTCTGCCACAGTCTTCGGAACAGGCGTTCGTCGGGTGCGAGCATTTCGTCGGGCAGCCATCCGGTGGCCATGTGGTTTAGGTTGGCCGGGAGGGAGATCAGGCGAGGTTCGGTGCCGTCGTAGAAGTATCCGTATCCGCGTCGGTGGTCATATATGATGAAATGCTGGTCGGCAAACCGGTCAGTGAAGTGGTCGAGGATCATCGGCAGCACGTTGTGGCGCGGGTCTGTCATTGCGAAGTATGTGCCGTCGGCCGCTTTCTGAAACCGGATGAACTGGAGCAGTCGGTGGGCGTCGTAGCGCACTTGTTTGGCGGTGCGCACGATCGCCAGGGCGTCGTTGTCGGCAAAGTTGCGTTCAAATCCGCTCTGGCGAGCTTCGATCACTTTGATGATGAAGCGCAGGGTGGGGGTGTCCATGGTGATGTCTTCGCTGAGAAACGAGACGGCGAGCGCGCTGAGTGCCGCGCGTTCCATTTTTTGCTCCAGCGCTTTCCATACCCGATTCGAGCGTTCGGAGTCGGTTGTCACATAGGCCACGTTGTCGGCAAATAGAGGCCTCGGGGCGTCTGGACGGAGCAGAACTATGTCGTTTTCATCGTTCCAGATGTGCCATCGTCGGGTGTATGCCTCGAAAACAGCCGATAGCATTCCGTCCCATGTGCCGTCGAATATCAGCGTGTTCATTCTGCGAAATCAAATGTGAGCTGGTCGGGATGCTCTCCGCGGCGCCGCGGCAGCAGGCAGCTACGCACGTAGGCCGGCGATGTGTCGGCCACGCAAGGGGCGGAGAGTTCGCCGCATGTGATGAAATAGCGCGCGCGTTTCAGTACGACTCCGATTTTTTTGAGGTGGGATGTTGTGAGCCGGCGGAATCGCCGGGCATTGACGATCATTGTGGCTGATTTGGGTCCGATGCCTGGCACGCGGAGCAGGGTGGGGTAGTCGGCTTTGTTGATGTCGACAGGAAAGAATTCGGGATGGCGCAGCGCCCACGATGTCTTAGGGTCGAGTTCAAGGTCGAGCAGCGGGTTGGTATCGTCGGCTATTTCGTCTACTTTGAACTGATAGAATCTCATGAGCCAGTCGGCCTGATATAGTCTGTGTTCGCGCACCAGCGGCGGCTGCTTCAGCATCGGCAGCCGAGAGTCGTAGGCGTTGACGTTGATGAATCCGCTGTAGTAAACGCGTCTGATTGTCGGCGTGGCATATAGTCCCGCGGTCATACGCAGTATGTCGGCGTCAGTGTCGGCCGTGGCGCCGACAACCATCTGGGTAGACTGTCCGGCTGGCACGAATCGAGGCACATGGCGCATTACTTTCCTGTCGTCGGCGGCCTGGAGCACGCCCTGGCGGACGTATGACATCGGCGCGAAGACCGACTGGTGATTTTTTTCGGGGGCCAGATATTTCAGTCGGTTTTCGGTCGGGATCTCCACGTTGACGCTCATACGGTCGGCATATCGTCCTGCTTCCATGACCAGTTCGCGGGAGCATCCGGGGATGCTTTTCAGGTGTATGTATCCGTTGAAGCGTTGGACTGTGCGCAAGTCTTTTGCCACTTTCACGAGCCGCTCCATCGTGTAATCAGGGTTGCGTACCACGCCGCTGGACAGGAATAATCCTTCGATGTAGTTGCGACGATAGAATTCCATTGTCAGTTCCACCAGTTCGCTCACGCTCAGAGTGGCTCTTGCAATGTCGTTGCTCCGTCGGTTGATGCAGTACGCGCAGTCGTAGATGCAGAAGTTTGTGAGCATCACTTTGAGCAGCGACACACAGCGTCCGTCGTCGGCAAATGAGTGGCATATGCCGATGCCGCCGACTGTGTTGCCGACCGAGTCTTTCGATCCGTTGCGGCGTATGGTGCCGCTTGACGAGCAGCTGACGTCGTATTTGGCCGCCTCGGCAAGTACTCGCAGTTTGGCCAGCGTGGCCTCGGTCATGCCTGGGGGTCCGTTGCGGCGCTGTTGCCGGCATCGTCCTGGTTTTGTTGTGCCTGTTGTGCCGGAGTCTTCATTTTGAGTTTGAGTTCGTCAAAGCCTTGGCCATATACGCCGTTGACGTTTGCCTGGGTGATCAGGGCGTTGTTGTCGATGTTCTTGATGATCCGGAATATGGTCACTGATTCAATTTTGCGACACATGACCAGGAGCACTTTGATTTCTTTTTTGGAATACCAGCCCATGCCGTTTATCACTGTGCATCCGCGGTGAGCGTCGTTGTTTATGGCTGTAGCTATCTCTTCCCATTTCGGTGAGAATATGATGAACTGCACGGCCTGTCGGTTGGTGTTGATCATCAGGTCACACATGTAGCCGACCAGGATGGTTATGAGCATGCCGTAGACTGCTGTCTGGAACGAGTAGTCGAGCACCAGGCATCCGGAGCTGACAATGACAAAGTCACACATCATCATGGTGCGTCCGATGCTGACGTTTGTGTGTTTCGACACCATTGCTGCCACGATGTCGGTTCCGCCTGTCGATCCGTTGTGGACAAACACCATTCCGATGCCGACTCCCATGACTATCGCTCCGATTACCAGCGAGACCAGGAAGTCACTCATCACCGGTTCGGGAAACAGTGGCTGCATAGCATTCAGTATTATCATGAGCACGGTGAATCCGAAAACCGTACGGATCACGAATGTCCGGGTCAGTGCTCTCCAGGCGATGATCAGCAGGATTATGTTGACGGCAAATACGGTGTAGCCGACCGGAATTACAAACGGCAGTTTGCCTGCCAGCGACATCGCTTTGGTCAGATAGTAGACAATGGAGCCAATACCGGCCATACCGCCCATCACCACGTTATGTGGCAGGATGAATGCGTTGAAGGCGAAGGAATAAATGCTGATGCCCAGGATTATGAACACATAGTCTTTGGCATACATCCAGGTTTTTTCACTCACTTGTGACATAGGTGATATGGATTGATCAGAGTTTTTGTTAGTGCGAAGTTACGCATTTTTCTGAAATAATTATTAAAAAATACTAAAATTTTTCAGAAGCTTTTTGCGTGAGATACTGTCGCCATCGATCAATCATTGCAGTCATGTCGTCAGGCACCGGTGCGGAGAAAAACATCTCCTTGCCGGTGGCAGGGTGTCGGAATCCGAGTGTGCGCGCGTGGAGCGCCTGGCGGGGACATATTGCGAAGCAGTTGTCGACAAATCTGCGATATGTGGCTGAAGGCACACCGCGGAGCACCTGATCACCGCCATAGCGCGCGTCGGCCAGCAGCGGATGGCCGATGTGTTTCATGTGGACGCGGATCTGGTGCGTGCGGCCTGTTTCGAGGACGCATCGCACCACGCTGACATGGATCATCGGTTCGATCACTTCGTAATGTGTAACGGCGTGTTTGCCGGTCGGGTCTTCGGGGGGAAGCACTGTCATCTGCAGGCGATCTTTTGGGTTGCGTCCGATGTTGCCTTCGATGCGTCCTTGTGCCGGAGTCGGGATTCCCCATACCACGGCTACGTATTCGCGTTTTGTTGTCTTGTTGAAGAACTGGCGCCCGAGGTCAGTCTTGGCGTCGGGGGTCTTTGCCACGACAAGCAGTCCGGAGGTGTCTTTGTCTATGCGGTGCACAAGTCCGAGGCGAGGGTCGTTGACGTCGTAGTCCGGAGTGTTGCGGAAGTGCCAGGCCAGAGCGTTGACCAAAGTGCCTGTATAGTTGCCGTGGCCGGGGTGTACGACCATGCCGGCCGGTTTGTTGACCACCAGCACAGTGTCGTCTTCGTAAATTATGTCCAGCGGAATTTCTTCGGCTATGATTTCAAATTCATAGCGTGGGCGGTCCATGACTATCTGCACGACGTCAAGCGGTTTGACCCGGTAGTTGCTTTTTACCGGTTTGCCATTGACGAGAATGCAGCCTGCGTCGGCGGCCTGCTGGATGCGGTTGCGTGAAGCTTTCTGCATCCGCAATACAAGGAATTTGTCGACTCTGAGCAATTCCTGTCCTTTGTCGGCCTCGAAGCGGAAATGTTCGTATAGCCGGTTTCCGTCGTCGTCCGTGAGTTCGGCAGAGGAGTTGTCGTCCTCCATTTCCGGCATGTATTCTTCTTGCAGTTCTTCCGGGTCAGTCATCTGTGTCAGGCCATTGGATAGGTTGGTCGCTGTATCCGCCTTCAGTCGGCGAGTATTCGTCGGCAGTGTCTGTTGCCGGGAAGGATGTGAAGCCTTCGCCGGCTTCGATTTCGATTGGTGTGTCGGGGGGCAGCATGGTTCCGGAGTGCAGGGTGACTCCCATGGCCTTGACTGCCAGGACAAGGTCTTTATAGTCAGACGGTACCATTCTGGTCGTCACATTAGTGAAACCCAGCGAGGCGAGTGTGGTCCTGGCCTGGCGCAGCGAAGCTCCGGTTAGGTCCGGGATCGAGATTTTGCGTGGAGTGTAGGCGTTGACGGTGAGGTATATGTCGCGTCCTGGTTTTACTTTGTCTCCTGGTTTTGGCGTCTGGTCTACGATGGCGCCGCGCGGAATTCCGTCGGCATGGAGCGAGTCCACCACTTCGGCATTGAGATTGCGTTGTTTCAGCGAGCTGACAGCATCGGCAAGCGGCAGGCCGGTGACGTCGGGCACTTCCTGCACTTTGCCGTGGCCGGTGTGTATGTCGAGCCACCACATAGCGCCAGCCAATAGCGCTATCGTGACTCCTGCCATGATCAGCAGGTTGGTAATTATCAGGTGTCGTTTGAAAAAGTTCATGCTTCCGTTATTGTTTTTTTGTGATTTGGAGATTCACAATACGCTCTTGAGGTATTCGTTGCATGCCAGTTCCAGTTCGTCGTACCATTCTTGGCCGAATCTTTCGGTCAGCGGTCCTTTAAGGAACTGGAATAGTCTGATGCCTTCTTTGCGCCCTTTGACGCGGGCGCTTTTGCAGATGTCCCATTTGTGGTAGTTGACTGCGATGAATGACGGATATTCCGTGAGTCTGACGGGATAGAGCGCGCATGAGGCGGGTTTGCGCCAGTTTGTCAGTCCTTCGCGGTGGGCCGCTTCGAGGGAACACAGGCAAATTCCGCCAGGACCATAGCATGTGAACGCGCAGTTGCGTCCGTCGAGCAGCGTGGTGACCAGGTCTCCTTCTTCGTCAATGTAGCTCACGCCTTCGCGTTCCACCGTTTCGATGGCTCTGGGCATCATGAAGCGGCTTGCAGCCGGAAGCGCGCGGCGTATCTGCCGGCATTCGGTTTCGGTGACCGGTGCGCCTGCATCTCCTTCTATGCAGCATTGTCCTTTGCATGCATCAAGGTCGCAGCAAAAAAATTCTTCAGCCAGATCAAGGCTCACCAGCGTGTTTTGTATCTGAAGCATCAGTGTTTCTTCTTCGTCTTGTTGTTGTGTCATTTTGTCATTTTCCCGAGAATATCGATGTCGCTCCGATCAGCCGGTCGGCGCGCGCGCCATATGGTCGGTGATAGAGCAGGATCAGATATTCGTTGACGGTCTCATAGTGGTCGCCTTCGATCGGAGCTGTGGCCGATTTTCGGGAGTCGAGTCTGTCGGTGACCAGATATTGATAGTTATAGAGTCCTTGTTTGAGCAGGAGGGTCTTCACATAGGCTCCGCGGCTATTGGAGTAGACCATCCGTGAGTCGGGGTCGAAACGGCGTTGCACGAAGTCACCGTCGAGCCAGATTTCTTTGTCGGTCATTTCAGGCATTTCAAGCGCGAAGTGGGTCACGACATAGTCGGCTTGGACGGACGATTCGTCGGCGTTGAATTCGTGTATCACAAACCGGCCCGACTGGTCCTGGTCGTATTCATAGCGGGTGTTGGGTCGCGGGGTGTCGGGGGAGAGTATGGCGTGGTAATATGGTTCTGCATATTCATAGTGGTCGATGCCGCGTCCCGGGAAATGGACTGTTACCATTTCAATGCGCCGGTATTCGTTGCCGGCAGGGAATATGAGTTCCGGCTGGTGTTCATAGAAGGCTTTTTTTGCTCCGATACGGAGGGGTTTCCGCAATGTTGCCGTGTTGTCGGCGCGTCCGTTCTGGCTGATGATCAGCGTGAGGTCGTTGAATGGGTCGTCCACGCCGGCGTTTTCCAGGTCGGCTATGACATAGAGTTGCTGGTGCCGCTGGTTGTAGTCAATGTCGGTTCGCGATGTGACCGACGATGATATGTCGGCGATGTTTTCGCTGACCATGAATCTGGTCTGGAGCAGCACTTCGTCTGGGTTGTCCTGGTCAAATATTTGCAGCAAGTAGTTTCCGGACACAGTGGGAACCATCTGGTCGTCCGGGATCGTCAGGGAGTAGTGTACATAGTGGGCCAGAGTTGATTCCGACAACGCCCAGTCGGTTACGTCGGCCAGGTTGAACCCGTTGGTAAATTCGGTTTCGACCAGTGCGCTCGGACTCCAGTCGGCATTGCAGTGTATCAGTCTGTAGCGCAGGTAGCGTGAATCTTCGGCCATTTCATCGAATTCCACTTTTATCCTGCTGTTTCCGCCCAAGCTGATTATTGGTGGAGAGAGAATGTTGCCTTCGGCATATGTCTGCAATGATTTGAACGCACCGGAGAAGATTCCAGTGGCGGTGTCGGCGGTCTGTCCGGCCGAATGCATGCTTCCGAGGCAGAGAAGCAGCGGCAACGTGAGTGCGGGTTTAACTCGCATCGGTCTCCTTTAGGTAGTTGTGCAGGGCGGTCACAGCCTCTTCAATCAGTTTGCCGCATGGTTTCGCACCAGGCACTCTGAGAGTCCGGCAGTCGCTTTTGCCGTTCTGCATGGCGATGAACCGGGCCATAACTTCCGCGCCTTCTTTGTAAACGGCGACTTTGTCTTTGGCGGAATTATAGCGCATCAGGCTGACAACTGCGGCCATTGATGACGCCGCCCCGCAGATGTGGCCTGTGCCTGCGACTCCGCCTCCATAGGCGCAGCTGATGGCCTCGAGGCTTTCCGTTGGGATAGGTTTCGAGAATTTGTCGGTAAACGCCATCATGACGCATTGGGCACAATTGTGGCCTGTGGCACGTAGCGCCGCCACTTTTTCAAGACGTTCGTTCAGTGTTACCATTTGATCGGTTCTTTTCCTTGTTTGAGAAGATAGTCGTTGGCCCGCGAGAAGTGTCGGCATCCGAAGAATCCGCGGTAGGCGCTCAGAGGTGACGGATGGACCGATGTGAGTACAAGGTGGCGTTGCGAGTCAATCAGTTTCGCTTTTCGGCAGGCATGTGCGCCCCAAAGCATAAATACCAGTCCGGAGCGTTCTGAATTTAGTCGTGCAATAGCGGTGTCAGTGACCATTTCCCATCCGGCGCCCGAGTGTGAGGCTGGTTTGTGGGCCTCGACGGTCAGCGAGCTGTTGAGCAACAGCACTCCCTGGCGCGCCCAGCGTGTCAGGTCGCCGTTTTCCGGAACCGGTACGCCTATGTCGTCATGGACTTCTTTGAAAATGTTGACCAGCGAAGGCGGCATGGCAACCCCGGGGTTTACTGAGAAGCAAAGCCCGTTGGCCTGGCCTGGTCCATGATATGGGTCCTGGCCGATTATCACGACTTTCACAGCATCGAACGGGCAGATGTCCATGGCGGCAAAAATCAGTCGCGCAGGCGGAAAAATCTGCTTAGTCGCATATTCTTTGCGCACAAAACCGGCAAGCTCCGCAAATTGCGGTGACTGCCACACTGCGTCAAGCTGATGTTTCCATTGAGGTTCGAGCCTAATTTCCATAGTGCAAATTTACGTTGCAAAGTTGACATAAGCTGCTAAATTTGATGAAAAAATGTTAAATCAAACCGTTGGTCAGCTGTTTTATTCGTAATTTAGCAATTCAAATTATCTGAATAGGAAGATGTCATTACGCAAATTTACAGGGATATTATCCATAGCAGTTGTGTTGTCGGTGTGGCAGCCTGCATCGGCGGCTCCGAAAGCGGACAAATATCATGAAGAGATCGTGGAGATGTCTGTTGAGGAGAATCTGATGCATCCGGAAGTACCCAAAAGACAGATCAAGGCAGTGAAAGAGCGCCAGCTCGCGATGGCGCGTCATCTTAAGCAGAAGGGACTGAAGGTGGAGACTGCCCGTGACGGTATGGCCGTGATTCTCACTCTCGGCACAGACGGGATGTTTTTGCCGAATGATACTCTGCTTACTGCTGAAGGCATCAGGCAGGTTGATCAGTTGGATCACTATCTGAAGACGCCTGATTTTTATAAAGTGCTTGTGGTGGTGCATAGTGATGACACTGGCTCGGAGGCTTATCTCAATGCCCTTACCGCATCAAGAGCGGAGGAGATTGTGCGTCATTTTGCTTCGAAGGGATTGGCGACTGATGCAGTGATTCCTTATGGATTCGGTGTGGATGAACCGTTGACCGACAACTACAGCCGGAGCAGTCGTGCGGTCAATCGTCGTGTGGAGTTTTATTTTATTCCCGGTCCGGCTTTGATATCCGCAGCCAGATCGGGTAAGATCTGATTGATATTTGAGAAGGGCAGACGCTTCTTACAGGCCGTTCTGCCAGCATACGTTATATAAAAGAGCATGGTGAGATGGCGTATGCAGAGGAGATGGCAAATCTTGGATGTATCAAGTCGTATGAACTAAAAATACGTCTTAAAGGATGCAGATAATCATATCCTGATAGTGCTAACAAAATAATAAGCAGAGAATTATGAACCGAGTAATCGTTGTGGCTTTTATAGTCGCTTGCTGTATATTCAATGCTATGGCTCACGATAAAAATATATCGGGTGCATGGCGTGGCACTCTGAAAATAACTCCGCAAGTGGAGTTGAGGATTGTGTTTAATTTCAAAGTCGGAGACGATGGCAAACCGTCCGTAACGCTTGATTCTCCGGATCAGGGAGCATACGGAATAGCGGGTGAAGTGAATTTCATTTCATCCGATTCTGTAAATGTGGCAGTCAGACGCATCGGATTGACGTTTGCCGGACGGAAACACGACGGTAAGCTGATTGGGAAATGTAGTCAGGGCGCAATGAGCACCGATCTTGATTTATCTCCGGGAACAGTGGAATTAAAGCGGCCACAAACTCCCAAACCGCCATATCCATACACAACAAAAGAGGTTCAGATTAGCAATCCAACGGACAATGTTACCCTTGCCGGGACACTTACTTTGCCAGATGGTTATACAAACGAAACGCCCGCAGTAATAATGGTGACAGGGAGCGGACTTCAGAATAGAGATGAAGAGATTTTCGGGCATAAACCATTTGCCGTTATAGCAGACTATCTTGCCCGTAATGGTATTGTCTCATTACGGTATGATGACAGAGGATATGGAGATTCCTCTGGCGATGGAAAGAACGCAACGACTGAAGATTTCGCAAAAGATGCGAAAGCAGCATTGGAATATATGCGAGCGGAAGAAATGTTTAATAATATAGGTGTGTTAGGACATAGTGAGGGTGCAACTATCGCTTTTATGTTGGGCTCAAAAGATGATTCTGAACTGTTTGTCAAACCCTCATTTATTATTGCGATTGGCGCACAGGCAGTTCGTGGTGACATGGTTCTTATAGATCAGAGTGCGACAATATTAAGACAGGAAAATATGCCGACCGATTTGGTGACTGACTATGTAGAAGCTCTGCATAAGATGTATGAACTGAAAATAATGAAAGGTAACAGCATAGCTTCTGACTGTATTGAGGCAATATGTTCAGATTGGGGAAATACACCAGTTCATGCTTCTTTGAAAGCCAATCTTGAAAAGATTGCGTCTGACTCCACCCCGTGGTTAAATTTCTATATTGGTTTTTCGCCAGCTGAAAGCATCGCAAATACAGATTGCCCTATATTCGTGCTTTATGGAGAAAAAGACATACAAGTTCGCCCGGAACTGAATATGCCTCAAATGCAACGACTCGCCCCGAAAGCGACCGTAAAACTTTATCCCGGTCTTAATCACCTTTTCCAGCACGCACAAAGCGGAGCAGTACAGGAATACGGCATGATTGAAGAAACAATCGCACCCGAAGTCCTTAAAGATATTGCTGATTATATAATGAAGACAACGACTAACTGCTCTATGCCTTAAACGGTTTTGACGTTGTGAAAAAATAAGCCCCCATTCCCCAATATTTGTTAACGCTGGGGCGGTCAAGCGTCGTGCAGATGTATTCGCGCAGAGAGGGAGCAATGCGGTTGCATTGTGACCGAAACAAGCGGACGCAGATGCATGACGATTGTCCAAGGCGATGGTAATTTATGCCACAGAGAAATGAGAATAAATATGTTGTCGTGATGATTTACCGATTGGGGCAGTCCGCTACGTACGCTTGTATATCCCAATCAGCTCCTATAAGTTACAAATGGTTAAAACCATATAACTGATTCATGGCGCAATTAATTGTGTGCTGATACAAAAATCACTCAGAGATATGCGCCCCCAGCGTTAACAAATATTGGGGAACGGGGCCTAAGATGCGTCAGCCCGGAATTTTTGAGAAAATTGTGTGTGCCGAGTCGTGAAAAATGATTATCTTTGCGGGCATGAAACTTGCTCGTTTCTCAAAAATGCATGGACTTGGCAATGACTATATCTATTTTACGGAGTATCCTTGCCATCCCGACCGGCTCGCTGAGTTGGCTCGAAAACTCAGCGACAGACATTGCGGCATAGGTGGTGACGGTGTGATTCTGGTGTTGCCGTCGGACGTGGCCGACTTTAGAATGAGAATATTTAATGCTGACGGATCCGAGGCCCGAATGTGTGGCAACGGAAGCCGTTGTGTCGGCAAACTGGTGGCAGATCTCGGCCTGACCGATAAGTCAGAGATCACACTGGAAACACTTGGCGGCATCAAGACCCTGAGGTTGCATCGAAATGCTGATTCGAGTGTCGAATCAGTGACGGTGGAAATGGGCATGGCGCATGTGGCTGATTCTGTCAGACTCAAGACGTCGGCTGGAGAGGTTACGGTGATTCCGGTGGATATGGGAAACCCTCATGCGGTTGTCTTCATTGACTGCGATCCTGACGAGTATGACGTGCACGGCATCGGTCGCGAACTGGAGATGGATCCTTTCTGGCCCGACAGGGCGAATGTGGAGTTCGCAAGGATCATCTCTCCCGGTTTGATCAAGGTGAGGGTATGGGAACGAGGAAGCGGTGAGACTATGGCTTGCGGCACCGGGGCCTGCGGCACTGCCGCTGCTGCTATGGTCACAGGTCGTAGCGGAAGGCATACAACAGTGGCACTGCCAGGCGGCCGGCTTGAAATAGATATAGATCCCGATACGATGGAGGTGACAATGACCGGACCGGCAGCCACTTCGTTTGAAGGCTCTGTAAAACTGGATTTCGAAAGTACACATTAAATAATATAGAATAGACACGAATGATAAAGGTCAACGATAATTTTTGCAAGCTCTCACAGAGTTATCTCTTCTCGGAAATCGCACGAAAAGTCACGGCCTTTCAATCGGAACATCCTGATGCCGGAGTGATTCGTATGGGGATCGGTGATGTGACGCGTCCTATATGTCAGGCAGCGGTGGAGGCTCTTCATCGCGCTGCCGACGAGCAGGCCGTCGCGTCGACTTTTCATGGCTATGGTCCCGAGCAGGGTTATCGGTTTCTCTCTGAGAGAATAGCGTCGGCAGATTATGCCGCTTTCGGCATCGATGTCCAGCCTGACGAGATTTTTATATCCGATGGCGCGAAAAGCGACACCGGAAATATCGGAGACATATTGTCTGCTGATTGTCGGGTTGCGGTGACCGATCCGGTGTATCCCGTTTATGTGGATACGAACGTGATGGCAGGGCGTGCCGGAGAGTTTGCTGACGGTCGCTGGACCCGTCTGGAATATCTGTCATGTACAGCCGAGAACGATTTTGTTCCTGAGTTGCCCAAGGGACGTCCGGACATTATTTATCTTTGTTATCCCAACAATCCCACCGGCACAGTGCTGACCCGCGCGCAGCTGTCGCGGTGGGTGGATTATGCCATTGCCCATAAGGCGCTGATTCTGTTTGATGCCGCCTATGAGGCGTTTGTGACCAGGGCGGAGGTGCCACGGAGCATATATGAGATTGAAGGCGCACGCCGTGTGGCCATCGAATTCCGCAGTTTCAGCAAAACGGCCGGATTTACAGGTCTGCGGCTCGGATACACGGTTATCCCTCGTGAGCTCACGGGGGTTGACTCTGCCGGCCGTGAAGTCAGTCTCCATGATCTGTGGCTCAGACGCCAGACAACAAAATTCAATGGTGCGTCATATCCTGTGCAGCGTGCCGCCGCCGCCATATATACCCCCGAAGGGCAGAAACAGATACGCGAGACGGTGGATTATTATCTTCGCAATGCCGCAATGCTGCGTCAGGGCCTGGCGGAAGCCGGACTGCAGACGTGGGGTGGCATAGATTCGCCATATGTGTGGGTCAGGACTCCGGACGGACTCGGTTCATGGGAATTTTTTGATCGTATGCTGCATGAATGTCACGTGGTCTGCACGCCCGGTGTCGGTTTTGGCCCGAGCGGAGAAGGTTATGTGCGTCTCACGGCATTTAACACAGCCGAGGCCACGGCTGAAGCAGTGGAACGATTCAAGAATTGGAAAATAAAATAACAACATTATATCAATATATCTCCCTATCTCTATGTCTTCGCTTCGATTCAAAGTAGTAGATGAAGCCTTTAACCGCAAGGCCATCACGGTTAATATTCCAGAAGTGCGTCCGGAAGTATATTATGGCAAATATGTGTTCAATCGCCAGAAAATGTTTGAATACCTGCCAAAAGACACTTATGAGGCACTTGTCAATGCTATTGACAACAAAGAGCCGTTGCCGTTGGCCGTTGCCGACAGTGTGGCAGCCGGTATGATGCGCTGGGCCATTGACAATGGAGCGCGCCATTACACGCACTGGTTTCATCCGCTGACCGACGGCACGGCCGAGAAACACGACGCTTTTATCCAGCATGATGGTAAAGGCGGAGTCATCGAGGAGTTCAATGGCAAGCTGCTGGTGCAACAGGAGCCAGATGCGTCTTCATTTCCGAATGGAGGCATACGCAACACTTTTGAGGCCCGCGGATATTCGGCATGGGACATCTCGTCACCGGCCTTTATTCTGGACAAGACTCTTTGTATCCCGACTATTTTCATATCATATACCGGCGAGAGTCTTGATTATAAAACTCCGTTGTTGCGTGCGCTCAACGCCGTTGACCGTGCCGCCACCAAGGTGGCCCGCTACTTTGATCCTGAAGTGAATCATGTGCTCGGTTATCTCGGCTGGGAACAGGAGTATTTTCTGGTTGACGAGGCGCTATATAGCGCGCGTCCTGATCTGATGCTGACCGGCCGCACTCTGATGGGACATGAGAGTGCAAAGAACCAGCAGCTGGAGGATCATTATTTCGGTGCAATTCCATCGCGAGTAGAGGCCTTCATGCTTGATCTGGAAATTGAGTGTCATAAGCTTGGAATTCCGGCCAAGACGCGTCATAATGAGGTTGCACCCAATCAGTTCGAGCTTGCGCCTATTTTTGAGGAAACTAATTTGGCCAATGACCACAACCTGTTGCTGATGAGTGTTATGTCGGAGGTGGCCCGGCGTCATAATTTTCGTGTGCTGTTTCACGAAAAACCGTTCAGCGGCATCAATGGCTCCGGCAAGCATAACAACTGGAGTCTTGGCACCGACCGTGGCAAACTGCTGTTTGCTCCGGGACGCACGTCTGATGACAATCTGCAG
>CAMWTI010000027.1 GCA_947177135.1 uncultured Porphyromonadaceae bacterium | reverse complement strand
CCACATATTCGCGTCGTTTCAAATATTCGCGAAGAGACTCCAACCTGGACTGGATCATGTGAATGACCGTTTCATCCATTCCGCCTGTCGCTTCTTTGCGATAACGCGCAATGAAGGGTACGGTAGAGCCGTCGTCAAGCATTTTTATTGTTGCGTTGACATATTTACGAGCAATATTAATCTCGCTCCCGATTATTGACGGGAGATCTGTCGATGGTATTCTCACTTGTTATTTCTGCGTGGAGTGATAGTAAAAAGTGTTATTTCGGGAGTTGCCCCGAGACGCATCGGCACGCCAACAGTTCCAGCTCCGATATTGACATATAGCGGACGCTCGTTATCGTCTGTCTGATACAGACCGCCCCATGTCCGATAGCGCCATACGGCCGGACTGAAACCGGCTATCTCCATCTGCATCGCGTGAGTATGGCCGCTGAGAGTAAGTCCGAATCTCATTGTATCGACCGGCGCTATGCAACTGATCCAATGGGCTGGATTGTGGGTGAGCAGGATTTTTGTAACAGAATCGCCTGGAGTAGAATATGCCTGATCCAGATCTCCATATGTAGGGAATGGTGGATCTCCCCAATTTTCCACCCCGACAATAACCAGTGAATCACTGGCTGACTGACCATAGATCACAGTCGAGGAATTGGTAAGAAGTTCCCAGCCCATTTCGATCTGAAGATCCATGAGCCATTCCAGGTTTTGCTCTTTGGCATTTTGTGAAGGCCAGTTGTAATAATCTCCATAGTCATGATTGCCAAGAATGGAAATAACACCGTCTGGAGCATTCAGCCGACTGAGCGGTCTGACAAACGGCACTAATTCAGACGTGGTGCGATTGACAATATCACCAGTGAATACAATCAGGTTTGGATTTAGCGAATTGACTTTCTCGACAAGATCATGGATGAATGTAGTGTCATTGCCGTATGTGCCGACATGAAGATCCGAAAGTTGGGCGATCCGGTAGCCATCGAAACTATCGGGCAGACCAGTCATTTCGATGCTGACCTCACGCACCTGAATCCGAAAACGGTTTACGAGCGCACCCCACCATATTCCCAAAAATGTGACCAGACCGAGAGCTGCACCGAACCATGACATAGCTCGGCAACGGCAGCGTCTCCAGAGCATCGGTATAGACGCCGACAGATCGAAAAGCACAAAAACCGCTTTCGACAGATATACGGCGATATAAGCAAACAGCATCCACATCTGGAACTGCAACAGAGAGTTTGACGCGTCTCGTTTTGGCATACATATAAAAACGGAGATATATGCAAGAAAAAACGCGCCTTCCCATAATTGAAACTTGGCCACTCTCGGCGAGCGACAACGTTTGCGGGCAATATTCAACAGATAGAAATCGATGCCTATCTGTACTATAAAAACAATCAACGCAAGAGCTAACGGTAGCCTCATGCTTTTTAAATATTCAATTTATTACGCAGAGGATTGGCATACATCGTAAGCATCATCCGCTTCATATACCCATATTCTTCGTCGGTCAGATCCTCAATATCCACTTTGGCGAGCTGCGAATCAAGATATGAATTGACTGATTCGACATCTTCTTTGGTATACTGATCGGCAAAAGCTTTTTTCCCAGCAAGTACATCGTAAGCTATGTAGTTGATCGGGAATAGCTTGTAGTGGGAATGGATTGCATTGTCAATCATCTCACATATTGCCGGAACGACCTCTGCCCGGTCTGCATTGTCGCTGAATCTGGCATCGATCAGATTGTCAAGTGGATCTGTTAGCGCAAAATGAATCCGGCCTTTGTTTTGCAACAGACCTGTCTCCATTGAGAAAAGGTCATCGCGCTGACTTTTTTTGAATTCAGGATCACGTTTTTTAAGCAAGAATTCGCGCGCCTTCAAATAATCATTAGGATCAAATTCATAGCTTATGGCCACTGGCATCAAATTTACCTCTTTGATATGTCGGATAAAAGAGTCATCTTCGCCTTCCAGCCCAAGCATCTTGATGAGACTTTCCTGGGTCCTGTCGTTGGAGTCTTTTGCCCTGCCTTCGCGATGGGCGATCCAGACGCTCTTACCTTTGTCGTTGATCGCGTGATGTATGTATGCTGAAAGCGTTCTGGCAGCAGTCAGCGCTTCTCGCATTCCTGTATTCCGCTTGACAATAAAACTTCCGTTCACCCTTACCAGATCGTTAATCCACGGATATATCAGCAGATTATTGCCAATGGCCACTTCGCATGTAGGAAGCCCGTTTCTGACAAGACACAGATTAAGGAATGACGCGTCAAGTACAATATCACGGTGATTTGAAATCAGGGTATAGGCCTTTCCTGGGATATAATTTTCAATGCCTTCACACGAAAGGCCATTGGAAGTCTTGGCTACAAGAGTCTCAAGAAACGGACACATGATTCCGACTTGAAATTCATCCTGAGAACGTACAGATAATAATTTCTGAGCAAATGAAGGATAATCGACGCCAGGCATCACCCACTTTACGGCATGCTCAAATCCAGGCTCTTTGACCAAAGCAGAGAGATGTTCATGAAATTTCTCCCCATCAAACGGTGCTATATCGCTATAATTTATTTCAGTCATTTCTCACAAATAGTGAAACGTAGTGAAAAAACACCCCAAAGTTACGACTATTTTTTCAATACCGCCAACTTTTCACCTAAAAACTATCCGCAATATCGTATTATAACCGCGAAACTCAAACGCAAATATTCCGGACAAGCTGTTTATGCGAACTTCCACAGATTTCGCTCTATTAGTCTGCTGACTCAATCATCTGTCGGCTCGGGTAGGGAGCGTGTGGTTTTCACACCCATACGGCGAAGGCTGTCGGCACGGCGCAGCAGATTGCCCTTGCCGGTGCTCAGCTTGGTGAACGCATCCGACACCGTTTTCAACGCCTGATTTAGCTGCTGATCTATTCGCTGGAGGTCAGACACAAAGCCGGCAAATTTGTCATACATCTTTCCTGCTTCTTCGGCTATCGCCGCAGCATTGCGCTCGCGTGCATCGTGGCGCCACATCTGTTGCACAAGTTTGAGCACTGAAAGCAAATGTGTCGGCGAGATTATAAGCACACGTTTGTCAAAAGCATCCTGCCATAGCGCTGGCTCAATCTGCATGGCAGCCAGATATGCAGCCTCGTTGGGAATGAACATCATCGCGAAATCAAGACGGTTTGTCCCGATAAAATCCTGGTAATTTTTGCGGGACAGTTCCTGAATATGCGAACGCACTGATGCCACATGGGCGCGTCCGGCTATGTCGCGGTCGTGTCGCGAATCGGCATTGGCCCAGTTGACATAGGCCGTGAGCGATACTTTGCTGTCAATAACCACACATGATTCTCCGGGAAAGCGAACCACCACATCCGGACGAAGGCCATCCGTGGTCTGCTGCACGCTAAACTCGCGCCCTTCCACAAATCCAGCTTTCTCAAGGAGCGACTGCAGGACGGTCTCGCCCCATTCGCCTTGAACGCGGTTGTTGCCCCGCAATGCTGTAGCAAGTTCGCGCGCATCTTGCCCGATGATGTCATTCAGCCTGCGCAATTCGTCGATTTTTGACGCAAGGGCATATCTCTCACTTGCTTCCCGCGAATATTTTTCATCAATAGTCCGGTTAAAACTATCGATGTTGACTCTAAGTGGCTTGAGAATCTCCTCAAGCATCTGTCCCGATTCATTTTTGAGTTGCTTACGCGAATCTGCCAGTATCTCGTTGGCAATATTACGAAAGCGATCATCATCATTGCGCGCACTGAGCGCCGCGTTTTCCATCTTTGCTGCCATTAGGGCGGAATTGGCTCTCAGCAACAAGGCCAACAGAATCACGATTATGACAGATAGGCTTATAATAGCGATTGTCATTCCGATATATTTTAAAAATCAATAGAAAGACGGATGTTGAATTGCCGGCGTGTCAGATAATTCGGCACAGCATACTGAATCGAGTTTACATCAGTCACCCAGTAATAACTGCTCACATTAGATATGTCGAGCAGATTGAAAACGTCTGCACCAAGCCAGATGCTCTTTATGAAACGTCCGATGCCGGAGCGCGCCGCAGAATGATCGGACCGAGGAGAAAGCAACGCATAACTCAGGCCAATATCCACTCGTTTATATGCAGGTGTTCGGAAATAGCCTTTGTCGCGTGTGGAGCGGGGCGGAGTCACAGGCAGTCCATCGGAAAATATTCCACGCAGAGAAAATTTCAGTTTTGGAAACTTAGGGAAATAGTCCGTGAAATACAGGCCGACGGAATATCGCTGGTCAGTCGGTCGGGGAACCTTGATTCCGTTGAGTTTTTCTGCTGTATTCATCAGAGAGAAACTAATCCATGAGTCAGATCCGGGAACAAATTGCCCGAACAGTTTGAAATCAATGCCGGCGACATGGCCGGATCCTCCGTTAACGCCCGAATAATTCAACTTAAGGTTGTCTCTTTCATAAGGGATAATATTGCCCAGCGCTTTGTAATATGCCTCTGCTGAGATTTTAAACGGACGGTTCAGTGACCTGAATGTAAAGTCTGCGCCTGCTATCAGATGGAAGCTGCGCTGCGACTTTATTTTCCGGTTAAGACATATGGTGGTGTTGGCGTCGGAGTCGCTGACTGGCTGTCGATATTCTTTATAGAAAGGCGCTTGATAGTATAGTCCGGTGGCGAAACGAAACGCCCAATTGGCGTTAGCCTCCGGAACATAGCCGACGTTTGCCCGCGGACTCACCAGAGTTTCCCGGTTGAAGTCCCAATAACTTAGACGGACTCCAGCATTGACGGTCCAGTATCCGGAAGAAGCATTGATGCGCCAAGAATCCTGGGCGAACACCGACAACCTTGTTGACGCCACATCATGATGCGACGAAAGATTATAGATCACCTTCACCGCATCGGGCACTGCTGGCAATGAATATCCGGCCGAGTCTCGCATTTCCCATTCTCTGGACCTGTCCATGATCTGCTCACGGTTCAGGGTGATTCCGTAACTGAGATTATGGTTCAAGATTCCGGTGTTGCCGCGTAACGAAATAGAGAAAACAGACGCCTTGAGCCTGTTTCGGGCGTGCTCCTTGTATTTGCCAACACCAAGTTCGCCTCCGATAGTTCCGGAACCCGATCCGGCCTGATCGAGCCAATACTCTCCTGAAATGTCGTATGCGACAAGTTCATTCGTAAGATAACCCGACGCAAGCAAAGTGAAGTCCATGGCGCGCGAAGGCCGGAAGTTGAGCATGACTGCGCCAAAATAGGTGTCGAACCGGTCCTCTTCCTGTCCGTCAAAATACACTTTGAACTGTTTGGCATCGTTCATCGTGCCAAAACTCGTCTCTCTGGTTGCCGGCGTAAACGAATACTTATTAACAGAAATATTGCCAAGAAACGACGCTTTCCACTTTTGGCTGAAACGCACATTGATATTGGTCTGGTAGTCGAAGAAAACCGGATTGTACTCGCCTCGTGTTTCAAGAGATGACAACAAGGAATTGTTTCGTTTGAAACGCACTCCATGAAGCTGGCTGAAATTCTTTGCACCAGAGCCGAGAGAGAGAGAGGCGCCCATAAGCGAGGCCGATACCGAACCTTCAAAAGACTCGGGCTGACGATATGTTATATCAAGGGCTGACGACATTTTGTCACCGTATTCAGCAGAAAATCCACCGGTCGAGAAGTTGACTGATTTAACCATGTCAGGATTGATGATGCTGAGTCCTTCCTGTTGTCCGGAGCTGATGAGTTGCGGGCGATAGATTTCCACTCCATTTATATAAACCGAATTTTCATCATAAGATCCGCCGCGCACAGAATATTGGCTCGACATTTCATTTGAAGAATTGACGCCAGCCATGGTTGTCAGCAAAGATTCGATGCTACCGCCGCTCACGTCAGGAGAGAGTTTATAGGCTTCTGCATCGACACGCTGCATATTCGATAGCTGTTTCCGATAGTCGGTCACAACCACTTCCTGAAGTTCTGCCGAAGATGGCAGCATTTTCACATTAATCGTAACGTCTCCTTCGGGATTGATCAGTTCCCGTTTTGAATCATGATACCCCAGACAGCGAAACACTACGCGTATAGTATCTGCTTTTGGCGCAGAAAGGGAATAGGTGCCATCCAGTTGTGTTAGCCCTCCTATGGAAGTGCCGGCAATCTGCACCGTAACAAACTCAAGCGGTTCGTTTGCATCGCCATGAGTCACCTTTCCGTGAATTTTCACTTGTGCTATAACAGCTGTTGGCAAAAAGATCGTAGCTGTTGTGATTATGATGTTTACTAATTGATGTTTGAACTTCATCGCATAAAAATAACGCCGTTTTTTACAAATAATTATAAGAGCAGGCAAAAATATTTGATTCTAAAGGGCTCAAAAGTAAACTATTTTAGAGCATAAGTGGTCTTTATTAATAAGTTAGCTTGTTTTAGAGATTTCAAAATATTTACGTCATCTAGATGAACAAGCAGAATTTGCAAATGAATTTTACAAACGCAATAATATTATCGCCGTCTAATTCTCAAAAGAAAACATATTCATGCAAACGCAATCATCTCCGAAAAGAATAGCATCAGATGCAAACGTAAATTACATTATGCAACCGTAAATATGCACTACTTGGGGTTTCGTCGGTTTACCTTCAGTACATCTACAACATCGCTGAGAATGGATTTACAAATGCGTCATAATCGCAATTAACCTTTTGTAACATACGACATATATTACTGTATCTCATGTATTTATATCTAACATCGTAAGTTTAGCTTTAATCTATCCGCTTCGCTTGTTTAATTGAATAAAACCCTTTGCATACGTGTTGTTAATATGTTCATTGTGTACATGTAATGGACAAACATTTAAGTATTACATTAACAATTCACCCTTTTTTCACTCGGTCTCTTTGGATGGTTTTTGCGTAGCATTGAATTACATCTGCGAATTCGGTGTGCAAAAGTAAATTTTGACTTTTCAAAATAATTGATTACATTTGCAAACGCAAAACTACCAATCGTAAACATAATGGACTTTGTAAATCGCTTAAAAACATTCATGAACGCAGAATCTATCAGTAGTACTCAGTTTGCAGATGCCTGTAGGATTCCGCGGCCGACCCTATCGCAAATACTGAGTGGACGCAACAAAAAAATCAGTGACGAAGTCATTGGCAAAATTCACGAAGCCTATCCATCGTTAAGCGTCATGTGGCTGCTGTTTGGCGAGGGAGATATGCGAATCAGTTCAAATATGCAAACGTCAGACGCTCAAAATGGCGGCTTTATTGACATTTACGCCACGGAACAGTCTGAAGCAGACTCTAATAGACTATTATCCGCCGAAGTTGGCGAAGATGACGTTTTTGATTCAAAAAAAGTCGAACAGAATATTCCGTTCGACTTAGACGACAAAAAAGAGCCAAAACAATCGACTCAAAGCATTTCAATTGCTGATGACGATGAATCAGCAACGATGGCCCAGCAATCGTCTCCCCGCAGGGTGAGCATTGCTGCCGACGGAGCCAAATCCATCATAAATATCACAGTATTTTATAGCGACAACAGCTTTCAGGTATTCAAACCGGCTTGACGTGACTTCAGACAGAATGACGTCTATTCATTCCAAATAAACGTCGTAAGCAACGGATAGTGGTCCGACGATCTGACATTGCCACGCTCAATGCAAACAGGCCTGAAAGCGCCGGAATAAAGCACATGGTCAATCCGGAAAAACAGACGCGAATCATTAAACGTGATCATTGGGCCACACCCGACCTCAGAGTATGCGTCTTTAAGCCCGGCCTCCTCAAGCACCTTTATGGCCCGGCAACCGGGCACATCGTTAAAGTCGCCACAAACGATCACATTCTCACCCGGCATCTGCTCGACATATTCCCTGATATATTGAGCTTGCACATTGCGCTGCTTGAATGCGCCGTAAAGCTTTTCGATAAGTCTCGACCTCACATCCGACACATGCACAGACTTTGTTTCCATTTCTGTTATGTCGTGATACAGACTCTTGTCATCGGCATCCAGACCGAACGACACCAAATGGACGCCAAAGATCATAATGCCCCTGCCGTCAATTATCGTGCGATACACTTCATGGGAACCGCTGGCATATTTTTGAGACGGCAATACGGCATATAATATCGGCGTCTTGGAATAGCAAGCATTTCCATGTTTACCCAACACGAAATAAGGATATATGGCATTCAACGAATCAATCTGAGACTGCGGCACAAACGTGCTCAAAGCCCCTTGATTGTCAAACTCAGCAATGATGACCACATCCGCGCCAGAATGCAGTATGGTATGAGCAGTTCGGTTGAACCCTTCGATAGTCTTGTCTGGCTCATTGTCATGAAAACTGAGCACGTTGTATGACATTACTTTGAATATTCTCGCCGAGTCCTGTGGCGCTACTTCATGCGAGCCGATATTCAGCGGACAGAACGTCCACATCGGACCGACACAACTGATCAGCGCCCCAAGAGGAAGCACAGACAGAATCCTGCCGCGTCGTGAACATATCAGATCGATAACAAGCATTACCACATTGACCACACACCAGCCAGCGAAAGTCATCCCAGCCAGACCGGCAAACGGCATTTCATCGGGGTTTATATGACCGGCATAAGCTGTGAATATCAGTATGGCGGCAAACATTATGTTCAAAGCCACCAATATCGGGAGCAAAATCCCTGCAGGCTTTTTCTTATCAGAATCCTGATGCATCCCTTCACGATCCATTGTATTGTTATCTTCCATCATAGTCTATTGCTCAATTCCAATAATTTCTTTCGCTCCAACGAAGTCAGGGAGGTATAGCCCGAATGACGCACCTTGTCAAGCAGAGCGTCAAGCTCAATCCTGTCTGCTATGGCTCCTCCGTCAACCGACAAAGATTCACGCCGCCGTTTAACCAAAGGCATCATTTTGAAATGCCGCTTCACCACATCGGCGCCTTCATGCACATGCATCAGGGCAAACGCCACGCCAGCCACAGTTCCGCCGAGGTGGGCTATGCCGCCACCGGCATTTGGACCGGAAAAAGAAGTCAGCAGACTCAGCCCGACAGCCGCCACTGCAAGCCATCGCAGCTGCACACCGCCAAGCAGAAGCAACTGCATCTCAAAACGGGGCATGCGCCATGCTGTGGCCACCACAACGGCCAGAACCGATGCCGACGCGCCACACAAATCACCATTGATCCATCCGAATCCTCCAGCTGCCAGATAGAATGCGCCGCCAAGCACTCCCCCCGATATATAGAGAGAGATCAGCTGCCGACTGCTGCCGAGAGTGAGAAAATACTCACTGAACCAATACAGCCACAACATATTGAATACGAGATGGAAGAAGTGTAGATGCACAACCATATACGTCACCAGAGTCCATGGCCGGCACATGAATTGTGACGCCATTGACGGCAGGACAACCCATGAGTCTATGTCCCAGCCGGCCAATGCCGCGATTCTGACACCGACAAACACTATGGCATTAAGCAGCACCAACTGAGTCGGCACGCCCTTGCGACGAATCCAGTCAGTACAACGGTTCACGATTTATGACTCCTTTTTTTCGCCAGTACACAATCAGCAACAAAGCCACAATCATGCCGCCGAGGTGGGCAAAGTGTGCCACTCCGCTCTGCACTCCCGTGACTCCGAGCGTCAACTCAAGTACACCATAGGCGATCACCATCCATTTGGCTTTTATCGGAATCGGTATGAAGAAGAAATATAATGGCATATTAGGGAAGATCATTCCAAATGCCAGCAGGATTCCATAGATGGCGCCCGATGCACCGATTGTCGGCGCATTGATCAAAGCGTAAATCTCAGCTCCGGCCATATACTGTTCACGTCCGGCTCCGACTGGCACAAGACCTTTTGCAATGCCTGCGAGAGCCTGTGAGTCAAATCCAGCTGACGATGCGAGATGCTGGAGCCAGATAGCGTAAACGCCTTCCTGGACCAGCGCGGCGCCTATTCCGACCGTGATATAAAAAAACAAGAACCTCTGGCTTCCAAAGACGCGCTCAAGTGTCGAACCAAACATAAACAGGCCGAACATATTGAAAAACAAATGAGTGAACGATTGCGTGTCATGCATAAACATATATGTCAGCCATTGCCATACCCCAAAATCGGGAGACGTAATGTAGTGCATTGCACCAATATCCACAATATCCACACCTATGCGTGACGGCAATATGAGCATGGCCAGCCATACGATCACGTTTATTATGATGATATTGAGTGTAACTGGTGGGATTCTGTCTGCTATAGAACTCATATTATATTATCAGTTTAATGACAGGCAAAATTACGCAAAAAATCCGTATGCTCCAAAATTGCAGACAACAAAGGGCCAATAGGCGTATTTCGTCCCAAAACATAATTTGCATGAGGCAGAAATTTTGTTTACCTTTGCCAGCAGTTATGAACTGCGATCTATGTAAAATTGCAATAGCAGGCAACGGTCGCTGACTCCAATAACAAACCATGAGCAGAAAAGGTAAACTATATTTCCGATATGGCACGATGGGATCGGCCAAAACAGCGTTACTTCTCACCACTGCATATAATTTTGAAGAAAGAGGAATGCGCTATGTGTGCCTGAAGCCGGTTGTCGACACTCGCGAAAAGATCAATGTGATCCGGTCGCGCATCGGCATCGAACGCGAGTGCAGGTGGATTCATGCCGACACCGATTTATATATGCTGGCGCAGGATCTGTTTGAGCAATCAATGTGTGTGATCGACTGGTTTTTGATCGACGAAGCTCAATTTCTTACTGCGGCACAGGTCGACCAGCTCGCCAGAGTGGTCGATGACTATGGCAGCAACGTCATCTGCTATGGACTGCGCACCGATTTCCAGACGCACCTGTTTGAAGGATCGAAACGCTTGTTTGAAATAGCAGACACCATTGATGAAATCAAAAGTACTTGCACATGCGGACGAAAGACCATTGTCAATGCCCGCATTGGGGCAAACGGCGATTTCGCAACAGAGGGCGCACAAGTGGAGATCGGCGGTGATGACCGATATATTTCCGTGTGTCGCAGATGCTGGCGTAACAAAAGAATCGAGCAGGCCACAAAAAACACTCTGCCTCTGATCTGATGAGAAAACGACTCCGCATAATAATTGCCACTCTGTCGTTGCTGTGGTTTTCAGGATCATCCAGATGCATGGCCCTGACGTTTAGCAACGAACAGCTCAGCTACAGGGCTACATATAAATGGGTCATCATCCAGAAAGTGGCCGGCGACGCCACCATGCGTCTGACCCAGCTGCCAGACAGTAGCTATCGGGCCATTCTGATCGCACGCACCAGACCTTGGGCCGATCCTATTTTCTCAGTGCGTGACACTCTGGCAGGTCGCATGCTGAAAGGCTCCATGCTTCCGTCGCTATATGACAAATCCACCCATGAGGGAGGAGCGTACAGACACGATGTGATCCACTACAAATATCACGACGACGTGGCTTATGCATCGGTGGAGCGTTATAAAAAAGACAAAAAAGGCCGAATCACGCGAAGTGATTCCGTCATGTCTGCACGTATTCCGGCCGTGGACATGCTCAGCGTGTACTTCTATGTGCGTCGTCTTCCGTTTGAAACGATGAAACCAGGCACAGTAAACCGCTCCAATATCTTTTCGGGGGCGAAAATAGAATCTCTGGCAGTGAAATACTGTGGACGCAAAAAAGTGAAGCTCGACGGCGTCACCTGGGATTGTTATGAAATTCATTTCTCGTTCAGCTCTGAACGCATGAACAATTCATCTGCGCCGATGAAAGCATGGATTCGCACCGACGGCACCAGGATCCCAATCAAACTTGAAGGCGAACTGCCGATCGGAAAAATTCAGGTGCTATGGAATAATCCGGATAAAAAATAGCTCAATAAACCAATCACCATAACATTTATCAGACAAGAATGAATAAAAAACTTCTGCTTGCCATCGGACTTTCGACTGCCTGTTCAGGACAGATTGTCGCCCAGTCCGAATCCAACGACTCTGTCAAAGGCTTTGTATTCACTGACGAAATCATTGTGCCGACCACCTCTGTCAAAGATCAGAATAAGTCAGGAACCTGCTGGTGCTTTGCAGGCACATCGCATTTTGAAGACGAAATTATGCATAACGGAGGAGATTCACTCAACCTCAGCGAAATGTTCACTGTGCGCTATTGCTATCTTGACAAAGCGCGTCGTCACGTTCTCTCACAGGGCAACTCTCACTTTTCCGCCGGCGGAAGCATACTTGACGTACCATACGTCTGGGACACATACGGCGCGGTGCCCGAATCGGCCTATGAAGGCCTCAACTATGGAGAAACAAAGCATGACCACGGAGAACTTGACAAAGCGATCACAGCCTACGTCCATGCTGTAGCTACCGGCAAAAAGGCCACCACTGCATGGCTTCAAGGTCTGAACGGCATCCTTGACGCCTACTTTGGCGCAGTGCCCGAAAAATTTATTGTCGATGGCAAGGAATACACTCCTAGAACTTATGCCGATCATCTCGGACTGAAATCAGACAACTATGTGGCGCTTACATCGTTCACCCATCATCCTGAATATAAGCCATTCGTTCTTGAAGTTGCCGACAACTGGCTGGCCGGTCAATATTACAATCTTCCTCTCACGGAATTCAAAACAGCTGTCGACCATGCCCTCCAGCAAGGCTATTCAGTTGTATGGGCCGCCGACGTGAGCGAAGACGGTTTCAAATGGAAAGAAGGATATGCACTTCTCCCCGCAGAAAAAACCGAATCAGATATGGACGCCACCGAACTCGCGCGCTGGGTCAAGCTCAGCGATGCTGACCGCAAAGCCGAACAAGCTAAGATCGACGGACCTGGGGTGAAGGAAATTGACGTGACACCTGAGATACGCCAACAGATGTTTGAAACCTTGCAGACAACCGATGACCATGGAATGGTCATTGTCGGCACCGCAACTGATCAGCTCGGCAACAGATATTACAAGGTGAAAAATTCATGGGATACCAACCAGATATACGATGGTTACTTCTATGTATCAGAACCTTATTTTCTGGCTAAGACACTTAGTGTGTTGATCAACAGAAAAGGAGTTCCGTCCAAAACGCTGAAAGCACTGAATCTTAAATAAGAATGCGCCGGTTTATCCTCGCTGCAACAACAGCCGCAACTGTGATGTCAGCAGTGTCATCGTGCAAAACTACGGAAGCTAACTATCGGGAAGCCTATGAAGCCACCGTTGCGCACCGTGACTCCAGAATAGATGTGGAATTCGACCGGTCCACGGAAGTCAGCACAGACAACTCTGTGGTTCGGACTGTGTTTCTGTTGCCGGTAAAGTCAGACAAGGATGCCGACATTGTGACTCCGGACAAAGCCCTTCCGTTTAATGCGGCAGTCAACAAATTCAAACAAGTGTTCAATGCCAGAGCTTTGTGCCGCAGATTACGCGATAACGGATGGCCTAAAGCCTATATTGCCAGGACTCCTGATGATGAATTCTATGTCATGGCAGGCGGGGCATTGACACAGGCGGAAGCGGCAGACATCTGCACAAAACTGCGCAAGATGGCAAAAACAGTGCCGTTGGGACGCGGCTATCCGACCATTGTCAAATCTGCACGCTGACACTACACCAGCAGCAGACTCAATTGTGACCAGACAGGAGACCCGCCGGAAAAAGCGAGGATCTTCTGTCTGGCCTATATTTATGGCGTTAAAAAACGTGAAAACAACGTTTTTTCATAAGATTGGCACAATCTTTGCTCTCTATGATCGGTTATAAGATTAATCTGATTATGTTTTGATACATGGAAATAAATCTCTCGATAGAAATGAAGCGTGTGCTTGAAAGCGCGCGTCAGTATGCGGTCAATTCCCGTCAGCCTTATATCTGCCCGCAACATCTGCTGCTTGCAATGACAGATGGGACTATTTCGGCCGACACTGTGAACTATATTGACGCCGAACTCGGCGGCGGAAGCGCCGCCGAGATAAACCGCACCATAGCGATAGCCGACATAAACTCGGACAGCATGGCAGATATTGAAGTCAAAGTCAGCGTGATTGTTGACCGTCTTGTCAAACTCAGTGTACTGGAGGCACGGATGCTGAAACACACTGAAGTCACTCCAGTGCATCTGCTCCTTGCCATGCTACATAATTCAGAAGTGTGTGCTCTACCGTTCATGAAAAATTTGACCGGACGCAATTTCGTATACCAGAAACTATATGAACTTGTCGCTGCTGACAGCGGACAGATCACTCCGCAGATGGGCGGAGCTTTTGCTGATGACGAAGATGACTCCGATATGCCGGCCGAAGGGAGCGGGGCAGGGCAGTCTCCTAAACAAGACATCACCGCCAGAACGTCATCTGGAGGCAAGCATGACACTCCGGTTCTTGACAAATTCGGCGTCGACATGACGCGCGCGGCAGCCGACGGACGACTTGATCCAGTGGTGGGCCGAGAAGTCGAAATAGAGCGCCTGGCCCAGATTCTCAGCCGCCGCAAGAAGAACAACCCCGTGCTCATCGGCGAACCTGGAGTCGGAAAATCGGCCATTGTTGAAGGGCTTGCCATGCGCATAGTGCAACGCAAAGTCAGCCGAGTGCTGTTCGACAAGCGGCTGATCGCACTTGACATGGCCTCCATTGTGGCAGGCACGAAATATCGCGGTCAGTTCGAAGAGCGCATTAAAGCGATTCTTAATGAACTGAGCAAGAACAAAGACGTGATTCTGTTCATTGACGAACTCCACACAATCGTCGGAGCTGGCAATGCCGCTGGCTCGATGGATGCCGCCAATATGCTGAAACCGGCGCTTGCACGCGGAGAGATTCAGTGCATTGGCGCCACGACGCTGGATGAATTCCGCACTTCGATTGAAAAGGACGGCGCTCTTGAGCGCCGCTTCCAGAAAGTGATGGTGGAAGCCACCTCGGCCGAAGAAACTCTGACAATCCTCTCGAATATCAGAGACAAATACGAGGAACATCACAATGTGGCATACACTCCGGAGGCACTTCAGGCATGCGTCAAACTGACCGAACGCTATGTCAGCGAGCGCACATTTCCAGACAAAGCCATCGATGCACTCGACGAAGCCGGATCACGTGCCCATATCACAAACATAACCGTTCCCGCTGAAATAGAATCACTTGAAGAACAAGTATCCGAGGCCGAACAAAGCAAGCTCAATGCCGTGCGGGCGCAGAATTTTGAATCTGCCGCAGCGTTTCGTGACACCGAACAGCGTCTGAGGGCAGATCTCGAGCAAGCCAAACGCCGCTGGGAAGACGACATGAAAAGCAAACGGGTCACCGTCACGGAAGACATGGTTGCCGAAGTCGTGGCCATGATGACTGGAGTGCCCGTGCAACGAATAGCGCAAGCCGAAGGAATGCGTCTGCTTGAAATGGGTCCGGTGCTTCGTGATGCTATTGTTGGCCAGGACGAGGCTATTGACAAAATGGTCAAAGCCATACGTCGCAACCGCGTCGGACTCAAGGATCCCAACAAGCCGATCGGCACATTCATGTTTCTCGGCCCGACAGGTGTCGGCAAAACGCACCTGGCAAAAAAGCTTGCCGAATACTTGTTTGACTCGGCCGACACACTCATACGCATCGACATGAGCGAATACATGGAAAAATTCACGGTCAGCCGGCTGGTCGGAGCACCTCCCGGATACGTAGGCTATGAAGAAGGCGGACAGTTGACAGAAAAAGTACGCCGCAAACCATATTCCGTCGTACTTCTGGATGAGATCGAAAAGGCACATCCCGACGTATTCAACCTGCTGCTGCAGGTAATGGACGAAGGGCGGCTCACCGATTCGCTCGGTCGCAAGATCGACTTCAAAAACACTATTTTGATAATGACGTCCAACATCGGCACACGCCAACTCAAAGATTTCGGTTCTGGAGTGGGTTTCACCACCGGAGAGGTCAGCAAGGAATACTCGCACGGAGTACTGAGCAAAGCTCTCAACAAAGCATTCTCACCAGAATTCCTCAACCGAATCGACGACATAATTATGTTTGACGCACTGTCGAAAGAAGCCATATTCCAGATCATCGACATCGAACTCAAAGGCTTCTTCAACCGTGCAGCCGAACTGGGCTATACGCTCAAAATTTCGGAAAGCGCCAAAACCTACATAGCGGAAAAAGGATATGATGCACAATATGGCGCCCGGCCGCTGAAACGCGCAATCCAGAAATATCTTGAAGATCCGTTGGCTGAAATGATAATAACAGCCGAAATCAATCAAGGCAACACGATTGCGGTGGATTATGATCATGTCAATGATAAGATTACAACAGCGATCATCTGACTCTATACCTGAGAACTTGACGAATCTACACCTACATGATTCGTCAGGTTCTCAGAGTATTAGACGTTAAGACACAAAAAATCCACATTTTTTTCATGCAAAAATTTGCATATTCCGAAAAAACGCTCTAACTTTGCACTCGCAAAAGAGAAACATCGCGGAGTGGAGCAGTGGTAGCTCGTTGGGCTCATAACCCAAAGGTCACAGGTTCGAGTCCTGTCTCCGCCACCAAAAGACAAGCGAATCCCGTTAGAGGGTTCGCTTGTTTCGTTATCCGCGGTAACTATATGATTTTTTTAGTTTCTGTATTGTCAGAATCATATGGATTTTGTAAATTTGTGGTCTGAAAACAATCACTATTTCTTGAACCAACCTATGATTCAGTTCTTTCGGAAAGACGCCTCCACGGTTTATGCAGTGGACACCGATCATTTCCTTTCGACCTCCGAACTCGAAAAACTTTCGTGGCTCTTTTCCGGAGCCAAACCATTAACGCAGTCAGCGATTGACGGCCGTTTCGTTGGCCCGCGCCGTGAAATGATAACGCCGTGGAGCACAAATGCCGTCGAAATCACGCAGAACATGGGTCTTCATGGTATTTCCCGCATCGAGGAATTCAATGCCGATCATGATGGGAACGCTCCGTTCGACAAAATGCTGCAGCGTGTCTATGATGGCATCGATGGTGATGTGTTTAAAGTAGACACCACGCCGGCATCCATAGTATATATTGAAGATATCCATGCCTACAACCAGAGCGAAGGACTGGCCCTGAGTCCCGAAGAAGAAGCCTATTTGAGCGACCTGTCAAAACGCCTCGGCCGTCCGCTAACAGACAGTGAAGTGTTTGGATTCTCTCAAGTGAATTCTGAACACTGCCGCCACAAAATCTTTAACGGCACGTTTGTGATTGACGGAGAACAAAAAAACGAATCCCTGTTCAAGCTCATTAAAAAAACCTCACAGAACCACCCGGGCAAACTGGTCAGCGCATATAAAGACAACGTGGCTTTTGTAGAAGGACCTGTGATTGACCAGTTCGCGCCTGTCAACCCTGAACGCCCTGACTACTTTGAGGTGCGCCCGATCGAATCGGTGCTGTCTCTTAAAGCCGAAACACATAACTTCCCGACGACAGTAGAACCGTTCAATGGAGCCGCCACAGGTTCCGGCGGTGAAATCCGCGACCGTCTGGGCGGCGGACGCGCATCGCTTCCATTGGCAGGCACTGCCGTCTACATGACTTCATATCCCCGTCACACGCAGCATGTGCAGCCATGGGAAGCAATGCTCGACCCGAGAGTATGGCTCTATCAGACCCCGGCTGAAATTCTCATCAAAGCATCCAACGGTGCGTCAGATTTCGGAAATAAATTCGGTCAGCCTCTGATCTGCGGTTCACTGCTCACCTTTGAACATGACGAAAACGGACGTTTTTACGCATATGACAAAGTGATCATGCTTGCGGGAGGCGTTGGGTTCGCATCAAAACGCGACGCGTTGAAAGGTCATCCTGAAGCTGGTGAGAAAGTGATTGTAATGGGCGGTGACAACTATCGTATCGGCATGGGCGGCGGAGCTGTCAGCTCTGTGGCAACCGGACAATATGACAACGCGATCGAACTTAATGCCGTGCAACGCGCAAATCCGGAAATGCAAAAGCGTGTGGCAAATGTGATCCGTGCATTGGCGGAAAGCCCTGAAAACCCGATCGTCTCAATTCACGATCATGGAGCAGGCGGCCACCTGAACGCCCTGTCTGAACTGGTTGAAGAAACAGGCGGACACATTGACATCGCCTCACTTCCAGTAGGAGACCCGACTTTGTCATCCAAGGAAATTGTCGGCAATGAAAGTCAGGAACGTATGGGCATGGTCATGAAGGCTGCTGACATCGACCGCGTCAAAGCTATTGCCGACCGTGAACGCGCTCCGTTCTACGTGGTGGGCGAAACCACCGGCGACGATCGGTTCGTTTTTGAACAGGCTGACGGAGTGAAGCCTATTGATCTCGGCATGAAAGACATGTTCGGATCCTCGCCTAAGACTGTGATGACCGACACCACAGTGACTCTGTCATATGAAGATGCAGAACTGAAAGAAGACCATATTGAAGAGTACGTCAAAAACGTACTTGCATTGGAAGCAGTCGGATGCAAAGATTGGCTTACCAACAAAGTAGACCGGTCTGTGACTGGCAAAGTGGCTCGTCAGCAATGCCAGGGTGCCACTCAGATGCCATTGAGCGACTGCGGCGCTGTGGCCCTTGATTTTACTGGAACAAAAGGCATGGCGACTTCGATCGGACACGCTCCGCAGGTTGCACTTGTCGACTCAGCCAAAGGATCAGTCATGGCCATCGCCGAGGCTTTGACCAATATTGTCGGCGCCCCGCTTGCCGACGGCCTTGGCGGGATATCGTTGTCGGCCAACTGGATGTGGCCGTGTAAAAACAAAGGCGAAGACGCAGCCCTATACCGTGCTGTGCAAGCGGCAAGCGACTTTGCATGTGCGCTTGGCGTGAACATTCCTACAGGCAAAGACTCGCTCTCAATGACCCAGAAATATGGCGAAGAAAAGGTCTATGCTCCTGGCACCGTGATCATTTCGGCCGCAGCTGAGACAGGCGATGTGCGTAAGATCGTCAGTCCGGTACTGGAACCGGTGAAATCGACACTGCTCCACATAGACTTCTCGTCAATGCCTGCGGCGCTCGGCGGCTCGGCTTTGATGCAGACTCTTGGAAAAATTGGCAGCGAAGCACCCTCTGTGGCTTCGCCTGAAGCATTTGCAAAAGCATTTGCCGCTGTCCAGCAGCTGGTCAACCTTCAGTTGATCGAAGCCATCCACGACATCTCAGCCGGCGGTGCAGTCACCACGTTGCTTGAAATGATGTTTGCCACCTCTGCTCCCGTGTCTGTCACATTTGACTCACAGCACCTCAACGACAATGCTGTTATGGCTCTGTTTGCCGAAAATCCTGGTGTCGTGCTTCAGGTTGTCAATGAAAACCTTGACGCAGTCCAGAAGTTGCTGTTCAGCTGCGGCGTAAACGCTTCTTTGATCGGTCTGGTGTCGCCGGCCGAAAAGAGCGTTCTCACCGTCATAACCGCTTCCGAAAAACGCATAGTCCTCAGTGTTGAAGAACTTCTGCGCAACTGGATCACGCCGTCGGCGATGCTCGATGCAATCCAAAGCGGCAAAGAATGTGCAGCTCAGCGAACCACCAATTATGGCCAACAGCCTGTTCGCTATCACTTCGCCAAAAACTGGAACGGCACCTTAGCCTCACGCTCGCTGTCGTTCAGCCACGACCGCACCGGAATTCGCGCAGCCATCATCCGCGAAAAAGGCGTGAACGGCGATCGCGAAATGGCTTACTCCCTCTATTTGGCCGGATTTGACGTCAAAGACGTGCACATGACCGACCTGATGACCGGCCGCGAAACTCTGGAAGATGTGAACATGATCGTATTCTGCGGCGGATTCTCAAATTCCGACGTTCTTGGTTCGGCCAAGGGCTGGGCCTCAGGATTCCGCTGGAATGACACCGCCCGCGCGGCTCTGGAGCGCTTCTACAAACGCAACGACACTCTGAGCCTCGGCGTATGCAACGGCTGCCAGTTGATGATGGAACTGAATCTGCTAGGTCTTGACGACACAGAAGCCCATATGGACCACAATATCAGTCACAAGTTTGAATCGACATTCCTGAGTCTGGAGATCCCTGATAACAATTCGGTGATGCTAAGTTCTTTGTCAGGCTTGTCGCTTGGAATCTGGGTGGCTCATGGCGAAGGTCGCTTCTGCTTGTCGAGACCCGAAAGCGAATATCACGTCGCAGCAAAATATTCATATTCGACATATCCGGGCAATCCTAACGGATCAGCTTACGACGTGGCCGCCCTGACATCGGCCGACGGCCGTCATCTGGCCATCATGCCGCATCTGGAACGTGCCATCTTCCCCTGGCAGTGCGGATATTATCCCACTGCTCATCGTTCAGATGAAGTAACTCCCTGGATTGACGCGTTTATCAATGCCCGCAAGTGGATTGAAAAGACTGCTGCTCAATAAACAGACACGAAGCTGTCCGGCATCATGGATTCCGTCTCTCTACCTGATTGAGGGACTTCCCAATGCTGTCGTGGCGACTCTGTCAGTAATTCTGCTCAAAGATATGGGCGTGAACAATGCCGAAGTGGCATTGTTCACGTCATTGTTATATCTTCCATGGGTCATCAAACCCTTTTGGGCGCCGTTTGTTGACATCTTGATGACCAAACGCCGATGGATCCTGCTAATGCAGGCGGCAATGGGCGCCGGTATGACACTGGTTGCCGTGGCGCTGCCCGGTCCTGATTTTCTAAAGCTAAGCCTGGCGGCATTCTGGGGAGTGGCCTTCTGTTCGGCCACTCACGACATTGCCGCCGACGGGTTCTATATGCTGGCGCTTACACAGAAAGACCAGGCATTCTATGTCGGCATCCGCTCAACTTTTTATCGTCTTGCCAATCTGGCGGCATCCGGCGGAGTTGTCTATCTGGCCGGGCGCATGATCAGGAACGGTCTATCAGTTTCATCGGCATGGAGCACTATGTTTGTCGGACTGTCGGCCTTTTTCTTTCTCAGCGCCTTGTATCATTCGTTCATTCTTCCGCGACCCACTGCCGACGTTTCTCACGGAAAGCAAACGGTCGGCGGAATAGTAAAAGATTTCGGCACAACGCTTGTCACATTCTTTACTAAACCCGACATAGGTGTGGCTATAGCATTCATGTTGCTCTATCGCCTCCCCGAAGCTTTACTTGGCAAAATGGTGCAACCGTTTCTAAAAGATCCTGTGGAATATGGTGGTCTCGGACTGACAACCGAACAGATCGGAATCGCCAATGGCACGTTTGGTGTCATCGGCATTGTTGCCGGAGGCATAGTCGGCGGCATCTGCATAAGCTGTTACGGTTTGCGTCGGATGCTTTGGCCGATGGCGCTGTCGCTGACTCTGCCCAGTGCTTTTTACTGTTATCTGGCGATTGCCCAGCCTCAATCTCTTTGGCTTATCAGCGGTGGTCTGCTGGTGGAGCAATTCGGCTATGGATTCGGCTTCACCGCATATATGATGTATCTGATATATTTTTGCAGCAACACATCATACTCGACATCACACTATGCTTTCTGCACAGGAATCATGGCTCTCGGACTGATGCTACCGGGAATAATTGCCGGAAAGTTACAGGAATCAGTGGGTTATATCGACTTCTTTGCTCTGGTCATGGCAAGCTGTCTGGCCACATTTGCAGTGTGCGCAATTGTTAAGATCGACAAATGAGGACGAGAAAGGCAGTGCTTATTCTACCGGTCGCTGCAATAGTTGCAGTCGGCGTGATCTCGCTGGTTGATCCAACTGGAGAATACGGACATTATTTTCCGAAATGCCCGATCATGCACCTTACCGGATACGCTTGTCCGGGATGCGGCACGTCGAGAGCGATACATGCTTTATGCTCCTGGCGCTTCGCTGACGCGCTGTCATATAATTATTTTCTTCCACCGGTCATCTTGTTGTTGCTGTTGGCCATAATAATTGAAATGTGGCCCACGCGTTTTCATAGATTACGCCATATTGTGCTTTCGCGGGCAGTAGTTTGCTGCTTTTTGGCCATGACTATAGCATGGTGGATTATCCGTAATATTTTCGGCATATGAGAAGAATTGATCCGGAAACAGTCAGAAAGATACTTGACACCGCCGACATTGTGGAAGTGGTGTCTGATTTTGTTAACCTTAAGCGACGGGGTGCGAATTATATGGGCCTGTGTCCTTTTCACAATGAACGCACACCGTCGTTCTCCGTCAGCAAAGCCAAAGGTTATTGCAAGTGCTTTTCATGCGGCAAGGGAGGTAGTGCGGTAGGCTTCATAATGGAGCACGAGCAACTCGGTTATGGCGAGGCGCTGCGCTGGCTTGCCAACAAATATGGCATAGAAGTGGCCGAGGAGGAGATGACCCCAGAACAGATGGAGGCCGCCACCGAGCGCGAAAGCATGTTGGCGCTCAATGATTTCGCGCTGCGTCATTTCGAGCACAATATTACTGAAAATCCAGATGGACGTGCCATCGGCCTTTCATATTTTCGTGAACGCGGAATCACCGATGCCGCCATCAAGCGCTTCAGGCTCGGCTATGCACTTGATCGATGGGATGCATTGCTGTCTGACGCGCTGAACAAAGGTTACTCTGAAAAATTACTGCTCGACACAGGGTTATGTGGAAAAAGCGAGCGCGGGCAGCTGTTTGACCGTTTCCGTGGCCGCGTAATCTATCCGGTATTCGCATTGTCTGGCAAAGTGGTGGCTTTTGGCGGCCGGACTTTGCGCAAAGACAAGGATATTTCCAAATATGTCAATTCTCCCGAGAGCGTAATATATCACAAAAGCAACCAGTTATACGGACTCTATCAGGCGAGGCGCGCCATCGTGTCGGCCGACAAGTGTATCCTTGTTGAAGGATACATGGACGTCATATCAATGTCGCAACGTGGAATGGAAAATGTGGTTGCATCGTCAGGCACGTCACTCACCGACGGACAGATCTCGCTTATACACCGGTTTACCGAGAATGTAACTGTGATCTACGACAGTGACGCGGCAGGCATAAAGGCCTCGCTCCGCGGAATCGACATGCTGTTGGCCGAAGGTCTGAACATCAAAGTGATGCTGCTTCCTGACGGCGAAGATCCCGATTCATTTGCCCAGGCACACACTCTGGAGCAGATCCAGGCATATATGGCAGAACACGAAACCGACTTCCTCCGTTTCAAGACCCAGGTCCTGCTGAAAGATGTGGCGGCTAATGATCCCATCGGCCGATCACGCGTCATTACGGATATCGTCCGCTCCATTTCCGTCATACCCAATGACGTCACCCGCAACGAGTATGTCAAGGAATGTTCGCGCTTGTTGGGTGCCAATGAAGACACTCTGGCTCTTCAGGTGGCAAAATTCCGTGCACAAGCAGCCGATGTCAAGGTCGGCCGGACACGGCCGGCTAACGAAAACAATGAAGAGGACGCAGCTATTGTAACTGATTCATCCTTGATAAGGAGGGAAACTGCTATCAGCTCTGACCGCATGGCATATCTGCGGCCATATGAACTGGCCACTCTGAGGCTGGTGCTGAAATATGGCATGATTCACTTATGTGACGTCACAGACAATGACGGGAATATCATGCCGGTCAGAGTCATTGACTTTATTGACTCTGAACTCGCTCAGGACGACATGACTTTCTGCAACGCCGATCTGCTTAAAACTTATAACGCGGCCATGGGGCTTACGGGCCAGTGGCGTCATGAGCGTGCGGCCAGGGAAGCAGAAATTGAAGAGATAGTGAACCTCCACCGGGAGGAAGGCCTGAAACGCATTATGAATGAAGCGACAACTCTCGCTCAGACAAAAAAACTTGAAGACGAACTTGGCGCTGAGGCGGAACGCATGCGCAATTCAATGCTTGACGAATTCGATGAATTGTTTATTTCCCGCCTTCTTGCATCAGACCCTGATGACACCCTGCGCAGACTTGCCGCCAATATGGTCAGCGAGAAATATCAGCTGAGCCGCATCCACACCAAGCATTCAAGAGTGGAAACCGAGAGGGACTGCCTTGCCGACAGAGTGCCCAAAGCTGTCTATGGTTGGAAGAATGCGGTGCTTGAATGGCAGGAGAAAGAATTACGGCGTCTGATGACAGACGCCGCAGCCAACAATGACTCAGACCGCGTAAACAGCATTCTCACGGAACTGATGGAATTGCGCGGCAAGGTCACCGCCCTGGCCAAATATCTTGGAGAACGGATTGTCTTGC